>DATJFD010000053.1:0-2966 GCA_035495855.1 Binatia bacterium | reverse complement strand
GCGTCAGCCGTTGATGGTGCCGCTCTGCGACTTGCCGTTGCCGTGCGGCTCGGGCGCCGCGCTGGCGACCGGCTGGCCGAGATGCGGGACGACGCCGCCGCCCTGGACCGCGCGCGTGAGCACGCTGGCCAGCGCTTCCATCGCGCCGCTTCCGCCGCCGCCCACCACCAGCACCTCGGGCATGACGTTGACGTGCCCGTCGGCGATGGCCTGGATGGCGTTGACGAGCGCGGTGGCTTGGGCGCCGACCGCCTCCTTCTGCTTCTCGAAGCCCTTGGCCTTGGCGAGGCCCAGCGCCTCCACCTTGGAGGCCTCGGCCGCGCCGATCTTGGTGATGTAGGTCGACTCGCCGTCGGCCTCGGCCTTCTTGGCGTTGGCGTTGTTGGTGGCGATGTCGACGGCGACCTTGGACTGCGCGAGCTTGGCCTGCATGTCGGCCTCGCCCTTGGCCTTCTCCATCTGGACGCGCTCGGCCTGCGACGACTGCTGCATCTTGTAGGTCGCGATCTCCTGGTTGGCGATCTCGCGCTTCTTGAGCACGTCGGTCAGGTGCTCGGGCGGCAGGACGTCCTGGATGTAGACGCCGAGCGTCTCGACCTCGTAGCGCGCCAGCTCCGTGCGGATGTGGTCCGTGGCCTTGGCCTGGACGTCGCTGCGCGTCTCGATGAACTCGATGGCGGGCATGCCCTGGAGCGTGTCGCGGAAGTGGTTGCCGACGGCGGCCTGCAGCACCTCGCTGACGAGGTTCTGCATGGTGCCGACCATCGAGATCACCCGCGGCGCGACCGTGTCGGGCACGTGGATCTGGACCTGCAGGTCGATCTTCGACTCGAAGCCTTCGCGGCTGCGGGCGACGATCTGCGACAGGTGCGCGTCGAGGTTGTGCGCCTTCGAGACCGCTTCCGCCCAGTTGAGCGTCAGGATGGCCGTCGGCACGATCTCGTGCGCGTAGCAGCGCGAGTTGATCGCGTACTTGCCGGTGCGGAGCGGCGTCTGCCAGATGCCCTGGTGGCCCGGGCGGACGATCGATCCGTGCTTGAAGTCGGCGCCGGAGGTGTCGACCGTCGGCAAGCCGACGTACGACTTGATGACGGCGACCTCGCCCTGGTTGACGACCAGCATCCACGCGAGGTCGACCTTCACGAGGAAGGGGTTGAGCGCGTAGGCGCCGGCCAGGAGCGGATCGTGCTGGAGGCCGATGCGGCCGCCGTGGTCCAGGAAGGCCTGGAAGTCCTGGTAGTTGTTGTGCTGCTGGTTCTTGTTGCCGAGCAGCACGTCGATGACGTCGGCGTCGGTGCGGCCGCCCTTCTCCATCTCGGCGACGTCGTCGAAGCCGCCGAGGCGGCAGGCGATGTCGCCGGACGAGAGCGGGTTGCCTTCGAGCGCGGTGACGATTCCGATCGTGTCGCGCACGCGGCCGCTGTCGTCCTTCGACGGGCCGATCCGCACCAGCTTGAGCTGATCCGGTTCGAGCCCGAAGACATGCGGCGTGAGGCCGCCGTGCTTGCGCTCGATGTCGCGGTACTCGTCGGTCACGGGCAGGCCGTAGACCTTCTTGCTGGTGATGACCAGGAAGCCGGCCGGATGGATCGGCAGCGAAGTGCCGGGGGCCAGCACCTTGCGCTGGACGCCCTTCTGCCCGCCGCTGCCGATGAAGCCGCGGATGTCGTCGAAGTCGCCGAACTCCTTCTTGTAGACGGCGGACTTGGCGCCGATCGGCACCGCGTCGCCGACTTGGGCGATGACCACGGCGATCTCGTCGGCCGGCACCTGCACCCACGGGAACTTGCGCACCGTGTACAGCAGCCAGAGCTTGAAGTTCCAGCCGGCGGCCAGGAGGGCCGCCTGGTGTCCGGCCTCGCCCTCCAGGGCCACGGGGTTATGCCCCTTGAGGTCCTTGAAGGCGAAGCGCTTGGTGACGAGGCCGACCTCGGTCGGGCCGATGACCCGGATCGAGGGGAAGATGAGGAGCGCCAGGAAGGCGACCCCCGCGTAGACCGACAGCATCGCAGGACTGAACCATTGCATGACGTGTACCCTTTCTCCGTTGGAAATGAGCCTCCGGCAGCATGCCGGAAGCCCCAGGCTTACGCCGAAACCGCCCAAAAGTCAACCCCTTGCCAAGTCCGGCGGCCTCTGCTACACTCCCGCCATACTTATTTTGCGTATGAAAGCCGACATCCATCCGAAATATTACCCGGAAGCCAAGGTCGTCTGCGCCTGCGGCAACACCTTCACGACCGGCGCGACCGTCGAGGAGATCCACGTCGAGCTCTGCTCGGCGTGCCACCCGTTCTACACGGGCAAGCAGAAGCTGCTCGACACCTCCCGCCGCGTCGAGAAGTTCCAGGAGCGCACCACCAAGAAGGCCGCCACGGGCGCCAAGGCCACCGGCAAGAAGGCCCGCACCGCCAAGCGCGTCGCCAAGAAGATCGCCAAAGCCGCGAAGTAGCTGCGACGGACCCCCCGACGTCACGTCGGGGGGTTTTGCTTACGTGTGTCATACTGAAGCCATGAACGTCCCCGCCGAAATCGCCAAGAAGCGCGCCCGCGCCCGAGAGATCGAAAGCCTCCTGTCCCAGCCGGAGGTGATTTCCGATACGCGGAAGATGCGCGCGCTCAACCAGGAGTACAGCGAGCTGCGCGAAGTCCTGGAGATCGCCGACCGCTACGAGGCGCTGGAAAAGGAAGCCGTCGATACGAAAACGATGCTGGAGAGCGAAACGGACGCCGAGCTGCGGGCGATGGCCGAGACGGAAGCCGCGCGCATCGGTTCCGCCTTCGAGACCGTGAGGCTTGAGCTCGAAGACGCCCTGGTCGAACCCGACCCGCTCGACAAGAAGAACACCATCGTCGAGATCCGCGCCGGCGTCGGCGGAGACGAGGCGGCGCTGTTCGCCGCGGAACTCTTCCGCATGTACGTGCGCTACGCCGAGCGCCAGGGCTGGAAGGCGGCCGCCATCTCG
>DATJFD010000052.1:0-13031 GCA_035495855.1 Binatia bacterium | reverse complement strand
CGTCCGATGGCCAGCCTGATGGTGCCCTCGTCCTGCGGCGGTTCGCCGTCGATGAGCACGGCGTATTCCTTCTTCACGACGTGCGACTGGAACTGCGATTTGAGGTTGGCGAAGGCCGCGGGCGTGCGCGCGACGACGAGCAGGCCGGACGCCTCGCGGTCGAGGCGATGGACGATGCCGGGGCGGTCGTGGGCGTCGCCGATCTTGGCGATCTCCGGGTATTTGGCGATGAGCGCGTTCGCGAGCGTTTCCGATTCGCCGGGGACCGCGGGGTGGACGATGAGCCCGGACGGCTTGTTGACCACGACCACGTGTTCGTCCTCGTAGACGATTTCGAGCGGGATGTCATGGCGGGGGACGAGCGGGGCGTCCGCGTCCGGCGCGTCGACCGCGTCCACGGCGATCTCGTCGCCTTCTTCGAGGGCGGCGTGCGGCGTGTCCTTTTCCCCGTTGCGCAGCACCGAACCGGCCTTGATCCATTTCTGGACCCGGCTCCTTGAAACGCCGGGAAGCTGCTGCGCCAGCCAGGCGTCGAGCCGCGTTCCTGCGCCCTCTTTGTCGACGCGGTAGGTCGCCTTCATGGCGGCAGCATAACCCGCTCGGGCGGATAAGAAAAGGCCGCGCTGCCTAGCGCGGCACGGCGAACGGTCGCAAAGAAACGGAAAATTCTCGACCGTTCCACGGCGGGCATATGCCCGCCGACGTCGTTCAGGGAGCCTTCTGCTTCTGGACCAAAGACATGCCGCAGCCGCGGCAAAGGCCGAGGCGCACCGCGCAGGTGACGCACAGGCACGCATCGGTGACGTGCGAGGGGTGGCCGCACAGCTTGGCGACCGCATCGGCGGCCTCACGCTGCTTCTTGGCGCACGACTCGCAAAAACCTTCCTGCTCCTTTTCCATGGTGTTCCTCGAACGTAAGGAAAGAACGGAAAAAGACAGCATAGGCCCGGGAGCGGGCGGCGTCAATGCTGGAGCAGAAAAAGAAAAAGACCCCGCACGGGATCTTCTTCGGTCGGCCCGGATGGGATCGAACCATCGACGGCCACCTTATAAGGGTGGTGCTCTACCATTGAGCTACGGGCCGCTGTGCCATCAAGGATAGCAGATTAGCGGAATGACGGACGCACGGCAATCGCCGCCCCGCCGTTGACCGCCGAGCCGTTTTCTGCTAGGCTGCGGTGTTCCCTGCGCATGTGCGCGCGGACGAAGCACGTTCACAACCCGCATCACGGAAAGGAGCGCCCATGGTCCTCTTCGGACTGTTGTTCGTTCCGGTGCTGATCGGCCTGGCGGGGCTCCTGCTCGGCAAAGGCCTCATCACCTGGAAGGAGCTCATCGCGCAGGAAGCCGTCGTGGTCCTGCTCATCGTCGTCGGCTATCTCATCGCCTTGCACGCCCAGACCTCGGACACCGAGATCTGGAACGGCGTCATCGCGAGCAAGACGGCCGGGCGTGAGCGGTGCTGCCATACGTATTCCTGCGACTGCCACGAGGTGTGCAGCGGCAGCGGCAAGAATCGCAGCTGCCACACGGAATGCGACACGTGTTATCACCACGGCGGCCGCAAGACCGGCTGGGACGGCGACCTGACCTGGGACGCGAGCTCGTCGAACGGCGAGCATGTGTTCCACGACGGCTGCAACAGCCCCGGCTCGTCGGCGCCGGCCCGATGGAACGCCATCTACCTCGGCGAACCGACCGCGGTCGAGCATTCGTACACGAACTACATCAAGGGGAACCCCGACACCATCCTGCGGCGCACGGGCGCGGCGGCGAGGTTCCAGGGGAGGATCCCCGCGTATCCTTCGGTGTACGACTACTACCGCGCGGACAGGCTCCTCGCGGTGGGCGTCACGGTCCCTGACCGGCAGCGCCTCAGCGCGCGGCTGTCAGAGATCAACGCGACGCTGGGCTCTCCCAAGCAGGTCAACATCACGGTCATCGTCGTGAACGAAGGCGACCAGGCGTATCTGGAAGGGCTGCGCGAAGCGTGGCTCGGCGGCAAGAAGAACGACCTCGTGGTCGTCATCGGCGCGCCGAACTTCCCGGAGATCGCCTGGGCCGGCGTCATGTCGTGGACCAGGAACGAGGAGGTGAAGCTCGCGATCCGCGACCGCATCGCCGGCATGAGGACGTTCGACGGCGACGCCGTGCTGAGCGTCGTCGCGGAGGAGGTCCGCGCCAAGTTCGTCCGACGGCCCATGGCCGACTTCGAATATCTCCGCTCGACCATCGAGCCGCCGTCGTGGGCGTGCTGGCTGCTCTTCGTCCTGGGTTGCCTCGCATCGCTCGGTCTCACCTGGTACTTCTGGGTCGCCGATCCCTTCGGCGACGGAAGCCCGCGCTACGGCTCCGGCTATGGCCGGCGCTCGTGGTAGTCCCGAACCCTCAACCCGCAGAACAAGAAAAAAGGAGTCCTTCAGATGGAAACCAAGAAGATCGGCATCTACGCAGGCCTCGGCGTGCTCGCCCTGTTCCTCGTCATCTACGTCGGCACCGCGCTCAGCTTCAGGAGCGATTGCGTCTCCCTCGAGGCCGCGGTCAAGGCGCAGTACGACCAGAACAAGAACAACTACGACAACATGTGGAAGTCGTTCCGCGAGCAGTCGCAGGTGACGTCGATGTACGCCGACGATCTGAAGAAGCTGTTCGACGGCGCGATGGAAGGACGCTACGGCGAGAACGGCTCGCAGGCGGTCATCCAGTTCATCCACGAGCACAACCCGCAGCTCGCGCCCGAGGTGTACACGCAGCTGCAGCGCTCGATCGCCGCCGGCCGCGCCTCGTTCATGGCCGACCAGCAGCAGCTCATCGACAAGAAGCGCCAGTACGAGGTCGTGCTGAACAGCAACCGCGCGGCGTTCGTGAACGTCTGGTTCCGCTTCCCGCACATCGACCTCTCGAAGTACAACATCGTCACGTCCGACCGCACGGAAGACAGCTTCCGCCGCGGCCGCGATGAGCCGGTGCAGCTTCGATAGAGAAGAGTGAAAAGAGAAGAGAGAAAAGCAGTGTCTCATCAGCGCCCCGGGCATCGCCCGGGGCGTTTTTATTTTTTCTGCCCCGCCACATTCCTCTCATCAAAGACGGCGGGGTCCCGCCACAGGCGGGAGACCCCGCATCAAGTGCGGGGTGACATTTTTTTGTAGGCGGGATGACAAATGAATGCTGTCACCCCGGCCCGCGAGCCGGGGTCCAGGACAAAAAAGACCCGGAAAGTTCCGGGTCCGTCGTCACGCGTACAGCTTCTCGATCTCCGAGCCCCATCGCGCCAGCACGTTGCGGCGCTTGAGCTTGAGCGTCGGCGTGAGCATGCCGTTCTCCTGCGTGAAGTCGTCCGCGATGAGCGCGAACTTCTTGATGCGCTCGTAGCCCTTGATCTCCGCCGTGAGGCGTTCGATCTCGGCCGCGAAGGCCTCGTGCACGCGGCCGTCGGCGAGCAGCGTCTCGGGCGCGTGGCCCGGGATGACCGGCTGGTCTCCGTAGAGCTTCGCCTTGACCGCCGCCATGTCGGCGACGATGAGCGCGACGTTGAACGGCTTGTTGGCCCCGCAGACCATAGCGTTGGCGATGAGCGGCGAGAGCTTCAGCTGCTCCTCGATCGGCGCGGGCGCCACGTACTTGCCGTTCTCCAGCTTGTACTGCTCCTTGATGCGCCCGGTGATGGAGATGTACCCGTCCGCGTCGATGCGGCCGAGGTCGCCGGTCTTGAACCCGCCGTCGGGCGTGAAGACCGCGGCGCTCTCCTCGGGACGCGCGTGGTAGCCGCGCATGACGTTCGGTCCGCGGATGATGAGCTCGCCCTGGCCGGGCTCGTCCGATGCGCTCTCGTCGAGCGTGACCTGGACGCCCGCGATGGGCTTGCCGACCGTGCCGAGCTTCCGGTTGCCGGGGAAGTTCACGCTCACGATGGGGCTGGTCTCGGAGAGGCCGTAGCCTTCGTAGACCTCGATGCCCAGCGCGTCGATGAACTCCGCGACGTCGTGCGAGAGCGCGGCGGCGCCGGAGACGGCGAGCCGCAGGCGGCCGCCGAACTTCCTCCGGATCTTCGAGAAGATGATCCGCTCAGCGAGCGTCAGCTTCACCGATTCGGTGATGGCCAGCGCGGACCCGCGCTTGTGCTTCTTCGCCGCGGCCAGGCCGCCTTCGAAGATCCATTGCACGAACTCGGGTTTCTCCTCCATCTGCTTGCGGACGCCGTTGTAGATCTTGTTGAAGATCCTCGGGACCGCGAACAGCACCGTCGGACGCACCTCAGCGAGGTTCGAGACGATCTTCTCGACGCCTTCGCAGATGGCGATCGACGCGCCCATGCAGACCAGGCCGTGCAGTTCGCAGGTGTGGCCCATGGCGTGGGCCCACGGCAGGAACGACAGGCTGCGGTCCTCCTCGCTGATCATCCCGAGGCCGAGGACGCCTTTGATGTTCGAGATGATGTTGGCGTGCGTGAGCACGACGCCTTTCGGGTCGCCGGTGGTGCCGGAGGTGTAGACGAAGCAGGCGACGTCGTCGGGGGAAGGGGGAGGCGGATCGTCCTGCATCAGCTGCGTGCCCGGATAGGCGCGGTAGACGTTGAGGTCCATGCCCAGCAGGCGGACCGGACCGCCCGGCGCGTGCTGCATGTACCGGTCGCCGATCCCTTCGGTCGCCGTGAGCAGCACCTTCGCGCCCGAGTCCTTCACGATGAAGGCCCATTCCTTCTCGGACTGCGATTCGTACATCGGCACGTAGACCGCGCCGAGCGCATAGCAGGCATAGGCCGCGGCCGCCCATTCCACGGTGTTGGCTGAGATCGCGCAGACGCGGTCTCCCCGCCGGACGCCGTGCGTATAGAGGGCCTTCTTGAACGCGTCGACCGCGTCCTTGAACTCGGCGTAGGTCATCCAGGACCATCCGCCCTGCCGTTTGGTGCCGAACAGCGGGCGCGGGCCGTAGAGGTCCGCGCTCCGCTCGAACATCTCCCCGAGCGTGCTGAAATCATCAGGTGAAGCCATTCTGCTCCCGTCCTTTCGTTGCGTGCGACTTGGCAATGAACGCGGTCAGACGGTAGCCGAACCGAGGTGAAAAGAGAAGAGTGAAGAGCGAAAAGTTCAGAGGATGGGCCTTCCTCTAAGCTTTTTGCTTTTCCCTTTTTCACGTGGTCTTGTCTTTTGAAAGGCGTTCCGATGGAATGCGGTCAGCACCTTCCGAAGGAGGAACGAATGCGAAAACATGACTTGGTGATCTTCGATTGGAACGGCACGCTGCAGGACGACCTGCACCACATCTACGAATGCGGCGTGCAGCGGATCTTCCGCCACTACGGCCTGCCCTGTCCGACGCTCGACGAGTACCGCCACGAGGTCGCCGCCGACTTCATGACGTCCTTCTACTGGCCCCGCGGCATCCCCGCGGACGTCACGGCCAAGGACCTCAACGCCATCATGGCCGAGGGGTTCAAGGAGAAGGGGGCGCCTCCGGGGCTGTTCCCCGACGCCGCCAAGATCGTCGTCGCGCTGGACCTCCGCGGCTATCCGCTCGCCGTCGCGAGCGGCTACGCGACCGCCAAGCTCGACGCGGCCGTGGCCAGGAGCGGCTTCGGCGACCGGTTCTTCCGGGTCGTCGGCGACGTGCTCGACAAGGCCGCGGCGATCCGCGCCCTCATGACCGAGGCGTCGATCGAACCCGAGCGCACCGCCGTCATCGGCGACACCGAGGAGGACGTCCTCGGGGCCGCCGCCGCGGGCGCGACGCCGTACATCTGCTCGCGCGGTTTCCATCCGATCGAGCGCATCGAGGCGACGCGCGACCGCGCGCCGAAGCTCGTCATCGCGCCGACGCTGCTCGACCTGCTGCCGCACTTTCCGTGAACGACCCGCCGACCGGCGGGTTTTTTCTTCCCGTTGACCGGGGCGGCGCGCCGTGGTACCTTCCCGCGTCGGTCCCTCGGGCCGGCACAGCACTTTTCCCAGGAGGAACGTCATGCCAAAGAAGCCTTTCTTCGCCCTGCTCGCCGTCGTCGCGGCCATCGTCGGCGTCACCGGGCTCATCGCCTGGGGGCTTGTCACGCCGATGCCTGTCGACGAGGACGGCGTCTACAATGCCGTCCGCGCGCTCGGGTTCGATGACGCGGTCATCACCGCCCGCTACGGCGGCCAGACCGTCGCCTGGCAGCAGGGCTGCGGCGAAGGGGAGATGTCCGCCTGCGAAGTGCGGGCGACCGCGGCGAACGGCCGCGGCATCTCGTTCCTGGTCTGCTGCGGCGGCGCCGGAGGAAGGACCTGTTCCGTCCGCCAGCCGCTCGTCCCGCGTTAGTCAGCCCGCTCCGCGGGCTTTTATTTTTCTGGACCCCGTATCAAGTGCGGGGTGACAGTTCTGCCCTGTCACCCCGGGCTTGACCCGGGGTCCACAATAAAAAACACGCCGGTTCACGGCGTGCGGACGTCGGCGGCGAAGGCGCCGCGCCAGACGTTCTCTTCGAGCTTCCTGTGCTGCTCCGGCGTCAGCGCGCCGGCGCATCGATCGACCACCTCGTCCATGGGCGGCAGGAACAGGTCGTCGTCGGGATTCAGCGTGTAGATGACGCCCTTGTCGAGCAGTTCGCCGATGCGCAGGTCCGCCACGTCATCGAGGCAGTTGCACGTCAGGTTCGACAGGGGACAGCCGGACACGCGAACGCCGTTGTCGACCATGTAGGCCACGAGGCCGGGGTCGTCGCACAGCGGGATGGCGTGGCCGATGCCGTCGCAGCGCAGCTGCAGCACGGCCGTGCGGACGTTGGCGAGCAATCGCTGCCGGTAGGTCCCGGCGGGCGTCTTCGCCACCCATTCCCCGGCATGGCAGTCGCGCCGGACCTTCGATCCGAACGTCAGCCGGTACGCCGGAAGGTGTTTCTCCGGCGGATGCCCCGCCTCGTCGCAGGCGAGATCGAGCGCCACGGCGCCGTCGTACTCGAGCGCGATGCGGGCGATCTCCGTGCCCTTCTCCGGATCGGCCTCGCGGCCGATGCAGAGCTGCGGGAGGATGCGGATGCCGTGTTCCTCCTGCGCTTTCCAGAGCCCGTCGCACATCGCGGCCGCGGCCTGGGCCATGGTGAGGCCTCCGGCCGTGTGATACTGCGGCGCGAACTTCGCCTCGACGTACCGATACCCTTCGCGGGCGCGGCGGGCGCCGTAAGCGCGGCCGACGAGCGCGAGCGATTCGGCGTCCTGCATGAGCGAGGTCACCGCGGAGAACTTGGCGACGATGTCCTGGTGCGTGTTCCGGAAGAACTCGCGGATCTCGTCGGCGGTGCGGAACGCGCACCGTTCGCCGGCGATGCGGTGCAGGTCGTCGAGGGCGTCGAGCACGGCGCGGCTGCCGTCGACGTGGTCATGATGGAGGCCTTTGATGGCAGGTTTCATGCGAAGCACCTTCCTCCGGGCCCGTTGCGGGCGCCCGGCGCGTACATGTGGCATTTTTTTCAAGCGTCATTTTCGCGACGCCTGAAAAACACTTGAAAAAAGAACGAATTTTTACTATACTTAGCCTATGTTCGTCCGAGGCTTCCGTCAATACGCGGCCTTTCTCATCGCCTCCGCCTTCGTTCTCACGAGCGCGAGCCCGGTTCTGGCCGCGCCGGACCTCATCGAGGCGAAGGTCATCAAGCGGGACGCGGCCCTTTTCCGCTGGCCGACGCTCTCCAAGCCGCCGGAACAGGTCCTGAAGTTCCCCCTGGCCGTGGACGGCGCCAAGCCCGGCTCCCTCGCGTTCGGCGACGTCGGCAATGACGGCGTGCAGGAGATCGTCGCCGGCGCCGCACCGTCCGCGCTGCCCATGGTCAACGCCCTGCGGCTCGACGGCTCAAGCATCTTCTCCTTCGCGGCCTACGGCACCGAAGAGCGCCACGGCGTGAGCGTCGCGGTCGGCGACCTCGACGGCGACGGCGGCGGCGAGATCGTCACCGGCTCCGGGCCCGGCATGCCCGCGCATGTCCGAGTGCTCGACGCGACCGCGCACGAGGTGCTCGCTCCCGGCGGCTTCTATCCCTATGGCCAGGAGTTCCGCGGCGGCGTGAACGTCGCGGTCGGAGACCTCGACGGCGACGGGAAGGACGAGATCGTCACCTCGCCCGGACCGACGGGCGGCCCGCGCGTCATGATCTGGAGCGGCCGCGGCGCGCTCCTCGGCGACTTCTTCGCTTTCGACGACGCGACGACCGCCGGCCTCAACGTCGCGGTCGGTGACCTCGACGGCGACGGCAGGGCCGAGATCATCACCGCGCTCGCGGCGAACGCGCCCGCGACGGTCCGCGTGTTCTCCGGTTTCGACGGCTTCAAGACGGCGGACTTCCTCGCCATCGCCGGCGGCTTCGAGGGCGGGCTCAATCTCGCCTCGGGCGACCTCGACGGCGACGGCAAGGCCGAGATCATCGCCGTCCCCGCGGGCGGAGGCGGCCCGCATGTGCACGCCTTCGACGTCAACGGCCGGCTGGTCGGCAACTTCTTCGCCTACGACGAGCCGTATCGCGGCGGCGTGCTCATCGCTGTCGGCAAGCTGAGCGACGGCAAGGCCGTGCTCGCCGTCGCGCCGGCGGACCGCGGCACGCTGATGCGGCCGGAGCTTCCCGAGTACATCTACGTCGACATCTCGGAGCAGCGCCTGCGCGCCTACGAGTACGGCAGGCTCGTGAGGACGTTCCTGGTCGCGACCGGCATGGCGAAATATCCTACGCCGCTCGGCGAGTATTCCGTGCTCGACAAGCCCTATAAGGTGAATTACCGTTGGTCATACGGACCCGGGAACCCTGACAACTACGACCTCGGCTGGGTGACCTGGAACCTGCGGATCATGCCGCACAAATACATCCATTACGCGCCGTGGCGGAAGGTGTTCGGCATCAGGGGGAGCCACGGGTGCGTGAACGTGTCCAAGGCGGATGCGCAGTGGATCTACGGCTGGGCCGATCTCGGCACGCCCGTCTCGATCCGGCAGTGAACGGACCTATGAGCGACATCGAACGAGGACCGGGGCGCGAGGCGCCGCCGGAGGGAGAGCTCCGGCCCGAAGAGGAGGCCGCGCCGGCCGCGGAACGCGCGGAGGCGAAGGCGGAGCATGCCGAGCGCAACGCGCGCGCGGAGGTTTCTTCGCAGCGGCGCGAGAGCAGGGAGCGCATCGCCGACGTCCTCTGGGAGAGGCCGAAGCAGTTCGTGGAGCGCGTGATCCAGAAGAACATCGCGCCGTACCTGCGCCGCTTCCTGGGGAAGTTCTCCGAACTCGACGACGAGGCAATGGCCTCGGACGCGCTCAGGAAGACGCGCGACGCCGCGGCGCACGAAGCCGGCAAAGAAGAGAAAGACTGAAGACGGGAACATGACGGAAATACTGGGACCAGCGGCGAAGATAGCGTTCCTCGACTCGGTCGAGCATTCTTTTATCGATGCCGAGGAGAAGGCGGCGTTGACCGCGGCCGCCGCCGACGGCGTCACGCCGCGGCTTTGGAACGAATTCAACGACAAGCTCATCGAGGCCATCGTCAGGCGGCGGGAGGCCCAGATGCGCTACACCCGCGGGCTGGACGGCGAGATCGACCGGTTCACCGCGGCCTACGAGAAGGAGAAGGGCGTGCTCGACCTCGCGCATCGCGCCGCGCTCGATGCGCTGGAGCACGACGACGCCGAAGGCCGTGCCCGCCTGTGGGAGGAGTACTACGGGAAGATCCGCGCGCTGCAGGGCCGGCTGGTCGAAGAGGTGCGGCGCACGTCGACGACGGTGCTGCACGACGTCATCCTCGCGACCGTGGCGGATCGGGAGTGAAAATGAAAAGACCTTTCTTCGTTGTCATTCCGCGCCAGGACGCGGAATCCACGATCGGACGGTCGCCGTGCTCCGCCACTTCTCTCTCATCAAAGACGGCGGGGTCCCGCCACAGGCGGGAGATCCCGGCTCGAGGGCCGGGATGACAGACGAAATAAAAAAGAACGACCCGAAGGCGGGTCGTTTTTGGTTCATCGTTTGGCGGCGTGCCAGGAACCGTGGTAGCCGCGCGAGCTGGCCCAGCGGCCGTTCGCGGCGGTGCGGCTCGTGAGGCGCCCCTCGAAGACGGTCATGATGGAGCCGTTGTGCACGAGGCGCAGGCGGTCGCCCTCGATGCGGATGGTGGCCATCCTGGCCGGGTCGGCGGGCGTGCCGGGCTCGGGATCGAAGGTCACGTCGCGCCCGTTCTGGACGAAGACGAGGCTGCGGTCCTCGCTGTGGGGGATGAGCAGGCCTTCGACGTCGAGCGTCGTCGGCCAATGCCCGGTCAGGTCGGGGACCACGGTGATGGTCACCGCGGCGCACATCGTGGGCGTGCAGGCCTGGAGGCGGGCGACGGGTTCGCGGTGCTGGGGATCGTCGAAAGCGTCGCGCAGCGGCGTCACGGTGACGGCGCCGTTCGCGCCGGGCGCGACCTGGAGGACGCCCTCGGGCGCGGAGTGCCACTCGACCGGGATGGCGCGGCCGTTGCCGTCGACCGCCACGGCGGTGTAGCGGGCAGGGACGCCGTTCGGGACGATGGACGAGCCGACGGGGGCGCCGGACGCGCCGTTGATGCGGAGCGAGCCTCCGGACGTCTGCGCGGCGGCGTCGCCGGCGGAAGTACACAGCAGCGCGGCTGCCAGCAAAGCGAGCTTCGGCGTCGAGGTCGTTCTCATAGCCTTGGACCGTATTCCTTTCAGGAAAATGAACACGAATGCAGGCTAGCCTGTCGGGGGCATGGTTTCAAGACAAAGAAAAAGACCGTCCGAGGACGGTCGTTTTCTGGTGGGCGGCAGAGGAGTCGAACCTCTGACCTTCACAATGTCAATGTGACGCTCTAACCAACTGAGCTAGCCGCCCCTGAAAAATCGACAATGAGCACATAATATGGCCTGGTCCTGAATAAATCAAGACCCTAGGCGCCCCTTGCTGGCGGGGGACGAAAGGGCTAAGGTCCCGGTCAACGTTCCTTCATTCCCTCGGAAGGAGGCGACCGTGGATCCAGCGGCATTCCGCTCCAAGTTCAGGTTCGATCCCGCCAACCGCTACTGTCTCGGCGCGGAAGAAGAGGTCTGGACCGTGCATCCCAAGCGCGGCTTCCTCATCTCCGTCGCGCCGGCGATCTTCACGCCCGGCTACGAGTCCCGGCTGCCCGGCCTCAAGCCCGAGCTCCCGGCCCAGCAGATCGAGGCGGTCACGCCCGTCTGCCGCTCGCTCGCCGAGCTCAAGGGCGCGCTCGAGACGAACGATGCTTTGCTCAAGCGGCTCGCGCGCGAGCACGGCTTCGCGGTCAACCGCGAGCCCGTGCCGACCAAGCCGTTCCCGATCGACGTCTTCCCGACCGAGCGCTACAAGCGCATCAGGGAGAAGTTCGGCGAGCGGCTGCGCGGCGCGTACGTCGCCGGCCTGCACGTGCACGTCGGCGTCGGTTCGCCCGCGGAGGCGATCAAGGCGATGAACTTCGTGCGCCTGCACCTGCCCGCGTTCCTGGCGATCTCGGCGCGCTCGCCGCGCGAGGTCGACGGCGTCCACTGGCGCTCGTACCGTTACGACCGCTACCGCGAGATGGCCGGCCAGGTCGCGCCGCCGCACCTCACCGACTGGGCGCACTTCGCGTCCATCGCGGAGAAGAGCGGCTTCGGCGACGACCCCCGCATGTGCTGGTGGGCGATGCGCGTGAGCCCGCACGGCACCGTCGAGCTGCGCATCTGCGACCTGCAGGCGGACATCAGGAAGACGCTCGGCCTCGCCGCGCTCTTCCGCATGATGGTCCAGGTCGGCGTCGCGAGCCGCAGGCCGATCGAGGCCGTGACCGCGGAACGCATCGAGGAGAACCTTCTGGCCGCCGCGCGCGGCGGGTTCAACATCGCGTCGTACCTCGCGCGGGCCATCAAGCTGGCCTCGCACCCCTCCTTCAAGGAGGAGAAGCCCTACATCCAGAAGCTGCTCGGGTGACGAGCGGCTTTTTTTGTATGAGAGTTCAAAGAGCGGAGGACAGAGGGAGATGAAAGAGCAGAGTGCAGAGAGAGAACAAAGGACAAAGACGGCCGCCATGTCGCGGCTGTCGGTGAACGGAAAGGCATCTCTGTTCTTTGTTCTCGCTTTGCCCTTTTTTCTCTCTTTTCTCTCTCCGTTCTCTGTCCTTTGACCTCTTTGACATCCCTTCGCGCCGGGTCTACAACGCCCGTACAGGAGGCACGATGAAACTGCACCTTCCCACCGAAGAAGACCTGAAGATCGCCCCGATGCTCCGCGCCGCGGCGAAGAACGTCCGCCTGCTCGCGTACCAGCCGTACTCCAAGTACCTCGTCGGCGCAGCCATCTACACCGCCGGACGACGCGTGTTCGAGGGCTGCAACGTCGAGTGCGCCGACTACGACGGCACGCACGCCGAGGAAGCCGCGCTCGCCGCCATGGTCGTCGGCGGCGAACGGTCGCCCGCCTGGCTCGCGGTCTTCGGCGGCCTCGAAGGCTGCGAGGACCCGTCGAGCGCGCCGCCGTGCGGCAAGTGCCGCCAGAAGCTGATGGAGTTCTCCTCGCTCTCCGGCCGCGACCTCCGCATCTTCGTGGACGATCCCGCGAGCGGCGAGCTGCGCATCGCGCTGCTCTCCGAGCTCCTGCCGGCCTCGTTCGGCCCCGCCAACATCGGCGTCGACCTCGCCAAGTACCGTCGCTGACCCGCCGCCCGGCGGGTTTTTTGTCTAACCCCCGGTGCCTGACACTAAAGGGTCAGTCTACTCCGCCTTAAAACGGGAAGCGGAGACCGATTTAAGCTCGCAGACTGACCCCAAAGTGTCAGGCACCAAAGTGCCTGACACCGAGGTGCCTGACACTGGCGGATGTATGAATGCAAGAAAAAACGGCCCTGGTCAGGCCGTCTCGGTGTCGATCGACACCGGAAAGAAATGGAAGTCGTTCCTGACGCCCCAGCGCAGTTCCGGACCGTAGCGGTTCGGTTTGCACTGGCTCCAGTTGTCGATGACGTTCGGCACGAGCCCGCCGCGCGTGGTCTCGTCCGCCTCCGCGGCGGCGATGATCGAGAAGCGGCTCTTCGA
>DATJFD010000051.1:0-30004 GCA_035495855.1 Binatia bacterium | reverse complement strand
AGCGTGATGGCGGCGCGGTCGAGCGTCAGGTACCCGAGGCCGACCTCGGAGAGGTTCTTGAGGCGGAGCGTGACCTCGCGCAGCGCCTGGCCGGCGATCTTGATCTCGCGCTCGGAGAGGAGCGGTTCCTTGCCCTTCTTGCCGGAACCCGCGGGTTTGGCCGCCTCGGCGGAGAGCATCGCGAAGAAATCCGCGGCCGCGTCGATGGACAGGCCGACCGTGTCGGCGATGGTCTTGCCGCCGAAAGTGATGCCGAGGACCTCGGGACGCAGGCGCTTGCCCTTGCAGGCCGGGCAGGTCACCACGTTCATGTAGCCCTCGATCTCCTTCATGACGTAATCGGAATCCGTCTCCTTGTAGCGCTTCTCGAGGTTCGGGACCACGCCGTCGAAAGGCGTCTGCACGCCGTCGACGAGGTATTTCTCCTCGCCCGTGCCGTAGAGGATGATGTCGACCGCCCGCTTCTCCAGCTTCTCGATGGGGGTATCGATGGAGAACCCGTGGGTCTTGGCGACCGCGGCGAGGAGCTTCGTGTACCACTGCTGGTTGCCGGCGATGCGCGTCCACGGCTTGATGGCGCCCTGCGCGAGCGTGAGGCGGGGGTTCGGGATGACGAGCTCAGGCTCGACCACGAGCTTGGTGCCGAGGCCGGTGCAAGCCGGACAGGCGCCGTGCGGGCTGTTGAACGAGAAGATGCGCGGCTCGAGCTCGGGCAGGTGGATGCCGTCCTTGGCGCAGGTGAGGCGCTGGCTGAAGAGCAGGTCCTCGCCGTTGTCCTCGCGGTAGACGACGAGGAACCCGTCGGCCAGGTCGAAGGCCTTGGCGATCTGCGCCTCGAGCTGCGGGGTCTCGTCCTGCTGGGCGTAGCGGCCGATGACGACCTCGATGGTCGAGCGCTGTTCCTTGTCGCGGCGCATGGCCTTCATCTCATCGAGCGGCGCGAACAGGCCGTTGAAGCGCACCTCGTTGTAACCGCTCTTGCCGGCCCACTCGAGCAGGTGCTTGTGCACGCCTTTCTCGTCGCGGACCATCGGCGCCATGATGGCGACCGCCGTGTCATCGACGATGTCGCGGATCTTCTTGGCGATCTCGTGCGGGCTCTCGTGCATCACGGGCGAGCCGCACTGCGGGCAGTGGGCGCGACCGGCGCGCGCGAACAAAAGACGGAGATAATCATAGATCTCCGTGATCGTGCCCACGGTCGAACGGGGGTTCGAAGAAGTGGTGCGCTGTTCGATGGCGATGGTCGGCGAGAGGCCGTGGATCTCGTCCACGTCGGGCTTGTCCTGCAATTCCAGGAACTGGCGCGCGTAGGACGACAGGGATTCGACGTAGCGGCGCTGGCCTTCCGCGTAGATGGTGTCGAAGGCGAGCGAGGACTTGCCGGACCCCGAGAGCCCGGTGATGACGGTGAACTTCCCTTTCGGGATCTTGGCGTCGACGTTCTTCAAGTTGTGCACCCGGGCACCCTTGATGACGATCGCGTTCGCGTTGGCGTTGCCGTTCGGCATGAGACGGTCTTCAGCGTGAACAATCCGTTCCGGCATCGCCGGAAATAAGCTGTCGTCGAGCATATCGTATCGTCAAGATTCGTGCAAGTATGGCACCTCCCGGTCCGCGGGAACGGCCGCGCGCGGCCGGGATAAGGCCGGAAGCGCGAAAAAACGTCCGGCCTGGGGCCGGACGTTCCTCGTTCGCTTCGTCAATGCGCGCCGCCGCAACCCGGCGGCTCCACGCAGACCCGCACGTTCGCGGGGCATTTGAGGCCGGCGTTGCAGGTACCCTGGTCGCCGCCGCCCGGGATGCACGGCACGCCCACGGTGCCGTCGTAGGTACAGATGCCGGTGTTGTCGATGACCCAATGCGGCATGGAGTCGCATTTCGCGTTGTCCCTGCCCGGACCCCGGCACGAATTGTCATGGCCAGGATCGCAGCCGTTGCCCGCCTGACCCGCCCCCGTGCAGATGCCGGCGCTTGCCGAGATGATCGCCCGGTCCGAGATGGCGCCGTCGATGCAGTTGCCATTGGGGCTGCACTCATCGTTTCCGACATGGCACACGACCCCGTCATGCTTGGGCTTGCAGAACTTGGTGTCGGAGCTGAACACGTGCGTGGCCTGGGTCCAGCAGAACATCGGGCCCCACCTGCTGTTGTCGGGACGCGTCATCGTCGAACCGGCGAACTCGAAGGTGCCGCCCGCCATGACGCTCTCGCTGCAGTCGCTGTCGCTGTCGCACGGCTGGACGCCGAAGCTTCCGTAGTTCGGCGGCACGCAGCGGTTCCTCTGGCAGGTGAGGCCGGTCGAGCCGCAATCGCGGCTGTTGTCGCAGGCGCTCAGGTACCACGGCGTCGAGCAGACGTGGATGCCCGTCATCTCGACGCAGACCCTGCCGCCCTCGCAGTCGGCGTCCTCGTCGCAAGGTGCGCTTTCCCGGCCGCTCGTGCAGGTGCCGCCGACCTGGCCATGGACGTCCGCGCAATGGTGGGAGAAACATTCGGCATCGACCGCGCAGCGCGTGCCGTTGCTGCCGTTGCTGCACGAGCCCTGGAAGAGCGAACTGCCCGTGCCGGAATAGCTCGACGATCCCACCGCCGCGCCGAATCCGCCGGTCGCCGCGCGGACCCTGCCCGACGTGCAGTATCCGCCGCAGCAATCCGAGCTCGGGCCGGCGCCGTGGCAGTCGGAGTCGTCCCCGAGGCAGTCTACGCACTGATAGGGCGCGACGGGATTCGGCAGGCACGCGTCCGCCGCGACGACGTTGATGCCGGCCGACGCGGGGGCCGAGGAGTTGGTCGAAGGCGCCGAGGTCTGCGAGCCGGGCGGTTTCTTGCAGCGTTTCGTCGCGTCGTCGGAACCCGCGCGCGAACAGCTCTTGCCGATGCATTGCGTCGTCGTGGAGCTGCTGCCGCCGTTCAGGTCGGCCTGGGTCGCCAGGCGGAACCGGCGTTCGACCGGATCGGACTCCGATGCGCCCTGGATCTTCACGAGCGTGAAGGGCTGGCCGCAGGGCACGCGCCGCTCGAAGTACTGGCAGGCCACGAACAGCACTTTCTTCACGAGCGGCACCTTCGGCATCTGCAGACGCAGGATGTCGGGGTTGATGGTGTTGAGGATGACGTAAGCGCCGAAGGTCAGCAGCAGGCCGACGAGCGCGTCCCTGATCTTGTCCTTCGCCTTGGACACGCGGCCGGCGTCTCCGCCCGCGGTCAGGTACTGGAAGCCCGCGACGACGAAGACGACGCCCGCGATGATGCCCACGATCGCGACCCCGTAGTTATAGACGGTGGCGATGTAATCGCCGACGTCGATCACTCTGGCCTTTCCGCCGATGGTGACCGCGAGATTGGCCGGCGGCGGGTTGGCGTAGCATTTGCCCTGGCCGGCGGGGCAGGACGGATTGCTGCCGCCGAGCTCGAAACAATGCTGGTTATCGCAGGTGCCCCGGTTCGGCTGCGGAGTGGCGACGCCGCCCACGTTGGCGTCGAGGCATTCCTCGCGGGCCCAGCAAGGAGAGTAGACGTCGCCCACGTCGGCCGAAGCGGCGCGGACGCACAACAGGAAAAAGGCCGCGATGACGGCCATGGCGATGCGCCTCGCGGCGTTCGCCTGCCGGACGGCCGCGGCCTTGCTGCCGGGGACGCCGGCCTTTTCCCACAGACGCGACATAGCGCTCATTTTAACAGTTTCTGGACCAAACCTTCAAAGATGTCCGCGGGGATGGCGCCTTCGACGCGCTGGCCGTTGAGGAAGAACGTCGGGGTGCCGCGGAGTCCCAGCTTGCCGGCGAGTTCCGCGTCGAGGGCGACCTTGTCCTTATAACGCTCATCCACAAGGCACTTTTCGAACTGGACCGGGTCGAGACCCGTCTCCTCCGCGTAGCGCGTGAGATCGGGGAAAGCGAGCGTCGGGGAGTTCACGAAGAGCTTGTCATGATAGGCCCAGAACTTGCCCTGCTCGCGGGCGCATTCCGCCGCCAGGGCGGCCTGCTTGGCGTCGGGATGGAGGGACTCCAGCGGATAATCGCGATACACGAACCGGACGCGGTCGCCGTACTTGCGCATGAGGGTGCGGAAGACCGTGGCCTCGTCCTTGGAAAAGGGGCACTGGAAGTCCGCGAACTCGACGATGGTGAGCTTGGCCTCCTGGGCCGGCGGGCCTTCTGCGGGCTCGTCAGGCGATTCCACTTCGGACCGGTCGACCACGGACGGCGCGATGACCGAGGTGCCTTCGGCGGTGGTCAGACGGGAACCGAACTGCGGCAGGTCGATGAGCTCGCCGCGCCGGATCTTGCCGTAATACAGAGAGACCCGATAGCCGAAGAAGATGATGAGGGCGAACAGGACGGCGAACAGCGCCCAGCCGCCGATGGCGCAGCCGAGGCTCCTTTTGCCCTTGCCCCTCGCGGGGCGGTCAAGGTCGAGGTCGTACGTCGTCATGCCGTCAGTATAATGGAAGGAGGCTCCGGAGGCCAACGCGGGGGCTTGAGAAGCGGCATGCTCAAAGCTCGACGCTCGAAGCCCGAAGCTCCGAACCCGCCCCGTTGACACCCGCTCCCCCGCGTGGTACCTTGTCCGCAGTCGCTTTTCGACGCGAAACCTCCATTACCGGCCGAATTTGACCGAAAAAACCATGAAGACGTACCTCACCATCGCGCAGATCGTCGTCTCGTCGCTGCTCATCATCGCCATCCTGCTGCAGTCCCGCGGAACGGGGCTCGGTTCGACGTTCGGCGGCGAAGGCAACGTGTACAGGACCAAGCGCGGCGTCGAAAAGATCCTCTTCCGCTCGACCATCGTCTTCGCCGTCGTCTTCCTCGGTCTGGCGCTCGCCACGATCATCGTCCCCGCGGCCTGAACGCCGCGGGCTTAGGTTGTAGGTTCTAGGTCGTAGGTTGTAGCGGTTTTCAAGCGCCCTACAACCTACCCCTACCACCTACAACCTCATATAATTGTGTCCAAGCTCTCCGACCGCATCGCATCGTTGTTCGTTCGCAAGCCCGGCGCCGCCGGAGCCGCGGACCCGCACGGCAGCTTCGACAAGAGGCTGGTGCTCCATCTCGCCGGCAAGAAGACGCCGACGCTCAAGCAGCTCAAACATCTGCCCCGTTATCTTTCGTCGAAGGAAAGGACGTTCATCCGCGCCATGGCGGCCATCGCGGCGATCGCGGTGCTGGCCATCGGCGGGAAGTTCGCGACCGAGCACGTCGCCGCGGTCGCCGCGCCCGGCGGCGATTACGTCGAAGCGTCGGTCGGCGCGCCGCACTACGTGAACCCCGTGCTCGCCTCCACGAACGACGCCGACCTTGACCTCGTGAAGCTGGTCTTCACCGGGCTCATGAAGACGTCTTCGCAGGGCGAACTCGTCCCTGACCTCGCCGCCTCGTACGCGATGTCCGAGGACGGCAAGACGTACACCTTCGTCCTCAAGGACGGCGTGCGGTGGCATGACGGCACGGCCTTCACGGCGCGCGACGTCGTCGCGACCGTCGAGGCCATCAAGAACCCGTCCTGGAAGAGCCCGCTCGCGACCCAGTTCAAGAACGTCACCGTCGCCGCGCCCGACGACAAGACCGTGGTCTTCACGCTCGCCGAGCCGTTCGCGCCCTTCCTTTCGATGCTCACCGTCGGCATCCTGCCCGAGCATCTCTGGTCCGAGGTGCTGCCAGAGAACGCCGGCCGCGCGGAGCTCAACATCAAGCCGATCGGCACCGGCCCCTTCAAGTTCAAGAACTTCGCCAAGGACAAGAAGGGCGCCATCCTTTCCTATACGCTGGCCCGCAACGACGATTTTTACGGCCAGCATCCGTACCTCTCGTCCATCACGTTCAAGTACTACCAGGACTTCACCGAGGCGATGGACGCGCTCACTTCGCGCCGGGTTGACGGCATGAGCTTCCTCCCGCTAGAGTTCCGCGATGCCGCCGAGAAGCAGCGCAACGTCCGCTTCTACACGCTGCGGCTCCCGCAGTACACGGGCGTGTTCTTCAACCAGAAGAAGAACCCCGCGCTCCAGTCCAAGGCGGTGCGGCAGGCGTTGGCCTACGGCATCGACCGCGAGACCGTGCTCCGCGAGGCGCTCGGCGACAACGGCGTGCTGGTCTACAGCCCGATCCTCGCCGGCTTCGTCGGATTCCATCCGGAAGTGAAGAAGTACGGCTTCGACCCCGCCGCGGCCGCCGACCTCCTCGAGAAGGACGGCTGGAAGCTCGACGCCGCCGACGGCATCCGCAAGAAGGAAAGCAAGGACGACAAGAAGAACGTCGTGAAGACCCCGCTCGATATCACGCTCACGACCGTCGACGCCAAGGAGAACATCGCGGTCGCCCAGACCATCAAGAAGGACTGGGAGGGCCTGGGCGTGCAGACGGAGCTCGAGATCATCCCCGCCTCGAAGGTCCAGAAGGACAAGATCCGGCCGCGCGACTACGACGCGCTGCTCTACGGCGAGATCATCGGCCCTGACCCGGACCCGTTCCCGTTCTGGCATTCGTCGCAGAACGACGCCTCCGGCCTCAACCTCGCGGTGTTCTCCAACCGCCGCGCGGACGAGCTGCTCGAGAAGGCGCGCGTCGCGACGAAGAGCGAGGACCGCGAGGCGGATTACAAGGAATTCCAGGACATCCTGGCCGAGGAAGTGCCGGCCATCCTCCTGTACAGCCCGACGTACACGTACGTCGTGGGCAGGAAGGTGAAGGGCATCGACACGGCCACGATCTTCACGCCCGCCGACCGGTTCGACGACGTGTCGAACTGGTACATCGAGACGAAGAAGGTCTGGAAGTGAGGTGGTAGGTGGCAGGTTGTAGGTGGTAGGATTTACCGGCCGACTACAACCTACGACCTACAACCTCGCGCAACTCGCGGTCGTGGCGAAACTGGCAGACGCACTAGCTTCAGGAGCTCGCTGCGTCGCAAGCTCATGAGGGTTTCCCGCCTGTGGCGGGACCCCGCCCTCTTTGATGAGAGATAAGTGGCGGGGCAAGTCCCTCCGTTCGAGAACTCGTTCCGGCGTTCGATGCGATCGAAGGCCGAAACGAGCGCTCAAGATACATGCGGACGTGGCGAAACTGGCAGACGCACTAGCTTCAGGAGCTAGCGGGCGCAAGCTCATGAGGGTTCAAGTCCCTCCGTCCGCACCAAAAAAATCGAGAAGCGGCAGAATGCCGAAGGTGCGACTCGGTAACGGTCGCAACTTCCCACTTTTCCACTTCTCGCCGGATCCTTGCGGGTCCAGCCAATGGAAAATCCCCTAAGACATTCATTTTTATTCGCCGTGGCGGCCCTCTTGCCGACCTCGGCCATTCGTTCCGTATGACGGAAGATAAGAACCAACAGCGGCCGCAGCAGCGGCCCGCAGGGCGCCGGCCTTTGCCGCATCGCCCCCTCACCCGGCGCCGGCCCGGCAGCGAGCCCATGCGCCAGGGACCGATCGAACCGGTCAAGAACGTGCGGCCTTCGAACCGCGCTGATTTCACGACGGGGCCGCAGCAGCTCACCGCCCCGGCAGGCACTCCCCCGCTCAAGGTCTACGCCCTCGGCGGCCTCGAGGAGATCGGCCGCAACTGCACGGTCTTCGAGTGCGGCGAGGACATCGTCATCGTCGACATCGGCCTGATGTTCCCCGAGGAAGGGATGCCGGGCATCGACTACATCATCCCGAACATCACCACCTTCCGCGGCCGCGAGAAGAACATCCGCGGCGTGATCGTGACGCACGGCCACATGGACCACATCGGCGGCATCCCGCTGACCATCAGCCGGCTCGGGTTCCCGACCATCTTCACCGCGCCGCTCACCGCCGGCATCATCCGCAAGCGGCAGGAGGAGTTCGGCAACCTCAACAACCTGAAGGTCCAGCTCATCAACGCGGAATCGAAGGTCCAGCTCGGCAAGCACTTCCTGTTCGAGCCGTTCCACGTCAACCACAACATCTCCGACGCCTTCGGCGCGGCGCTGCACACCCCGTACGGCACCATCCTCATCACCGGCGACTTCAAGTTCGACTTCTCGCCGGTCAACGACGAGCCCGCCGACCTGACCCACATCGCCATGTTCGGCGCGAAGGGCACGCTGGCGCTCATGTCCGACTCGACCAACGCCGAGAGCCCGGGCCACCAGATCTCAGAGAAGACCGTCAGCGAGGAGATGGAGCGCATCTTCCAGGGCCATAAGGGCCGCCTCATCATCGGCACGTTCAGCTCGCTCCTCACCCGCGTGCAGCAGATCATCTGGCTGTGCGAGAAGTACGGCAAGCGCCTGATGATCGAAGGCCGCAGCATGAACGCGAACGTCGAGCTGGCGCATTCGATGGGCTACATGCACATCAAGCCCGGCACCATCGTCCAGGAAGGCGAGTTCGGCCGCATCCCCGACGAGAAGCTCGTCGTGGTCTGCACCGGCGCCCAGGGCGAGAAGAACGCCGTGCTCATGCGCATCGCCAACAACGAGCACCGCCACCTCCGCGTCCAGCCCGGCGACGGCCTGGTGTTCTCGTCCTCGGTCATCCCGGGCAACGAGCGCACCGTCCAGAGCCTCAAGGACGCGCTGGTCCGCCAAGGCGCGAAGATCTACCACTACAAGAACCTCGACGTGCACGCCGGCGGCCACGCCAAGCAGGAGGACCTGAAGCTCATGATGCGGCTCACCAAGCCGAAGTACCTCATCCCCATCCACGGCAACCGCTTCCTGCTCGAGGCGCACGCCGAACTGGGAGAGGAGGCCGGCATCCCCCGCGCCAACATCTTCGTGGCCGACAACGGCCAGATCATGGAATGGACCAACGAGGGCGGCAAGCTGACCAGGGAGAAGGTCCCGGTCGACTACGTGATGGTCGACGGCCTGGGCGTCGGCGACGTCTCCGAGGTGGTGCTGCGCGACCGCGTGGCGCTCGCCGAGGACGGCATCTTCGTCGTCATCGCGACCATCGACAAGAAGACCGGCGCGCTCGTCGGCTCCCCCGACATCATCTCCCGCGGCTTCGTCTACATGCGCGAGAACAAGGAGCTCATCGAACGCTCCCGCGCCTTCATCAAGAAGCTGCTCAAGGACAACGATCCGCGTTCCGGCGCCTTCGAGGACCATCTCAAGAACAAGATCCGCAACGACGTCGGCCAGTTCCTGTTCCGCGCGACGGAACGCCGGCCGATGGTGTTGCCGGTGATCATCGAGGTGTAGAGAGGGAAAGGTTAAGAGGGGTAAAGCGGCGGCCGGAAGGCCGTCGCTTTTCGAAATTCTTTCACCCTCTCCCCCTTTTCCCCTCTACGCCTTATACTCCCTCCATATGGCCAAGAAACCGCAGCAAGCGATCGTCGTCTCGGGCATGCAGCCCTCGGGCAAGATGCACGTCGGCAATTATGTCGGCGCGGTCCGCAATTGGCTCCGTCTCCAGAACGAACCGGACCTCCGCTGCTTCTTCTTCCTCGCCGACTATCACTCCCTGAGCGGCGACTATCTGCCGGCGGAGAAGCGCGCGCAGACCATGGAGCTCGCGCTCGACCTCCTCGCGCTCGGCCTCGATCCGAAGAAGTGCACGCTCTTCGTGCAGTCCCACGTGCCCGAGCACACCGAGCTCTGCTGGGTGTTCAACACCGTGACGCCCGTCGCCTTCCTCGAGCGCATGACCCAGTACAAGGACAAGTCGGCCCAGCAGGAGAAGAACGTGAACATGGGCATCTTCGACTATCCCGTGCTCCAGGCCGCGGACATCCTGGCCTACAAGGGCGCGTTCGTCCCCGTCGGCCGCGACCAGGTGCAGCACGTCGAGCTGACGCGCGACATCGGGCGCTTCTTCAACAACAAGTTCGGCGCCACCTTCCCCGAGACCAAGCCGCTGCTCACCGACACGCCGAAGCTCCGCAGCCTGACCGAGCCGCTCAGGAAGATGTCGAAGTCGCACGGCGAGAAGACCTACGTGGCGGTCGACGACGGCCCCGAGGCCATCGAGGAGAAGCTGAAGCGCGCCGTGACCGAGACGACCGGCATCCTGTCGATGACCGAAGAGGAACTCGAGCACGCCATGGCGAACGTTGATGCCAAGGGCGGCGACGACAAGCTCAAGGGCATGGCCGGCGTCTGGAACCTGCTCACCATGCTGCGCATCTTCGGCTCCCCCGAGGAAGCCGACCGCGTCATGGCCGGCCAGCCCATCAAGTACGGCGAGCTCAAGAAGCTCGTGGCCCTGCGCGTCGCCGAACACTTCGCCGTCTTCCGCGCCAACAAGCGCAAGCTCGCCGCCGACCCGGAAAGGGTCCGCGCCATCCTCGCCGACGGCGCCAAGAAGGCCCGCGCCGTCGCCAAGAAGACCATGGAAGAGGTCCGCCGCAAGATCGGGGTCCGCTAGGTTTGACGCGTCCTTCCGGTTATGCACCGCTCCGGTAAGCTCAAGGCACGGTCTTTCTCAAACGCCGAAGCCCGGAGGTGGGTCATGAAGATCCACGACAAGAAGATCCGCTACGTCGACGGGTTCGCGATCCGCAGCATCTTCCCCGACATGGACATCCTCGAGTCGTGGTCGACCACCGGCGACCGCCGCGGCGGCCTGCCGACCCCTTTCGTCCCCTACGACGAGATCTGGGTCGACCGCAGGTTCAAGAAGGAGACCAGGTTCCTTCTCGAGGTGCATCGCATCGAGCAGCTCAAGCGCCACTGGCCCTACGCCAAGGTGCGCGAGTATCTCCGTCAGAGGCTGTGTAAGCCCGGCCCGATGCCGCCGCACGTCATCCGCAGCGTGAGGAAGGGCCGCCTGACGATCAGGTTCGTCCGCGGGGAGCTGGTCCGCCAGCACCTCGATCCCTGCTTCATCTTCGGCGGCCACGATCTCGTCTACAAGTACATCCCCGAGAACGAGGTCTGGATCGACGCCCGGCAGGACCCGCGCGAGGTCCCGTACACGCTGCTGCACGAGCTCCATGAGCGCAAGCTCATGGCCAAGGACTGGACCTACGACAAGGCCCACAAGTCGGCGACGGAAGCGGAGCTCCGCGTCCGCCGCCGCGAGGTCGCCGCCAAGCGGGACCTGCCGCTCAAGCTCAAGCCGTTCCGGCAGCGCGCGGGCTACTGCGGCCCCGCCAGCATGAAGATCGTCTGCGCCTATTTCGGGCGCGACTACGAGGAGAAGTACCTCGGCGACCTCTGCGGCACGACCGCGGAGGAAGGCACCGACCACGCCGGCATGATCGCCGGCGCCAAGGAGGTCGGGGCCGAGGTCTTCGCCAAGGACCGCGCCACGATCGGCGACCTGCGGCGCTTCCTGCACAAGCAGCGCCTGCCGGTCATCGTCGGCTGGTACTCCCCTTCCCACCCCCGGAAGACGAAGTTCGTCCCCGGGCGCGACGAGGTCGAGGACCACTTCTCGGTCGTCTATCACGTCTCGGCGACCCACGTGTACCTCATGGACCCGGAGGTCGAGGGCGGAAAGAAGAAGATCCGCATCGGCCGGTTCACGAAGCTCTGGTGGGACACCGACACGCCCAAGGCGGTCAGCGTCCAGCGATGGATGATGGTCATGCGCTTCGACGGCAAGAAGTTCTCGTAACGCAAACCCCCTCTCGCGAGGGGGTTTTTCTTTCTCCGACGGGAACCGCCGGACCAGCGATTTTTCGGGAGATCAGAGGTCAGAGAGCGGAGGGAGACCAGAGAGAAGAGCACAAAACGAGACACAAAGAACAAAGACGTGCGACTCGGCCACACGCCATCTCTTTTGCTCTGCTCTTACTTTGCACCCTGTTCTTTTCTCTCCGTCTGCCCTCTGTACTTTTATCTCCCGAACCCGCATACGCAAAACCCCCTCTCTTGCGAGAAGGGGTTCTTTTTTCAGGCGAGCCTGTAAGCCGAATTCCGTACCTGCATTCCTTTTTTCAAAGGTTCGCGGGTGACGATCATCTCTCTGGGGCCGCGCTTGCGCGCGGACCTCGTTGCCCCGCATTGCTGCGAGGCGATTGCGAGCTACCAATACTTGCTCTTGCACCGGATAGGGTTTTCCACGGCGCCCCTCTCGAGGCATGTCCCGCGTGGGCTCTTACCCCACGTTTTCAACCTTACCTGGCCGCGCATCGCTGCGCGGGCCTCCCCCGCATTGCTGCGGGGTCAGGCGGTGTGTTTTCTGTTGCACTATCCCTGGGCTTGGTCCGATCAAGGGGTCGCTCGTCACTTTCGTTCCCGAGCGAGGACTCGATCGACTTGTTCCCGGTCGCCGTTAGCGACTATCCGCTTCCTCCGCTTGCGCGAAGGGGTGTTCGGACTTTCCTCTCCGCATTGCTGCGGAGCGATCGCCCGGCCTGCCTGGAAAATGCGGTCCTTTTTCAAAGACGATAGTGAGTATAGCCGGAAAAACGGGATTGTCAATGGCGCTTTCGGGGCGGAACGCGTTGCTTTAAGCCTGCTTTCAGCCTAAGATTGAAGGGTTATCCCCCTTATGAAAAAGAGCGAATTGGTGTTCACGGCGCTGCTGGTCCCCCTGGATTATTTCCTGGTGTTCGTTGCCGCGCTCACCGCGCGCGACCTGCGGTTCAAGACGCTCATCGGGCTCCGCCCCGTCGTCTACGAGATCCCCTTCGAGCAGTACCTGGCCTTCTCGCTGGCGGTCGCGGGGGTGTTCGTGCTCTGCTTCGCCCTCGCCGGCCTCTATGCCGTCTCCGGGCCGAGGCGCATCAAGTCAGAGGTCTCGCGCATCTTCCTGGCATCGTCGACGGCGATCATGGCCGTCATCGTCCTCATCTTCATCCGCGGCGAGCTGTTCTCCTCGCGCTTCATCGTGCTGGCCGCGTGGGTCCTGGCGCTCTCGTTCGTGGCCATCGGCCGCGTCTCGGTCCGCATCTTCCAGCGGCTCCTCATCCGCGCCGGCATCGGCATCCGCAAGGTCGCCCTCGTCGGCGGCGACGACCGCACGACCTCGCTCCTGATGTCCGAGTTCTCGAAGAACCCCGCCATGGGGTATCAGGTCGTGAAGCGGCTCACCTCGTTCGACGCGCAGGCTCGCCAGGACCTCGACAAACTTGTGACCGCGCGCTCGCTCGACGAGATCATCGTCGCCGATCCGGCTTCCGACCGCGCGACGCTCGAGGGACTGCTCGGCTTCGCCGAGTCGCGCCACGTCACCTTCCGCTATTCCGCGGACCTGCTCGCCACGCACGCCAAGAACATCGAGATCGGCGCCATCGCCGGCGTGCCCATCGTGGAGGTCAAGGGGACGAGGCTCGACGGCTGGGGCCGCATCTTCAAGCGCGCCTTCGACCTGGCCGCGTCGTCGACGCTCATCGTCCTGACCTCGCCGATCATGCTCGCGGCGGCGATCGCCATCAAGCTCGATTCCAGGGGTCCGGTGCTCTTCACGACGCTCGATGACGGCACCCCGGTGTCCCGCGTCGGCGAGCATGGCCGGAAGTTCCGCTACTTCAAGTTCCGCTCGATGACGCCCGGCACGCACAACCAGCGCTACGGCGAGCTCGCGCACCTCGACACCCGAAAGGACGGTCCGCTCGTGAAGATCAAGGACGATCCGCGCGTCACCCGCGTCGGCAGGTTCATCCGCAAGTACTCCATCGACGAGCTGCCCGAGCTGTTCCTGGTGTTCGCGGGCAAGATGAGCCTCGTCGGCCCGCGTCCGCACCTGCCAGAGGAGGTCGCCAAGTACGACGACCGCCAGCGCCGCGTGCTCACGGTGAAGCCCGGCATCACCGGCATGGCGCAGGTCTCCGGCCGCGCGGACCTGGCCTTCGACGAGGAGGTCCGGCTCGACATCTTCTACATCGAGAACTGGTCGCCGTGGCTCGACCTGGCCATCCTTTTCCGTACGCCCATCGTGGTCCTGGCGAGGAAGGGCGCGTCTTAAGCAGGTTGTAGGTTGTAGGTGGTAGGTTGTAGCTTGAAGAGGTAACGGTCGTCCCCATGAAGATCGCGTTGGTCCACGACTATCTCGTCCAGGACGGCGGCGCCGAAAGGGTGCTGCAGGCCTTCCAGGAGATCTGGCCGAAGGCCCCGACCTTCGCGTTGCTCTATGACCCGTCGCGCATGACGGGCTTCAAGGGCAAGGAGATCCGCACCTCGTTCCTGCAGCAGGTCCCGTTCGCGCTCAAGCGCTACAAGTGGTTCATGCCGCTCATGCCCATGGCGACCGAGCGGCACAACGTCAACGACTTCGACGTGGTGCTCTCGAGCACCTCCGCATTCGCCAAGGGCGTCATCACGAGGCCCGAGACGCTGCACGTCTGCTACTGCCACACGCCCACGCGCTATCTCTGGTCGGACACGCATTCCTACATCAACGAGATCGGCCTCCCCCGTTCCGTGCGGCGTCTCGTGCCGCTCATGCTCACGGACATCCGCGTCTGGGATCGGCTGGCCGCCGACCGCGTCGATCGGTTCATCGCCAATTCCGAGACGGTCGGCCGCCGCATCCGCAAGTATTACCAACGCGACAGCGACGTCATCCATCCGCCGGTGGACACGACGCGGTACGCGCTCGCGAAGAAGCCCGGCGACTATTATCTCGCGGGCGGGCGGCTCGTCGCCTACAAGCGGTTCGACGTCGTCGTGCGCGCCTTCAACAAGCTCGGCATCAAGCTCAAGGTCTTCGGCGAGGGTCCGGAGATGGCCAAGCTGCGCGCCATGGCGCGGCCGAACATCGAGTTCACCGGCCGCGTCGGCGAACGGGAGAAGGCCGAGCTCTACGCCGGCGCCATCGCCTACATCCATCCGCAGGAAGAGGACTTCGGCATCACCGCGGTCGAGGCCATGGCCTCCGGAAAGCCGGTCATCGCCTTCCACAAGGGCGGCGCGGTCGAGACGGTCATCGACGGCAAGACCGGCGTGTTCATCGAGGAACAGAGCTGGGAAGAGCTTGCCAACCCGATCATCCGCTTCGAGCCGGAGAAGTTCGACGCGCGCGCCATCCGGGAACACGCCATCGGCTACGACACCGCCATCTTCAAGGAAAGGATCCGCCGCTACGTCGAGGACGCCTGGCGGGAGTGGAAGACCGAAGGAAAGGTCGTGCGGCCCGAGGAACGGGTGCGGGAACTGCTCAAGGCGTAGTCGAAAGTCCAAAGTCGAGAGTCGAAAGCATTCTGTCACGGCACGCTTTCTCCTCTCGACTTTCGACTTTCAACTCTCGACTCTCGATGCGCGTCATCGCCGACATCCGTCCCCTGCTCGACCCGCGCCGCAGCGGCGTGGGCACCTATACCGCGGAGATGGTGCGCGCGCTCGCGGCCCGCGGAGCGCACGAGTACGTCCTGTGGTCGAACGGCTCGCGTGCCGTCCCTCCGGCGGACCTCCCCGCGCCCTCCGCAAAGGTCTCGCACCGCTTCACACGCCGCCCGAACCGGCTGCTCAACGCCTCGTTCGCGCTCCTCGGCGCGCCGGCAGTCGAGTCCCTCGCGGGCGGCGGCGACCTCGTCTATCTCCCGAACCTCAACTTCGTGGCGACGCGGCTGCCGCTCGTGGTCACGGTCCATGACCTGTCCTTCGTGCGCTTCCCGCGCTTCTTCTCCGCCAAGCAGCGCCTGTGGCACGCGGCCGTCGGCGCGGACCGGCTGCTCCGCCGCGCCGCGGCGGTCGTCGCGGTGTCGGAACACACCAAGGCTGACGTGGTCGAGACCTACGGCGTGCCCGCCGAACGCGTCACCGTCGCGAGCCCGGGCGTTTCCGCCGCTTTCTCGCCCCGTCCCGGAACGGAGATCGCCGCCCTGCGCGCGAAGCTCGGCCTACACTCGCCCTATTTCCTGTTCCTCGGCTCGCTCGAACCGCGCAAGAACATCACCGGGCTCATCGACGCGTACGATCGCGTCGCCGGCGGCCACGATCTCGTCATCGCGGGCGGCAAGGGCTGGCTGTACCGCGACATCTTCCGCCGCGCGGCGGCGTCGCCGAAGCGCGACCGCATCAGGTTCATCGGCTACGTCGAAGGCGCGGACAAGCCCGCGCTCTACGCCGGCGCCTCGGCGCTCGTCTATCCGTCGTTCTACGAGGGATTCGGCATGCCGCCGCTCGAGGCCATGGCCTGCGGCACGCCGGTCGTCGCGAGCCACGCCTCTTCGCTCGGCGAGGTGGTCGGCGACGCGGGACTGCTCGTCGATCCGTACTCTCCCGCCGACATCGCCGCGGCCATGACGGCCGTGGTCGGGGACGGACGCCTCGCCGCGGAGCTGCGGCGGCGCGGCCTCGAACGCGCGAAGCGGTTCACCTGGGACGCGAGCGCCGCGGCGCTCGAAAAAGCCTTCTCTGCCGCGGGCCGCTCATGATCGAAAAGAAAGAACGGGCCATTCGGCCCGTTCTTATTTTTCCGCTTTCGCCGCGACGATCGCCTTGAGCGGCGCGTAGGACATGCGATGGATGGCGCATGGCCCGAGCTTCGCCAGCGCGGCCTGGTGCTGCTTCGTGCCGTAGCCTTTGTGGCTGGCGAAGCCGTAACCGGGATGCAGCCTGTCGAGCTCGTCGAGGTGTTGATCGCGGCTGACCTTGGCGAGCACCGAGGCCGCGGCGATGGACTTCACCTTGCGGTCGCCCTTGATGATGCTCTTCGAGGGCACGGCGAGCCCGGGGATCCTGAACGCGTCGATGAGCACGAACTCCGGCGCGAGCGAAAGGCCCTGGACCGCGCGCAGCATGGCGAGCGCGCCCGCGCCGCGGATGTTGAGCCGGTCGATCTCCTCGACGCTGGCGGTGCCGACCGCCCAGGCCGCGGCCTCTTCGCGGATGCGCGCCGCGACCCGCAGGCGCTGGTCGAGCGACAAGGTCTTCGAGTCGCGCACGAGCCCGATGCGCGAATCGAGCGGCAGGATGACGGCGGCGGCGAAGACCGGCCCGGCCCAGCAGCCGCAGCCGGCCTCGTCGACCCCGGCGATCACGGTGATGCCCTTGGCGATGAGCGCCCGTTCTTCGGAGAATGACGGCAGCGGTACGGCGACCATGCGGGAAACGAAAAAGTGGACGGTGTCGGGCTCCATGACATCATGGCGGCCTTCGCCTGTCCACTTTTCGTTACGGTGAGGAAGTCTTCGGCGGTTCTCCGGTCACCACACCGGTCCCCGTCGCGCTTTCCCCTTCCGGGGATGACGGACCCGCCCGTTCGGGCGGTCCCGTTCCCGCGGGAGGACCGGCTCCCGGAGGTCCGGTCGCGTCGACGCCGGGATACGGCGTCGGCACCATGGGTCCCGGCGTCGTCGGCATCGCCGGGGGCGGAGTCGGGGCCGCCGGCGCCGTCGGCGGAGCCGACGCCTCCGGCTTCGCGACGACCGCCGCGGCGGGCGGAGCGCCGGCCTTGGGAAGCTTCATGTCCACGGCCACGAGACCCTGCTCGAGCGCCGCCTTCTTCTCGACCTGCGTGGCGTTCACCGGACCGGTCTGCTGCTTGAGGTACCCCGGCTTCTCGAAGGTCACGTAGTAGACGTTCTGGCCGACGAGGAAGGCATAGCGGCCGCGCGCGTCCGTGACCTGCGTCTCGAGCAGCTTGTTGTACCTGGTGTCGAAGATGCGCGCGACGGCGTTCTGGAGCGGCCTGCCGGTACCCTCGTCATAGACGATGCCCCAGTTCTTCGGCTTCTTCGTCGCCGACAGCCGCCGGAAGAACAGGAACATGACGACGTTCGCGGCCAGGATGGCGAAGACCTTCGGCGTCGGCGTGATCATCGCCGCCACGATCATCGCGAGCACCGTCGTGAGCGCCAGCGCGGTCTGCAGCTTGCGGGCCAGGCCCTCGACCAGCACCTTCGCGGGGGTCTTCGCGGTCGCGACGGGATCGAGCGGGATGTTCGCGGTGATCGACGTCTCTTTTTCCACTTTGACGGTCTCGCCGTGATAGAGATCGACGAGGGAGATGTCCTGCGTCTGGCCGCGCAGATAGGACGTCGGGAAAGCGAAGCCCGCTTTGATGGCCAGCATCTTGTACTCGCCCGCCGGGACGATGAAGAAGTAGCGGCCGTCCTTGTCCGTGACCGCGGAGCGCACGATGCGTCCCGTCTTGGCGTCGATGAGGCGCACGATGGCCAGATCGAGCGGGAGCTTGGTGAGCGCGTTGTAGACGATCCCCCACTTCTTGCGCCGCCGCCTGGCGATGAGCAGCGTCGGGTGCGACAGGAAGCTCGCGAGGTACAGCAGGTACGGGACCGCGGTGGCGGTGGCGGCCGCCCCCGCCGCGACGTTGACCGCCGCGACCGCGGCGACCGCCGGCGATGCGACGTTCTCCGTCTTCTCCTCGACGATGGGGTTGTCGGCGAACTCTTTGACGGCGCGGGACGTGGCCTGCACTTCGAACGCCGCCTCCTTGGCGAGCGCTCCGGCGACCGCCGCCGTCTTCTCCGTGAAGGAGCCATGGGAAAGAGCGTCCTGCAGCGCCTGCGCGAGGGGTTTCGGCTGGGGAATGAGCTGCAGTTCATGGTCGATGAACCCTCCGTTCTCGTTGAACGGCAGCGTTTCCATGGCGAGGTAGCCGGCCTTCTCGGCGCGGAGCTTGAAGGTTCCCGCGGGAGCGAAGAACGAGAACGTTCCGGCCGCGCCGGTGATCTGCGGGTTGGCCGATCCGCCCTTGCCGCCGGACCACGGGGCGTACGACGACCCTTCATGCACGAAGAGCGTGACCGTCGCGCCCGGCACGGGCACGTTCTTGCCGTCCTTCTTCTCGTACACCAGTCCCGGCGCTTCGACCGCCATGGTGAGCGCGAAGGCGTCCGCGGTGCCGTCCGTGTAATCGATCACGACCGTCATCGGGTAGATGCCGACCCGCGACGGAGCGGTCACGATGGCCTCGTAGCTACGCGTTTCGCGCAGCGGCCACTGCTTCCCGTTGAGGATGACGTAGCCGTCGCGCACCGCCTTGCGCACCGTGTCGTCGGGGACGTAGACCCTGACCATCATGTTCGGGACGGCCGGCAGCTCGTCCGTGTAGGAAAGCGACATCTCCGGGCCGCCCGCGCCGATGAAGAAGCGGATGTGGCCGTCGGCAGGCTGGGTCACCGTCTCCGGTGGCGGCTCGGGTGCCGGTTCGGGAGAGACCGGCGGCGCGACGCAGTCGGCGGCGCAGCTGACGGCGCTCTCATTGGCGTCGCACGTGCCGTTGCCGCACGTCGGCGGCGCGGAGACCGGGATCGGGGCGGCGACGCAGCGGCCGGCCTCGCAGACGCGGTCGATGCCGCAGTCGTAGATCTCGCTCGCCGGGTTCCGGTCCTTGCAGAAATGTTCCTCGACGCGGCGTTCGTCGATGCAGGAGTCGACGAACTCGGCGCCGTCGGCCGTCGTGACCGTGCCCCGCGTGGCGTGGTCCTGACCGTCCGTGTCGCGGCACGGCAGGGGCGTCGTCGCGCTCGCGGCAACGCCCGAGGCGTAGTTGCCGGCGATGTCGTACGCGAACGCCTTGTAGAAGTACTGGGTTCCGTCATCGAGGCCGGAGTCGACATGGAAGGTGCCGAGGCTGTTGTAGACGCGCGTGCCGTCAGAGGTCGACGCGGGCGCGCCGCCCGTCTTGCGCAGGATGAGGATGCCGCGGAGGTCGGCGTCCGCCGGGTTCTGCCACTCGAGCCTGATCGCGCCGACGTCGGCCGCGGCGGTGAAGGACCGCGCGTTGCCCGGAGGCGTCGTGTCGGGCAGCGTCACGAACGTCGCGTCGGGCGAGAAGGTCGTCTGGCCGAAAGCGTCGTCGGCGCGCACGCGGAAGTGATAGGTCGTGCCGGGGACGAGCGCGCCGATGATGAGCGAATGCTCGGTCTTCGGTTCCGGCTCCTGGTACGACCACTGATACTCGACGCTCGTGCCGTATTGCACGCGCGACGGCACCGCGACGTCGGTGGTCCAGGTGACGCGGACGCTCGTCTGGGTGATGTCGACCGCGGCGACGCCGGTGATGACCGGGGCCGGCGGCTTTGCGGTGCGGAACTCGAGGTCGGCCGAGACGCCTTCGTTGCCGGCCGCGTCCTTGGACCTGACGCGGGCATGGTAAACGGCGTCGGGCGCGAGGCCGGAGAGGGCCACGCGATGGGAAGTGCCGGGCGCGTCCGAGGAAGACGCCGTCGAACCGTAGTCGGTCGTGGCGCCGTACTCGACCGTCGCGTCCGCGGCTTCGTCGGTGGTCCAGAGCACGGCGGCGCTGGAGACGGTCACTTCCTCGACGCGCGCTTCGGTGATGACGGGCGCCGTCGCATCGGGGCCCCCCGCGGTCGTGAAGGTTCCCTCGGCCGATGCCGCTTCATTACCGGCGGCATCCGCGGAACGCGCGCGGAAATGGTAGAGCGTGCCGGCGGCAAGGTCGTTCAGCGTGACGTCATGTGCGGTCCCGAGCGGCGACGCCGAACCGGCGGATGCCGCGTAGGGCGGTCCGGCCGAGGGTCCGTAGTCCACGAAGGACGAGGCCGGCTCGTCGGTGGTCCAGGTGACGCGCTCGGACGCGGGATCGATCGGCTGAGCGGCGACGCCGGAAATGGCGGGCGGCGTCGTATCAGCGCCGCCGAGCGTCGTGAAGGTCCGGTCGGTCGAGCAGGCCTGGTTGCCGGCCGGGTCGGTCGAACAGGCTTGGTAGTGATAGGTCGTGCCTTCGGCCAGGCCGAGAAGGTTCAGGCCATGCGAGGTCACGAAGGCCGCCTCGGTCGCCTGGCTGCCGTACGAAGCGCTGAGGCCGAAATTGACGCGGGAGTTCGCGGCCTCGTCCGTGTCCCAGACGACGCGCGCGTCCGCCGTGGTGACGTTCACCGCGTCCAGGTTCGTGATCACGGGCGGCGTCGTGTCCGCCGGCGGACCCCCTCCCCCGCCGGGCGAGGCGATGGTGAAGGTCTGTCCGTTGGAGACGCCGCCGCCGGGCGACGGATTGAAGACGGTGACGGTCGCGGTCCCGCCGGTCGTGACGTCCGACGAAGGGATGGACGCCGTGACCTGCGTCGCGTTCACGAAGGTCGTCGTGCGGTCCGCGCCGTTCCAGCGCACGACGGAGCTCGACAGGAAGTTCGTGCCGTTCACGGTCAGTGTGAACGTCGGCGACCCCGGCGCGGCGGTGGTCGGCGCGATCGACGTCGTCGTCGGGACCGGATTGTTGATCGTGAAGGTCTGGCCGTTGGACGTGCCGCCGCCCGGCGTCGGGTTGAAGACGGTGACGGTCGCGGTGCCGGCGCCGGCGATGTCTCCGGTCGGGATGGACGCGGTCACCTGCGAGGCGTTCACGAAGGTCGTGGTGCGATCCACGCCGTTCCAACGCACGACGGAGGACGCGATGAAGTTCGTGCCGTTCACGGTGAGCGTGAAGCCGGCATCGCCCGCGATTTTGTTGTCCGGCGAGATCGAAGTCGTGGTCGGCGCGGGATTGTTGATCGTGAAGGTCTGGCCGTTGGACGTGCCGCCGCCCGGCGTCGGGTTGAAGACGGTGACGGTCGCGGTGCCGGCGGTCGTGATGTCCGATCCCGGGATGGCCGCCGTGACCTGCGTCGCGTTCACGAAGGTCGTCGTGCGGTCCGCGCCGTTCCAGCGCACGACCGACGAGGCCACGAAGCCCGTGCCGTTCACGGTAAGCGTGAAACCGGCGTCGCCTGCCGTCTTGAAGGTCGGAGAAATGGAAGTGGTCGTCAGTCCGCCCGCGCCCGGGTTGTTGACCGTGAAGGTCTGCGCGTTCGAGGTGCCGCCGCCCGGCGTCGGGTTGAAGACGGTGACCGAGAACGTGCCGGCGGTCGCGAGGTCGGCGGTCAGGACGGAAGCGGTGAGATGGGTGCCGGACACGTACGACGTGGCGCGGTCGGTTCCCTGCCAGCGCACGACGGACGATGGCACGAAGTTCGTTCCGAACACGTCCATCGTGAAGCCCGCGTCGCCCGCGGTCGCCGAGGACGGGCTCGTGCTCGTGGTCGTCGGCACCGGGTTCGGGTCCTGCGTCGTCACGTACGTGCCGTCCGCGCCGGCCCGCGCGCCCGCCGCGGGGCACGCGCCGGCCACCGTGTGGGTGCCGCTGTAGGTCAGCACGGTGTAGTTGATGGCGATGCGGCCGCCGCCGCCGCAGCCGCCGGTCGTGCCCTGTCCCGCGCCGCCGTCGGCGGAAAGCGCCGCCGAGCCGGCCACGGTGAAGCCCGTGAGGCGCACCGTTCCGCCCGCGCCGCCACCGGTGCCCGTATTGGTCGCCGCGGATCCGCCCGCGGTGATCGCGCCGTTGATGGTGAGCGTCCCGGTCGCGACGATGGTCGCCTGACCGCCGCCCGCGCCGCCGGTCGTCGTGGTCACCTTGCCGCCGCCGGAGCCCAAGTCGGTCGGGTCGCTTGAGGAATCGTAGGCGGAACCGCCGGTGCCGCCGACGCCGGTGCCCGCGCCGCCCGCGCCGCCGTGGCCCGCGCCGCCCGCGCCGGCGCTCGAGACGTTGCCGCCCGCGCCCGTGCCCGAACCCGAGGCGTACCCGAGGCCGGCGACGTTCACGGAGCCGCCGGACTGGATGTTCACGTTCGCCGCGCTGACGATGAGCGCCGCGGTCTTCGTCGTCGTGTTCGCGGAATGCGTCAGGAGGCCGTTCGATGCCACGGTGAGCGTGCCGGTCACCGCGAGCGTGTTGACGTTCGCGGACTCGAAGCGGCTCTGCTGCGTGCCGCCGCCGACGGTCATGTCGTTCGCCGCCACCAGCGTCATCGACGAGGGCACGAGGTACTTGCCCGCGTTGCGGACCGTCACGTTGTCATAGGTCTGGCTCGAGGTCGTCACCTGCGTCGTGTAGCCGAAAATGCCGGTGAGCGTGGACGAAATGTTGTTGTTATCGATCACGAGATCGCCGTTCGTGGCCGCGTTGGACTTCGCGAAGACGCTGCCCGCGCCGCCGGCCCAGGCGCTGCCGCCGGAGCCTGGCGTGCCGCCGTACGCCTGGAGCTTGCCCGCGGTCGAGACGAGCGTCGACGTGTCGGTGGTATAGTACACGGCAACGCGTCCTCCGCCGCCCGCCGAACCGCCGGCGCCCGAGCTGGTCCCGTTACCGCCGTTCGAAGAGATGGTGCCGGAACCGGCGAGGGTGCCGGCCGAGATCCAGGCGGAGCCGCCCGAACCGCCGGCGCCGTTGCCGCTCGAGCTGTTATTGCCGTTCGCGCTGATGGTGCCGTTCACCGTGAGCGTGCCGGAGACGGTCAGTTTGAGCGCGCCGCCGCCGTTGCCGGACGTGCCGCCGTTGCCGCCGCCGGAGCCGAGGTCGATCGGCGCCGTGACCGAACCGTAGGTGACGCCGCCGACGGCGCCGGACGAGAACGTCTCGTCGCCCCCGCGGCCGCCGTAACCGCCGCCGGACGCCGCCGAGAGGATGGTCCCGCCCGTGCCGGTGCCGCTGCCCTGCTGGAGTCCCCTCCCCGCCGCCGTGACCGCGCCGGTGGTCTCGATGGTGAAGGTCGTCGCGGAGACGTCGAGCTGGTAAAGCTTGGAGGTCGTGTTCGCGGTGTGCGTCATCGTGCCGCCGTTCCGCACGGTCACGGTCGCGATGGTGAAGTTCGGCAGGCGTCGCGACTCGAACGTTCCCGTGTTCTGCACTTCCATGGAATTGATGCTGTACGCGGCGGAGGTCTGCAGGACGAAGGTGCCCGAATTGCCGATCACGAGGTCCGTGTCCGCGAAGCCCGTGCCGTTGTGGATGAAGGTCGACGCGCCGCTCCCGAAGACGAGGTCCGTGACGGTCGCGGACAGGTTGCCGTTATGGGTGAAGATCGAGTTCTGGAGGGTGAGGCTGGTGACGACGCCGACCGTGCCGTTGTTGGTGACGTCGATGGCGCTGATGGTCTGCGCCGCGTTGGGCGCGTTGAAGGTGCCGCCCGCGTTCGTGGTGAGCGACGGACGGACCGCGCCGCCGCCGGTGAAGGCTCCCGATGCCGCGACGGAGAGCGTGCCGCCGCTCGGGACGATGTACTTGGCCGCGTTCCGGATGGTGACGTTGTCGTAGGTCTGGCTCGCGGTCGAGGTGCAGGGGGACGTCGCCGTGCATTGTGTGGTGAGCGCGAACGCCCCGGAGTTCGTCGTGCTCATGTTGTTGTTGTCGATGACGAGGTCGCCGTTCGTCGCCGCAGCGGATTTCACGTAGATGGTGCCGGCGCCGCCGCCGAAAGCGCTGCCGCCGGAGCCCGGCGTGCCGCCGTACGCCTGGAGCTTGCCCGCGGTCGTGACGATCGTCGACGTGTCGGACGTATAGAAGAGCGCGATGCGACCGCCGCCGCCCGCCGAGCCGCCGGCGCCCGAACTCGTCCCGTTGCCTCCGTTCGACGAAATAGTGCCCGCGCCGGCCAGCGTCGCCGCAGTGATCCAGGCGGAGCCGCCCGAACCGCCGGCGCCGTTGCCGCTTGAGCTGTTGTTCCCGTTCGCGCTGATGGTGCCGTTCACCGTGAGCGTGCCGGAGACGGTCAGTTTGAGCGCGCCGCCGCCGTTACCGGACGTGCCGCCATTGCCGCCGCCGGAGCCGAGGTCGATCGGCGCCGTGACCGAACCGTACGTGGCGCCGCCGACGGCGCCGGACGAGAAGGTCTCATTACCCCCGTTGCCGCCATAACCTCCGCCCGAAGCCGCAGACGCGATGGTCGTTCCCGCCCCGGAACCGCTCCCCTGCTGGAAGCCCTTGCCCGCGACCGAAATGCTGCCGCTCGCCTGGACGTCGACGGTCGTCGCCGCGATGTCGAGCTGGAAGGATTTCGTCGTGGTGTTCACCGTATGCGTCACCGTGCCGCCGCTCTGCACCGTGAGGGTGGTGATCGGGATCTGCGACAGGAAGCCGCTCGTCAGCGTGCCGCCGCTCTGCATGGTCGCGTTGTTCAGCGCGAGGCCCGTGAGCGACTGGACGATGAGGTTGCCGCCGCTGCCGGCCGTGTAATCGGTCAGCGTCGCGCCGAAGCTGCCGCTCTCGGTGAAGGTCGAGTTCGAGAGCGTCAGGTTCGTCACGATGTTCACCGCGCCGGCGTTGTTGACGTCGATGTTCGTGAACGTGTAGGTCCCCGTCGTCGGCGGATTGAACGAGCCGCCCGTATTGACCGTGAGCGTCGGCCTGATGGCGCCGCCGCCGGTGAGCAGGCCGGCCGATGACGCGGTCAGCGTGCCTCCGCTCGGGACGATGTACTTGGCCGCGTTACGGATAGTGACGTTGTCGTAGGTCTGTGAAGCGGCCGAGGTGCAGGGCGACGTCGCCGTGCACTGCGTGGTGAGCGCGAACGCGCCGGAGTTCGTCGTGCTCATGTTGTTGTTGTCCACCAGCAGGTCGCCGTTCGTCTGCGAAGGCGCCTTCGTATAGATCGTGCCCGCGCCGCCGCCGAAGGCGCTGCCGCCGGAGCCTGGCGTACCGCCGAACGCCTGGTACGTGAGCGTTGGCGTGCCTGCCGCGTAAATGATGGCGATGCGTCCGCCGCCCGCGCCCGAGCCACCGGCTCCCGCGGACGTCCCGTTGCCGCCGGTCGAGGTGATGCTGCCCGAGCCCGCGAGCGTCGCCGCGTCGAGCCAGACCGAACCGCCCGAACCGCCGGCGCTGTTGCCGGAGCCGCTGTTATTGCCGTTCGCGTTGATGGTGCCGTTCACCGTGAGCGTGCCGGAGACGACGATCTTCACCGCGCCGCCGCCGTTGCCTGAACTGCCGGCATTGCCGCCGCCCGAGCCGAGGTCGGTCGGGTTCGTGACCGAGCCGTACGTCGCGCCGCCCGCGGCGCCGGAACCGAACGTCTCGTTGCCGCCGTTCCCGCCGTAGCCGCCGCCCGAGGCGGCCGAGGCAGTGGTCGTTCCCGAGCCGGGACCGCTCCCCTGCTGGAAGCCTTTGCCCTGGACGTTGACCGTGCCTCCTGTTTGCAGATCGAACGTCGTCGCCGAGATGTCGGCGACATTGGCGCGCGTCGTGGTGTTCTGTCCGTGCGTGACCGTGCCTCCCGACTGCACGGTGATCGTCGTGCAGGTGAAGGTCGCGGTGCCGTTGATGGTGAAAGTGCTGCCCGAGCCGACCGTGAGCGAATCGCAGCCGGCCTGGAACGTGCCGGAGTTGCTCAGGTTCGCGTTCGTGAGCGTGACCGTCGTGACGTCCGCGAGCGAGCCGGCGTTGTCGAGGTCAAGGTTGTTGAGCGCGAGCGTCGTGAGGTTGGGCTTGAAGAGACCGCCGGACAGCGTCGCGATGCTCGCGCGCGACGTGCCGCCGCCCGTGAGCGCGCCGGACGGCGCGAGCGTGAACGTGAACGTGCTGGGAATGACGAACTTCGCGCCCTTGCGGACGGTGATGTTGTCGAAGATCTGGTTGAGCGTGCCGAACTGCGTGGTGGTCGAAGAGGAGTTCGAAGCGGCGTCGTTGTTGTCGAGGATGAGATCGCCGTTCGTCTGCGCCGCCGATTTGAAATAAATGGTCCCCGCGCCTCCCGGACGCGTGCCCTGGCTGTTCGCTTGCGTCGTATAGGCCGTCGGCGCCCCGGAACCGTAGAAAATGGCGATGCGCCCGCCGCCTCCGCCGCCGCCGCTCCCCGCGTTCGCGCCGCCGCGCGCGTGGATGACGCCGGTGCCCGCGAGCGTGCCGGCGTCGATCCAAACGGCGCCGCCGGCGCCTCCGCCGTCGTCGCTGTTGTCGCCCGCCACGCCGTCCGCGCTGATGGTGCCGTTGTTCGTGAAGGTGCCGGAAACGAGGAACTTCGCCGCTCCCGCGCCCTGCTGGGTCGGATTCGCGCCGTTGTTCGGATCGTCGCCGCCGGCGCCGCCGAGATCGACGGGGTTCGTGAGCGAATCGTAGGCGTTCGCGCCGGAATTAGGATCGGTCGCTCCGTCGCCGCCGTCGCCGCCGTGGCTGCCGCCGCCCGCCGTGCCGGTGCTTGCGCCGGTGCCGACCGTCGACGTGTAGCCGAGCCCGTCGAGGTTGACCTGTCCCCCGCTCTGGACGTCGACGGTGGTGGCGGAGACGTTCAGGACGTTCGTCTTGGCCGACGAGTTCGTAAGATGGTTCATGATGCCGCCGGTGGCGACGGTGAGCGTCGGGATGGACAGGACCCCCGTGCCGGATTCGGAGAACGTCCCGGAACCGCCGCTGCCGACGGTCAGGCTCGACAGGCCCGCGGAAAAGCTCGCGGACGAGCTCTCGACGAAGGTCGAGCTCGGGCCGACCGTGGCGTTCGTCACGATGCCGATCGTGCCGTTGTTCGTGACGTCGATGCCCGTGAACGCGAACGCGGCCGTCGGCGGATCGAAGGTGCCGCCGCCCGCCACGATCATCTCCGGCCGCGTCGTGCCGCCGCCGGTGAAGGTCCCCGTGCCCGCGACCGTAAGCGTGAAGGTGCTGGGCACCGCGTACTTCGCGCCGTTCCGCACGGTGACGTTATCGAACGTCTGCGCTGCCGTGACGGCCTGCGAGGTCGTCGACGAAGAGTTCACCGAGGCGTTGTTGTTGTTATCGACGACGAGGTCGCCGTTCGCCGCCGCGGCTGCCTTGGTGAAGATCGTTCCCGCGCCGCCCGGCCGCGTGCCCTGGCTGTGGGCCTGGATCGTGTACGAGGCCGGCGAGCCGCTGGCATACGTGATGGCGATGCGTCCGCCGCCTCCGCCGCCGCCGCTCCCCGCGTTCGCGCCGCCGCGAGCACGGATGATGCCGGTGCCTGCGAGCGTGCCGGCGTCGATCCAGATCGAGCCGCCCGCGCCGCCTCCGTCGTCGCTGTTGTCCCCCGCCACGCCGTCCGCGCTGACGGTGCCGTTGTCGGTGAAAGTTCCGGAGACCGAAAGTTTGAGCGCGCCCGCGCCTTGCTGCGTCGGGTTCGCGCCGTTGTTAGGATCGTCGCCGCCCGCGCCGCCGAGGTCGGTCGGCGCCGTCACGGAATCGTAGGCGTTCGCGCCCGAGTTCGCGTCGGTCGAACCGTCGCCGCCGTCGCCGCCGTGGCTGCCGCCGCCCGCCGTACCGGTGCTCGAGCCCGCGCCGACCGTCGAGGTGTAACCGAGCCCGTCGAGCGTGATCGCGCCCCCGCTCTGCACCGTGAACGTCGTCGACGAGAAGTTCGCTTCGTTCGCCTTCGACGACGCGTTCGTGACGTGATTGAGGATGCCGCCCGAAGCGATCGTCACGGTCGCCACCGAGATCGCGCCGGTGCCCGACTGCGTGAAGGTGCCGGAGCCGGATGCGCCGATGGTCAGGCTGGAAAGGCCCGCGGGGAACGTCGCCGCGGTGCTCTGCGTGAACGTCGAGCTCGGACCGACGGTCATGTCCGTGACCACGCCGATGCTGCCGTTGTTGGTCACGTCGATGGACGTAAAGGCGTAGGCCGCGGTCGGCGGGTTGAAAGTGCCGCCCGCGTTCGTGATGAGTTCGGGCCGCGTTGCGCCGCCGCCCGTGAACGTGCCGGAACCGGGAACCGTCAGCGTGAACGCGCTCGGAACGACGTACTTCGCGGCGTTCCTGACGGTGACGTTGTCGTACGTCTGCAAAGCCGTGACGGCCTGCGTCGTCGTCGAGGTCGAGTTCGCCGCCGCGTTGTTGTTGTCGACGACGAGATCGCCGTTGGTCGCGGCGGCGGCCTTCGTGTAGATGGTGCCCGCGCCGCCCGGCCGCGTGCCCGCGCTGTAGGCCTGCAACGTGTAGGAGGAAGGAGTACCGGACGCGTACGTGATGGCGATGCGCCCGCCGCCTCCGCCGCCGCCATTGCCGAAGTTCGCGCCGCCTAGCGCGCGGATGGTGCCCGCGCCCGCGATCGTGTTCGCGTCGATCCAGACGGAGCCGCCCGCGCCGCCGCCATCGTCGCTGTTGTCGCCGGCCGTGCCGTTCGCGGTGATGGTGCCGGCGATCGTGATCGTGCCGCCGGGCGCGGAAAGTTTGACGGAGCCGCCGCCTGGAGCGGTCGGGTTCGGGCCGTTGTTGGGGTCGTCGCCTCCCGCGCCGCCGAGCCCTGTCGGCGCGATCACGGAATCGTTGGCGTTGCCGCCGGAGTTCGGGTCCGTCGAGCCGTCGCCCCCGTCGCCGCCGTGAGCGCCTCCTCCGGCAGTGCCGGTGCTCGTTCCGGTACCGCCACCCGAGGAAAGGCCGGTTCCGTCCGCGGAGATCGTGCCGTTCACCGTGATGCTGTCCGAGACGATGACGACCTGCGCGTTACCGACGTTCGAGGAGGCAGTGACGGTGACGCCCGCGTTGATGGTCAGCGTGCCGGTGAAAGTGTAGGTACCGGCGTCATACTGGCAGTTCGCGGCGATGGTCACGTTCAGACCGGAAGTAGGGCAGGTCGTGGCGAGCGCGGGGAGGTTAGGGAAAAGGACGAGGAGGATGGCTAAAACTGTGGATAACTTGTGGAAAAGTGAGCGCCAATTCCGTTTAACAAAAAGCCCTCCACATCGTGCATGGATGGCTTTGCACAGCGAAAAAAATGTAATTTTGAGGCCGTTCATGCCGGAAAAGGACGCTGTTTTTGTCTTATTTGCTTATATTTTAGCAAAAAAATCGACCTTTCGGAAGGCCGATCCTCTTACTTATTATATGGAGCGCAGAAAAACCGGTCCGCGAGGGAAGTCGAAAGAGGCGCGGTATGCTCTCGACTTTGGACTTTGGACTCTAGTAGGTGCCGGTCGCAATGAACGTCAAAGTGTCCGCGTAGTCGGTATGCGCGGGCACGCTCGGGGAGATGGCCGCCTTGAGGTACAGCCGGAAGAAGGCGTTCTGGACGGGGCCGGAGAGGGACCAGACGGTCTGGGGGCTGGTGGTGAGCCCGCCGACCGAATGGATGGAGGTCGTGCAGGAGCCGTTGAAGGGAGAGGTGGCGGTGGGGGTGGCGCCGACGGGCGTGGTCGCGTCCTTGCCCGAGTCCCCTCCTCCGGAGCCGGCGCAGAGGCCGTAGCCCGTTGAGCCGGCGACCAAAGTGGCGGAGCTTGAGGGGATGGTGTCGGAAGGAGTGGAGACGGACTTGAGGGAGGCGTTGGCTGAGGTGACGGTGACGATGGCGCCCTGTCCCGCGTTCGTCGTCACCCTCGTGCAGATGTGGGGGATGCTGGAGACGTCGGAGCTTGCGACCGTGGCGGTATCGAGCGCGCCGAGGCCCAAGGTCCCCCCGTTCCCCGAGAAGGTGCCGTCGCAGGCGGTGGCCGAGGCCTGGGAGCCCACGTTGAAGGA
>DATJFD010000050.1:0-3008 GCA_035495855.1 Binatia bacterium | reverse complement strand
CTCTCGGGGCATCCCTCCTACGGGGGATCGCCTCGTAACCGCGGAGACGGGGGCTTGGCGGCGTAGTTACGCAATGAGCCCACGCCGGAAGCCAACGGCTACGGCGTGGGCTCTGCTTCGCGCCTGAAGCTTCGCGAGCAGATGACGGACGTGAGACTTCACCGTCTCCTCGGAGAGGAACAGGTGCTGTCCGATCTCACGATTCACGAGGCCGTCGGCGACGAGCTGAAGGACCTCGATCTCGCGGGCCGTCGGCTCCTGCTCGAGCTCTCGGAGAGCCGGCGGAGGTGTGAACGGGATGACCGACCCGGTCGGTTTCGCGCCGCGGCGTGCCGCAGCCGCCTCGAACCGGCGACTGTGGTCCCGATACCGGTTGAGGATCTCCCTCCGCTCCGCGGCGTCCACGGATTCCGTATCGGCCTCTCGTGCGGCGCGCTTTAGGCGGCGGATGGTCACGTCGCTCGTTCGAGGGATGCCGCCGGCGGCCGCCCGAACCGCTTGAACGCCGCGCGCGACGCCCGTAGTCTGTGCGTCGCCTTGTGCCCAGCAGTCCTTCGAGCTGTCGAAGCTTCTTCGCGCGCGCAGACCAACACGGCACCTTTGACGTCCTAAGGAGGGGACGGCCAGTCCACGAGCTGAACCACGCATGGAAAAGGAGAAAGGGGAACTCATGAGTCGAATCGAACGGCGGTGGCGCCTTGGTGCGGTCGCCGGCCTGGTGGCGCTGCTGACGGCCGCCATCGTTGCGGGCGCGGGCCAGTCGGCGCCGTCCGCGCAGGGCGGGACGATCGTCGCGGGCACCACCGACACGGTCACGAACATCGACCCGGCGGGGGCGTACGACTACGGGTCGTTCACGCTGGCCGAGAACATCTACAACAACCTCTACCAGGCCAGCAACGGCGTGAAGGTCAGTCCGTCGCTCGCGACGAAATGCGCACCGGTCGGAACCGTCAAGACGTGGCGCTGCACCCTGCGCCGCGGCGTGAAGTTCAGTGACGGCTCCGCCTTCGACTCGGCCGACGTCAAGGCGTCGTTCGACCGCGTCGTCAAGATCAACGACCCCTCCGGGATCTCGTCGCTCCTCTCGAACCTCAAGAGCGTCAAGACCAACGGCCAGTACGGGGTTACGTTCAACCTCAAGAGCCCGCAGTCGACGTGGCCGTACATCCTCGCGACGAGCGCCGGGTTCATCACCCCGTCGACGTATCCGGCCACCAAGCTGCAGGCGAACGACCAGCCGCAGATCGGCACCGGTCCGTACACGCTCGAGAAGTACACGCCGGGCCAGCAGGCAGTGCTCGTGCGGAACGACAACTACTGGGGCCCGAAGGCCAAGAACGAGGGCATCATCCTCCGCTACTACTCGAAGTCCTCGACGATGAAGCTCGGTCTCGAGCGGGGCGAGATCGACATGGCCTACCAGACGTTCACGCCGACCGAGCTCGGCTCGCTCGCCGAGAACAGGAGCGTCAAGGTCTACCAGGGCCAGGGCGCGGCGATCCGCTACCTCGTCATGAACGTGCAGCGGCCGCCGTTCAACAACGTCGCCGTCCGCCGGGCGATGGCGTACCTGATGCCACGGCAGTCGGTCGCGTCGCGCGTGTACCGCGGCACGGTGAAGCCGCTCTACTCGATGCCGCCGGCCGGGCTACCGGGCCACGTCGACGCGTTTGCGTCGCTCTACGGTCGGGCGCCCAGCGTCGCGAAGGCGAAGGCCCAGCTGCAGAAGGCCGGTATCGCGATGCCGATGCCGATCGAGGTCTGGTGGACACCGACGCACTACGGTGACTCCTCCGCCGACGAGTATGCGGAGATCAAGCGCGGCCTCGAGCGGGGCGGCGTGTTCAAGGTCACGCTGAAGTCGGCGGAGTGGGCGCAGTACTCGGACGCGCTGGGCAAGAACTACAACGCGTTCCAGCTCGGTTGGTTCCCGGACTACCCGGACCCCGAGAACTACGTCCTCTCCTTCTACCAGGACGGCAACTTCACCTCGAACGGCTACGCCACGCCGAAGATGACGGCGCTGCTCAAGGCGGAGCAGGCGGCGAAGACAACCGCGCGTCGCATCAACGTCATCAGGCAGATCCAGCGGGTTGCGGCGGTCGACGTGCCGATCATCCCCGTCTGGCAGGGCAACATGATCGCGGCGGCTCGGCAGAACATCCATGGGATTCCGAGCACGCTCGATGCCGCGTTCATCATGCGGTACTGGAAGCTCAGCAAGTCGTAGACCGCGAGCACCTCGGGGGGCGCCCGCACGGGGCGCCCCCCGCCTTTCACGGCGGGCTAGGGTAAGGCGTTCGCGCCGGCGCGCCGGTGCACGAGAGACACGAGGCGTCCATGGCTGGTAGCAGAGGCACTTCGCTCAGACGGTACGCGCTCACGCGTCTCGCGCTCGTCGTGCCGATGATCTTCATCGTGCTCACGCTGGTCTTCCTGCTCATGCGCGTCGCGCCAGGAGACCCGATCACGGCGTCGCTCGGCGGTCACGTCCCGCCACAGGTCGTCAATCAGATCAAAGAACGGCTCGGCTACGACAAGCCGATCCTCGTCCAGTACAAGGAGTACCTGGAGAACATCGCTCGCGGCGACTTCGGGACGACGATCACCGACCGTCGCTCGGTGGGGGACATCATCGTCGAGAACGGCGCAGCGACCCTCGAGCTGACCTTCTACGCGATGATCGTCGCGATCGTCGTCGGCGTCACGTTCGGCATGCTCGCCGGGCGCTACCGGGATACGTGGATCGACGGAGGGGGCCGTCTCTTCGGGATCCTCATCTACGCCACGCCGGTGTTCTTCCTCGGCCTCATGGCCCAGCTGTTCTTCGGGGTGTATCTCGGCTGGTTGCCGACGTCGGACCGGGCCAGCCCGCTCGTCGACGCGACGCTGCAGACCCACACCCACATCTACACGATCGACACGCTCTGGAACGGCGACTGGAACGCGTTCGTCGACGTGGTGAAGCACCTGATCCTGCCCGCGGTCACGCTCGGGCTCGTCAC
>DATJFD010000049.1:0-35249 GCA_035495855.1 Binatia bacterium | reverse complement strand
CCTGACGCTCGAGGTCGCGACCATCTCCAAGCTGGACCAGACGGCGCTGCAGAACCTCCGCGACGACAACGTGTTCGACGCCCAGGGGAAGCGCACCATCGCGGCCATCACGCAGGAGCAGGCCACCGCCCGCAACGAGCTCGAGCGCGCCGGCGAGCAGGCCCGCAAGAAGAAGGACGTCGAGACCAAGCAGGCGATGCTCGCGCTCGAGCGCCAGCAAGCCGAGGCCGAGGCGGACCAGGCGGCCCAGATCGCCGTGATCAGGGCGGCCAAGACCCGCGAGGCCCAGGAGAAGGAGATCGAGGCCACCCGCGCGGTCGAGATCGCCACCGTCCAGAAGTCGCAGGCGATCGAAGTCGCCCAGCGCCAGCAGCAGCAGGCCGTCGAGGTCGCCGATCGCACCAAGCAGCAGGCGATCGTCGAGGCGCAGCAGAAGGTCGAGGTCGCCGAGCGGTCCAAGCAGGCCGCCATCGCCGAGGCCGAAGCGCTGCGCGCCGGCAAGGAAGCCGAGCTCGCCAAGGCGGAAGCCGACCGCGAGAAGGAGCGCCAGGCGGTCAAGACCGTCCAGGTGCAGGCCGAGGCCGAGCGCGCCAAGACCACGCTGGTCGTCGGCGCCCAGGCCGAGGCCGAGCGCAAGTACGTCGAGGCGCAGCGCGCCGCGGACGGCGAGGCCTACGGCATGAAAGCCAAGGCCGAAGGCCAGAAGGCCGCCGCCGACGCCGAAGCCGAGGCCGTCACCAAGAAGGCCCAGGCCGAGGCTTCCGCCAAGAAGCTGCACGCCGAAGGCGACAAGGCGCTCCAGATGGTGCCCGTCGAGGTCGCCAAGGAGCAGGTCAGCGTCGAGGCGAAGCGCGTCGAAGTGCTCCAGCAGGAGCTCGAGGCTCGCTCGCAGCACGGCGCCGCCGCGCAGCAGTTCGAGATCGAGAAGCTGCGCATCACCAAGGAGGCGGAGATCCGCATCGAGGGCGCCCGCGCCGCGGCCACCTTCGGCGGCAAGATCGAAGCCACCGTCGTCGGCACCCCCGAGGACGTGGCGCGCCTCAACGACCGGTTCCTCTCCGGCATGGGCGTGGCCCGCGCCGTCAACGGCTTCTTCGAGGCCGCGGACGACGTGACGCTCGCCAGCGTCGGCGCGGCCGGCCAGCAGCTCGCGCAGCTCGTGAGCTCCGCTGCCCGCCGCATCGGCGCCAAGCCCGAGGACCTCGTGAACGCGGCCACCGCCGCGCTCTCGACGCCCAAGCCCGCGCCCGCCGGCAACGGCGCGACGCCCGACAAGAAGTAGTTCCACCGCTCATTTCGCCCCGCCCCGCAGCAATGCGGGGCTTTTTCTTTCCTAAAAAAGAGCCCGTCACAGGACGGGCTCGTGCGATGGATTGTAGTGTTTTCAGTCCGCTGCGGCGCCGCCGCGGCTGACGCCTCGGGGCCGGGCGACCGTCGTGTCCGCCGGGTCCGGCGCGGCCGGAGGCGGGGGAGCGGGCGGCATGGCCAGGTCGTCCTCGACGCCGCGGAAGGCGCGGTTCGAGATGCTCTGGAGCAGTCCCTGGATCTGCAGGTAGATCTGCTTGAACAGCCGCTTGACCGGATCGTTGATGAGGGTCCAGACCATGCTCCAAGGCCAGTAGCACATCCAGGTCATGATGCGGCCCTTGTGGTCGCCGGCCTTGGGGATGATGCCGCCCGCGAAGGAGGCACGCCGGCTGCCGCGGCCGCCGTAGCGATAGTCGCCCTCGAGCTCTTCCTTCCACTTGCCCTTGAGCGCGTCGGGGATCGCGGCGCCCTCGACGCCGTTGCGCTCGAGGAAGGCGGCCTTCTTCTTGTCGTAGTCCTCGCGGCAGTTGCGGACGTAGAACCACCACTTGATCACCGACCAGGCGGTCCCCGCGGCGAAGTAGCCGGCGGCGACGATGAGCGCGGTGATCGGGTTATGGATCGCCGCGGACACCACGTTGAAGTCCCCGAAGAAGTGCAGGACCGCGAACGTGGCGATGAGCGAGAACGTCGCCCACCCGACCTTCTCGTACTCGATGAGCGCGAGCAGGACGCAGAAGTGGATGGCGAGCAGCGCCCAGAACCAGAACGTGCCTACGGCGAACAGGGTCAGCAGCATGTGTACCTCCTCGGCTCAGCGCCGATGTGCCGCGCATTGGCGGCGGACCGCGGGGTCTTTCCTCGCGAGAGAAGTGCGAAGGAACAGCGGCTAGGGTACGCCCGGGCCCGGAAATGTCAACGGCCGGGGGAGCCCGGCCGTCATTGCCTGAGGAACGCGAGGTCGACCTCGTAATTGCCGTAGTCGTCGGGGTCGACGATGACCTCGACCGAGGAACGCCCGAGCATCTTCGGCCCGGGATCGGCCGTGACGGGGTCGCTCCGGAACATCCTGGGCACGCCGCGCGGGTCGGTGGCCTTGGCCACAAGCGTGTAGCCGCCGCCGGGCATTGCCTCGACCCCTTCGACCGCGGCCGCGATGCGCAGGCCGTTCTCGCGCAACCTGCGCCGCTGCGCGAAGGCGCGGGCGCCTTGCAGGATCGTGGCGATCGCGATGAGCGTGAAGATCGCGCCCATGATGCCGACGATGAGCGGCCCGAGCCAGAGGTCGGTGAAGGCATTGATCTCCGCCTTGTCCGGTTTCGCGGGGTCGTACAGCACCGTGACGATGTCGCCTTCGCGATGCGCGGGCGGGCTGCTGCTCGTCGATGACGTGAACGTCGTCGCCTGGCCGTCCTTGGTCGTGTACTGCACGGTCGGGGCGTAAGTGGTGCCGCCTTTGCTGCCGCTGTGCGGCACGAGCGCGATGACGCGGCCCTGCGCCTTCTCCGCCGAGCCGATGAACCGCTGCGTGCGGACGGCCCAATAGCCGCCGCCGACGAGCATGGCCAGGCCGAAGAACAGGAAGACGATCCCGACGCATGCTCCGGCCTGCTTGCCGCCCCGGGCGTTCACCATCGCCATATCAGCGCCGCGACACGCCGCTCCCGCCGCCGCTCGTGAAATCGAGAACCCGCCGGAGCGTCTCGTCCTTGTCGCGTCCGAACTTCATCACCATGTCCATGTGCGAGTAGCCGGGGATGCGGAAAGCGACCGGCTGCGCGTGCAGCTCTTCGAGCGTCCGCTGGGCGCGTTCGGCCTGCGGCAGCAGGTACGCGAAGTCCTTTTCACCCGTGAGCATCAGGAGGGGAGGCGTGCCGAGCCGGAAATGCGCGATGGGCGACCACTTGGTGAGCGCGTCCGGCGCCGAGCCGAACACCGGCTTCGTGACGGTCGCGTTGAACGACGCGTCGTTCGCGGAAGCCATGTCCGCGAGGTCGTAGATGGCCGACAGCGCGATGAAGCCCTTCATGTGATCGAGGGGCACGCCCGCATCCTTGAGGAGGTTGGGCTCGGCGGCGAGCAGCGCGGCGATGTGCCCGCCGGCGGAGTGGCCCATGACGAACATGCTCGCCGGGTCCCCGTCGAAATCGGCGACGTGCTTCTGCGTCCAGGCGACGGCGGCGGCCGCGTCGCCGATGATGCTCTCGAACGCGACCGCGGGCGCGAGCCGGTAGTTTGCGATGGCGACGCCGATGCCGTTGCGCGCGAGCGCCACGCCGACGTTGGCGTAGAGGCCGGTGAAGGCCTGGTAATAGTCCTTGTCGCCGGTGGTCCAGTAGCCGCCGTGGAAGAACACCACGACCGGATAGCCCTTCTTGCCCTTCGGCCGGTACAGGTCGAGGCGGTGCTTGGGGTGGACGCTGCCCGGTACGTACGACAGGTTCTTGAACATCTCCACGTCGTGCTGCTGCCGGAAAAGGCGCAGCCAGGGGAGGTCATGGAGCAGCACGAGGATCACCATGTTGCCGATGATCAGGGCGATGATGAGGCCGACGAGGGCCATCAGGACGCCGACGAGCAGGATCTTCATGTACATATTATATCACCGTTCGGCCCAACGGTCGCGGTCTTGCCGGGATGACGTCTTTCCGTTACGCTCCGCTTTGCTCGCGTGCCCTCGGGCCCGCGCGCGCCGAACCCAACGGGTGACTTCGACTTCGGCTGCACCTTTCACACGGAACATCGGATCCTCAACACCCAAGGAATCCTTTCCAAGGAGAAACGAGTCATGGACAACGACGGAAAGAGGTGGGACGGCGTCATCAGGCCCTACTCGCAACAGCAGGTGGAGAAGCTCCGCGGCACGCTGCGGATCGAACATACGCTCGCCGACCGCGGCGCCCGCCGCTTCTGGCGGCAGCTCCGGGACGAGCCGTTCGTCGCGGCCCTCGGCTGCCTCACCGGCAACCAGGCCGTGCAAGCGGTCCGCTCCGGTCTCAAGGCCATCTACTGCAGCGGCTGGCAGGTCGCGGCCGACGCGAACCTCGCGGGCCAGACGTACCCCGACCAGAGCCTCTATCCGGCCAACAGCGTCCCCGCGCTCGTGCAGCGCATCAACCGGGCGCTCCAGCGCGCGGACCAGATCGACCACGCCGACGGCGTCGACAGCATCGACTGGTACGCGCCGATCGTCGCCGACGCGGAAGCGGGCTTCGGCGGCAAGCTCAACGCCTTCGAGCTGATGAAGGCGATGATCGAGGCCGGCGCCTCGGCCGTGCACTTCGAGGACCAGCTGTCCTCGGAGAAGAAGTGCGGCCATCTCGGCGGCAAGGTCCTGCTTCCCACGAAACAGTTCCTCAAGTCGCTCATCGGCGCGCGCCTCGCGGCGGACGTCCTCGACGTCTCGACCGTGCTCATCGCGCGCACCGACGCGAACAGCGCCAACCTCCTGACCTCGGACATCGATCCGCGCGATCAGGAGTTCTGCACCGGCGAGCGGACCCCGGAAGGGTTCTTCCGCATCAATGGCGGGCTCGACTGCGCCATCGCGCGCGGCCTGGCCTACGCGCCGTACGCGGACCTGCTCTGGTGCGAGACCTCGACGCCGGACCTCAAGGAGGCCCAGCGCTTCGCGGAAGCGGTCCATGCGCGGTTCCCCGGCAAGCCCCTCGCCTACAACTGCTCTCCGTCCTTCAACTGGCGGAAGAAGCTGAGCGAGGACGCCATCGCCGGGTTCCAGCGCGACATCGCGGCCATGGGCTACCGGTTCCAGTTCGTGACCCTCGCCGGGTTCCACGCGTTGAACCTGTCCATGTACGAGCTCGCGCGCGAGTTCGGCCGGACCGGCATGACCGCGTACTCCGCGCTCCAGCAGCGCGAGTTCGCGCTCGAGGCCGACGGCTACACGGCCACGCGCCACCAGCACGAGGTCGGCACCGGCTACTTCGACGAGGTCGAGCAGATCATCTCGGCGGGGGAGTCGTCCACCGCCGCGCTGAAGGATTCGACCGAAGAGGCGCAGTTCCACGAAGGATCCGCGCCCAAGGAGTGACGCACAGGCATCCCGCTCGCGGATGCCTTTTTCTTTTCCGGCGCCGGCGGTTATGATGGCCGGGTTCTTTTTCCCAGGAGGTAGAGCAACGATGGATTGTCCCAAGTGCGGCAAAGGCAAGATGCGCGTGGTCGCGCCGGTGGTCTGTTCCTGCGGGCATCACCCGCTCGTGTGCGACGGCTGCTGCCAGCAGTTCACGGTCCCGTGCGGCGAACCGTACGGAGAGGGCGCGCTGCCGCCCGACGTCGAGATGCAGGAGGATCCAGGACACCGCCGGGCCTATGCACGCCTGATCGCGGACATCGGCGACAAGAACGCCCCGTCCTATGAGGACATGACCCGCGCGACGCTCGCCGATTCGCCCGATCTGTTCCCGCTCCTCGAGGACTTCAGGGCCTCGCTGGCCGGATGAACGAGAGCCCCCGCAGGGGTTCTTTTTACTTCGCCGCACGATTGACTTTTCCTTTCCGCGCGGCGCAAGATACGGCGGTCGAACCCCAACCCCGTTCGATCAAGTTCACTGACAATGGAGGTCCGAACGATGTCCAACGACGATACGAACCGATCGCTGTTCCCCAGGAACGACTGCGACCCCGCCGAGCTTCCCGCCGGCTTCCTCGAATTCCTGCGCCCGCTCCACGAGCGGTACACGCCGGACCAGGAGGTGCTGGCTTCCGTCCGCGCTTCGACGCTCTCGCGCGCCGTCGTCGACGGACAGCTTCCCGGTCGCAAGCCGCTCGCGATGATCGTCGACCGCATGGCCGACGACGACTGGAAGGCCGATCTTCCCGGCTGGATCACCGACCAGAGGAACCAGATGACCGGGCCCGCCGACGACGCCGAGCTGTGCGTGAAGATGCTCAACTCGGGCGCCCCCGGCGTGATGCTCGACCTCGAGGACTCGATGGCCAACGGCTGGGCGCACACCAGGCTCGGCGTCGAGAACGCGGTCAAGGCGCTCCATGGCGAGCTGTCGTACGTCGGCAAGAAGGGCGAGACGGTCGGCATCAAGCCGAACGCCACGATCACCTTCACCCGCGTGCGCGGCATGCACATGCGCCAGCACGGCGTCTTCGACGGCCCGTGCTCCGCGTCGCTCTTCGACGCCGCGCTGCTCGCGTACAGCATCGATCCCGCCAAGCTCAAGCATCCGCTCTGCCTCTACATCCCCAAGACCGAACACGCCGTGGAGGCGATCTGGTGGGGCCGCTTGCTCAAGGAGCTCGCGGCCGCCAAGGGGATGCCGGCGGACTGGATCAAATGCATGGCGCTCGTCGAGGCGCATCCGTTCGCCTACCAGATGGAGGAGTTCATCTACCTCCTGAAGGACCACCTCATCGGCCTGAACCTCGGCCGCTGGGACTATATGGCGAGCCTCATCCACTTCACGCTCGCGCATCCCGAATGGGTGCTGCCGGACCGCAACACGATCCCGCACGACGTCCCGTTCTTCCAGAACCTGCGCGCGCTGCTCGTCGACACCTGCCACAAGCGCGGCATCTTCGCCGTCGGCGGCATGACCGCGCTGTACCCCAGCCGGGTCGACCCCGCGCTCAACGAGCGCGCGCTCGCGGTGCTCGAGAAGGACAAGAAGAACGAGGCCGCCTGCGGCTTCGACGGCGCCTGGACGGGGCATCCCGACCAGAACGCCATCGCGGTCGGCGCGTTCCCCGAGCCCAACCAGCTCGGCTACCGCGTCGCCGGGCTCACCGGCCAGCCGGACCTTCGTCCGCTGCCGGCCGGCGTCGGCAAGACCACGCTCGACGGCACGCGCGCCGCGGTGCGGACGACCATCCGCTACCGCCACGGCGTGCTCTCCGGTCGCGGCGCCTCGCTGCTCGACGGCTACATGGAGGACCTGGCGACCGACCGGATCTACCGGCTCATGGTCGCGCAGCGGCTCCGCCACGGCATCGAGGTCGAAGAGGCCGGCGCGATCGTCGTCCATTCTCCGGACCTCATCCGCCGCCTCTATAAGGAGGAGACCTCTAAGCTCGTCGCCGCGCTGCCGTACGGACCCGAGTCCGTCGACGCGCGTCGTTACGAGGAAGCGGCCGCCATCAGCCTCGCGATGATCGAGGACGGCTGCTTCGACCCGACGTGACGTTTTCCCCGGCCTTTGGTCGGGGATTTTTTTAATGATGACGGACGAAAGATGAAAGATGTCCGTCGTCATCTTTTTTTCAAAAAAGAGCCCGTAGCGGGCCCTTCGAACGTCACTCTTCTTCCGGCTCGTCCTCGACGTACCGTCGCAGCCCTTCGCCCTCGATGCGCTCGATGAGCGACGCGCCGCCGACGAGATGGATGCGGCCGCGGATCGCCTCGAGGTAGACGCAGGTGCGCTGGTCCTCCCGCGGCGTGGTGAGCTGGACGGTATCGCCGTCCGCGAGCTCTTCGAGCACGAAGGTGTCGCGCCGTCCGTCCGGCACCGGCTCCGCCACCCTCGCGGCCATGCCCTTGCCCGCGATGCGGGCGAGCGGCTTGCCCTTGGTGGTGAAGCGGATGCGCTCGCCGTCGCATCGCGCATAAAGCACGTGTTCGGCGCGGCGGCCCTTGGCGGCGAAGCAGACCTTCTGCCCCGCATGCATGACGATGACCTTGTTGGACATTGCGCCCTCCTTCAAAGGACTCGCCGATAGCTCACCTTTTACGCGAGGGACGGTCAAGGACCGGGAGCCCAGAGCTCTAAAGGTCAGAGGTGAGCGTGCGGCAATGCCCGGCGTCCTATTCCTTTTCTTGTACTGTCCGAACGACCCCGGCAGCGCCATCCACTTCGACCAGCGTCCCGTCCTTCCACATGCCTGTGGCGTTCTCCACGCCCGCCACGCACGGCAAGCCATATTCCCGAGCGACGAGCGCGCCGTGTTGCAGCATGCCGCCCACTTCCAGCACGACGGCCGCCGCGCTGGCGAAGAGGGGCGTCCAGCCCGGATCGGTGGCCCGGGCGACCAGGATCTCTCCTCGCAGAAACGGTTTCTCGCCCGGCGAATGCAGCGTCTTGACGCGTCCGCGCACTACGCCCGGCGATATCGGCGTGCCGCGGGCCTCGCCTTCTCGCGCGGGCGGGGTCGGGGGACGAAGGATGAGGCCCCTGGAATCGATGACGGTCGGCATCCGGCGGATGCGATCGATGGGTTTCCTGTTCTTTTTCGCGAGCGCGGCGAGGTCGAGCGAGAGGTCATTCATCGCGGCATCGACCTCTTGGAGCGTCAGGTCGAAGACCTGTTCCGCATTCTTCAGACGGCCCGCCTCGTGCAGTGCCCGGCCGTGCTCCAGCATGCGTTGCCGTACGAGATCGACCGCGAACACGAGGTAGAACTTGTGCGTTTCGCGGTAGCCCGCGAAGGTCTCAAAGGTCCTGAACAACCCGCGGAAACGCCTCGCCTTCGCGGGATCCGCCTTTTGGACCTCGCCCAGAACGTCGGCATAAGCCCTGCGGCGCTCTTCCCGGTTGCGCGCGAACTTTTCCCGTACGCTGCCGTCCCCCGCACGCGCCTGCATGGAGAGCAGCGTGTCGATGAGCAATTCGGGTTCGTCGCGGTAGCGGGGCGCGGCGACGTCGATCTCGCCCGGACCCCGGTGTCCATAGCGCCCGATGAACGTTTTCCATGCCGCCATGCACCGCGGCGGCAGCGTGCCGTTCCTGATGCCCGCTTTGACCGCCGCGGCGTCAAGGCCCTTCGGCAGCGTTTCGGAGACGTCATACAGGGCCAGTCCCATTTCGGTCGTCATGTTGTTCGGCAGCGCCGTCTCGAGCGGGCCGAACTTGTCCGCCAGGTCCTTTCCCGCGAGCTTCTTCATTTTCCCGAAGGCGGCCAGGCCGGCGATGGCGAGCGGGACCTGGTTCAGCACGACGTCACGCAGCACCGCGCCGATCAGCGCGTCCGCGAGCGCCGCGCACGACGCCGCCTCCTTTTGCAGCGCGCGCGCCCTCTGCTCGAACGCGCGCAGCTTCTTCTGGCATTCGCGATGCGTCCGTTCCGGCATCCATCGTGCTCCCGCCACGAGGAAGGCGACACGCGGCGCTTTTGCCAGGATACCGACCGGCAAGAGCTTCAGGATGTTCACGCTGGAACGATATTCCCGTTCGTCCGCGGCGCGGACCGTCCGCGCAGCCAGCGAATCAAGGATGCCCAGGAAACCCAACGCCCTTTCCTTTTTCACTAGCCGGAAGAGATTCGAAACATTGACGTACATCCGCCCTGGCGCGATGTACGGGATGGTCGTGCCTGCGTCCCTCGTAATGTCGCGGAGGAAGAGCATCCTGCCCACATTCCCCATGAGCACGACGAAGAGCGACGTCCCGGCCACCGAGAGCGGCCGGGAGAGCGCCTCGACGCTCGTCGTCACGTCGAAATAGAGCCGCTTCTTTTCCCCGGGTGCCGTGATCATGCTCGGCGGCAGCGAAACGAACGCCGTGATCGGGCGGGCCTGCAGCAGGAAGAGCTTCCCTTCCGCGTACGCCCATTCGACGTCCATGGGCCGCCCGTATTCCTTCTCGACGCGCATGACGAGTCTCGCGAGTTCGACGGCCTGTTCGTCGGACAGCGCGAATTGCGCGCGCCGGTCGCTCGGCCGTTCCATCGTGCCGCCCGTCGGCGCGAGCCAGACCGACGTCTCCTTCGACCCGCATGCCTTGTTCTTCAGCCTGAGCGAAACCTTGTCGACGACATAGGTGTCCGGCGTCGCCGTTCCCCCGACGACCGTTTCTCCGAGGCCCCAGTTGGCATTGATCACCGCCTCATCATAGGAGTTGGTGACCGGGTTCAGGGAAAATCCGACCCCCGCGACGTCGCTCGCGACCTGCCGCTGCACGATGACCGCGATCTTCGGGTCGGCCGGGTCGAAGCCATGTTCCTGCTTGTAGACCGCGACGCGGTGATCGAGGCAGGACACGAACGCTTTTTTTACCGCCTCCTCGATCGTACCCGCAGTAGTGCCGAGCACGGTCTCATAGCCCCCCGCGAACGAAGAGCCTTCGAGGTCCTCTTCCGGCGACGAGGATCGGACAGCGAACAGCCCTTCGGACCCGAGGCGCGACACGCTTTCGGAGAGCGCTTTCCGTTGCTCGTCCGTGAAAGAGGATCGCTGAGCTTCCGTTTTCAGGGCGTCGCATGCTTGCTTGAGGCCGTCCTTCGGGGCTTGCAAGAAAGCGCGCCATGCCGCGGTTCCTTTCAGACGCGCCATCCATTCCGCGAAGAATTCGACGGACAAAATGAAACCCGCCGGCACGGGTAGTCCTCCTCGCGCTCCGATGATGAGCGACGCTCCCTTGCCGCCGACCATGGAAAGCGGCGCCTCGTCGTCGCCTGGGAAGGCATAGATGAGCTTGGTTTCCATAGGCATGTGCTATCGCACGGCGACGCGTCGCGATCCGTTCCGGTGCCAGCCGTGCCTCAGTCCTTTTTCAGGTGCGCCAGGGCGTACTCGAGGTCCGAACCGACCTTCTTGCCCGGGTTGAAGATGCCGTCGGGATCGAAGATCCTCTTCACTTCCTCAAAAAGGCCGTAGACCTCGTCACCGTACATCTCCCTCAGGTACGGGCTGCGGACCAGCCCGTCATTGTGTTCGCCGGTCGTCGTTCCTCCGTACTGGAACACCAGCGAATATACCCGACTGGAAATTTCCCTGATGACGTCCTTCGCGCCGGGGCGCGACAGGTCCATGAGCGGGATGATGTGGAAATTGCCGTCGCCGACGTGGCCGACGACCGTGAGCGTCAGGCCGTATCCGCCGAGCACGGCGTACAGCTTCGGCAGGAACTCCGACAATACCGCCGGTTTGACGCAAAGATCGTCGACGAACGGGGCGGCTTTCTTCTTCTTGAAATGCTTGCGGAGCAGGTTGAAGCTTTCGCGGCGGATGACCCAGTATTTCTTCGCTTCTTCCTCCGTCCTGGTCACCCGCACGGGCAGGCGGAAACGCGCCAAGTCCTTCATCGCCGCCGCGATCTTGGCGTCGACCTCCTCTTCCGTCATGCCGGTGAACTCCGCGAGCATGACCAGTTTCGGGAACCCTCGCGTCAGGATCATGCCGATCTCGGGCAGGAACCGCCGAAAGAGGGAGAACGCGCTCTTCGCGCCCATCGCGGCCATGATGTCCCGGGAATAGCGCATGGCGAACTTGAGGGTGTAGTCGTCGTAGGATTCGAAGCTCTCCGGGCGATGCCGCAGGACCGTTTCGACGAGCGCCGGCAGCGGTTCCATGTCCTTGAGGAAGATGGCGACCAGTTTCGAATGGCTTGCGGGCCTGATCAGGCGGAACGTGATCTCCGTGATGAGGCCGAGCGTGCCCTGGGAACCGACGAAAAGCCTGGTCAGGTCGAAGGTCCTTCCGTCCCAGACGTTCCACAGATAGTAGCCGGCGGAGTTCTTCGAGACGTCCGGCTTCGCCTTCATGATGAGATCGCGGTTATCAGCGACCAATCGGAAAACGCGGCGGTACAGTTCACCCTCGAAGGTCGCCTGCGCCATCTTTCCGTCGAGCTGTTCCTTCGAAAGCGGTTCGAGGACATGCTCCTTCCCGTCGCATAGCACGACCTTGAGCCGACGCACGAAGTCCTCCGTCTTTCCGTACCGCAGGGATTTCTCTCCGCCGGAATTGTTCGCGGCCATGCCTCCGACGGTGCAGATCTCCCGAGAGGCGGGATACGTCGGCAGCAGCCAGCCGCGCGACAGGGTTTCCTTCTCGAAATCGCGATAGTACACGCCCGGTTCCGTGATCGCGTATCCGTCGCCGATCTCCTTCAGATGACCGAAGTAACGCGTGAACTCCATAACGACCGACTCGGTCAGAGTGCCGCCGCTCATGTCGGTTCCCGCTGATCGGGCCGTCACGGACATGCCGGAGCCTGTCTTGCCCGAAAGGTAGCGGACCAGTCCCTTCACGTCATCGACGTCCTTTGGGTGCACGATAAGCGAAGGACGGACCTCGAAGATGCTGGCATCGTGGCTCGACTCGCCGCGCGCGTGCGCGTCGTCCTCGACGTCCCCTTTGAAGAATTCCTTGATCTCCGACCGCAGGTCCATGGACGTGTTGAGGTGATTCATCGCTCCAGCCGTTGTCCGGCGCATGGGCCGATCTTACCACAATTGTAAGGAATTTTTTTGCAATAATGCCGATCGGCCATGGCCGGCCCTGTCTAGATGACCGCGGTCGTTGTCGCGGATGAGCGGATGGATGCGCCGGCGTTCGGGGGGGTTCCTGCGCGCGGACCTTCCCCCGGCGCTAGCCCTCCCGCGCGCGCAGCGTCTTCCTGAATTTTTTCATGGCTTCACTGACCTGCATCCATGAAAAAGCCCAACCCCATATGATGATGACGAGGACCGGCGACAGGCGCGACGGCATGAGGAAGCCGGTCAGCGCGAGGACCGTCGCGACCAGCTGCGTGACCGTCGTCGCCGCAATGACCTCCTTGCTCGGCAAGTACCTCCACCATCGCTCCTTCGTATGCGCGACATAAATGAGCATATGGCCGGAAACGGTCAGTTTCAGGAAGAACGCCGTCTGGATCGCGGATGCATCGATGCCGGCCGCCCTCAAGAGGAAGAAGAACACGATGCTGTTGACCAGCCCCACGGTGCCATACAGCGTGCTGAGCAGGAAACGTTCGTTGACGCGGATCCTCGACGGGCGTCCGGTCGCCTTCACCTTGTCGAAGGCCAGGGAAACGATCGGCACGTCGTTCAAGAGCGCCAGCAGGATGATCTGGATCGGCGTGAGCGGATAGGTGCCCGTGGCGAACCCAAGGAAGAGTATCGTGGCGATCAAACGGAAGCTCTCTGAGATCCGATAGATGGAATATGAGTAGATGCGCGCGAAGATCCTCCGACTCTCGATGATGGCGTCCTTGATGACCGATATCCCGTCGGTCAGCAGCACGATGTCGGCAGAAGCCCTGAGCGCGTCGACGGCGCTCCGGACGGCAATGCCGACGTTGGCCTCCCTGAGCGAGGGAAGGTCGTTGACTCCGTCGCCCGCCGCCGCGACGACGTAATATTTCCGCGCCTGACGCACGATGGCCCGTTTCTCATGCGGCAAAATTTCCGAGAACGCGGACACGCGGTCGAGCGCGTTCTTGTCGAGCGAGTCCCAACCGTCCGCGGAATACTCGCGCGAGATCACCACCTTGTCGCCGCTCAACGCGAGCTGGCGAGCTATCTCCGCGCTGATGGCTGCATTGTCCCCCGTGATGAGCTTCACGGCGATGCCCTTGTCGCGCATGAACTTGACGGTCTCCGCGGCGTCCTCGCGCAGCGCGTCCGAGAGGGCCAGAACGCCGACGAGCGTCATCCCTTTCTCCTCCCATGCACCGCGACGAACGGCGACGGCCACCGTGCGATACCCCTTCGCGGCGAACTCCCTGACGTCGCCCGCGAACCCTTCGACCTCGCCGGTCATCGGTCCGCAAAGGCCGGCGACGATCTGCGGCGCGCCGACGGCTACGGTCGTGCGTACGCCCGAGTCGACGAAGAACGCCGTCGAACGCTTGCGTTCGGGATCGGCGGGGATGAAATCATCGACGCGGGGCAGGGCGATGGCGTCCGCATTGACCCGCTTGGCGATGGCCTGATCGATGGCGCCATGGCCGTCGCCGGCCGCGCTCGCCGCCGCGTACCTGAGCACCTCCCTCTCGTCGACGTCGCCGTAAGAATTCACGCCGTATACCTCGATCTCCCCCTTCGTCATCGTGCCTGTCTTATCGGTCAGCAGAAGGTTGACGTTGGCCAGGTCCTCAAGGGCCGAGATGCGCCTGACGACGACGCCCTTCTTCGACAAGGTGACCACGCCGAACTCGATGATAAGGATCATGACGGTCGGCAGGCTGATGGGGATGCCGGCGATGAGCAGGCTCAAGTCGAGCGTCGCGATCTCCGCAAGAGGCGCGCGGACGTACGCGAACAGCGCCGTCAGGACCAACGCGGCGCCGAGCGCGATCACCGTGAGGAACCGCGTGATGCGCAGCACGTCCTGTTCGAGGATGCTGCGCTTCTGCGTGCGGTCCACGGAAAAAAGGACCCTGCCGAAGTAACTTTCCTTGCCCGTCGCCGTCGCCCTGACGCGGGCAAGTCCCGTCGTGACGAACGAGCCCGAAAAGATCTTGTCGCCCGCGACCTTCTCCTTATGGACGGACTCGCCGGTGAGCGCCGACTCGTTGAACGTCGCGTTCTTGGCCTCAATGATCGACCCGTCGGCCGTCACGATCTCGCCTCCCGCGACCTCGAACACGTCCCCAGGCACGAGTTCCCGAGAATCGATCCGACGCCAAACCCCGTCACGGAAGACCCTTGTCTCAACGCGCAGTTTCTGGTTGAGCTCCTCGATCGCCGAGTCCGCCTTGTGTTCCTGCCAGGCGCCGAGGCCGACGTTCAGTGCGAGCAGGGCCAGGATGAAACCGCCGTCAAAGTCTTTCCCGAGGAAGAACGATAATGCCGACGCGGCGAGCAGCATGAACGTGATCGGGGTGAGCGTCCATTTCGCGAACCTCTTCCATGCCGGATCGTTCCCGGCGACGATCTCGTTCGGGCCGTGCCGACGAAGCCGGTCTTCAGCTTCGGCCTGCGACAATCCTTGATACGTCGAATGCATACGCGAAAAGTATACGGCGGCGAGGAGTGCCGGGCAAAATCCCGTTCCTCGACTTTCTGGAGGACGCTTTCACGCTGCTCGCCGCCATGGTGGACGAAAGACCGCTCTGCGGAGGCGGCCTTTTTTGCGGCTGGAGCTTCAGGGCTCTGACCCCTGCCAAAGAAAAAGACCCCTCAAGAGGGGGTCATGTCACTTCGCCGGTTTCGGCAGCCCGAGGAGGTAGGTCACCGCGGCTTCCGCGTCCGTGGCGCGGAACGTCTTGGCGGTGCCGTGGGCGAGCACGTAGACGCGGTCCTTCCGCTCGATGACCACGGGCCAGCCGCGCTTCTCCGCCTCGTCCCCGAGCACTTCGTTCGGGTTGAAGGCGATGGGGAAGTCGACCGTCGAGAGCATCGGGATGTCGGACCCGGTGTCGCCGAGCGCGACGGAATCCGCGAGGTCGGCGCCGGCCTTGGCGACGTGGTCGAGCAGCGCCCTCTGCTTGTTGGCCACGGGCAGCGCCTTGTCGCGGCCGGTATAGCAGCCGGTCGCGTCGACCTCGAGCTCGGTCGCGTACCATTGCTCGAAGCCCCAGTACGGCGCGAGCTTCGAGACCACTTCGGTCATGGCGCCGGTGATGGTGATGCACTCGTGCGTCCGCTTGAGGCGAGCGAGCAGCGTCTTCGAGAACACGTAGAGCCAGTCCTTGTTCTTCTCGTAGACCTGCTCGGCGGCGAACTCGAGGTCGTCCCTCCGGCGCTTCTTGATGCGCTCGACGAACAGCTCGATGATCTGCCGGTCGTAGGATTCGAACGGGATCTTGCGGTCCCGGTGCTCGAGCGCGATCTTCCGGAAACGCTTGTGCGCGATGGGCCGGAAGATCTGCAGATCGAAGCATTCCTCGTAGAGGAGCACCAGGATCTGCTTGCGGACGAGCGAGCCGTCGAGATCGAATGCGGCGACGGGCCTCGTCGTCTTCTTGTCTTCTTCCATGCGCGGCCTCCAGGTGCTGCGGTGTCGTTGAAAGGTGCGCTCCCGCGGAAGGGCGGGACGTTTCTGTGTACCAGCCGGGACGCCTTGCGTCAATGTCGGGCGTCGAGCCGGCCCTCGAGGTCCATGATGCGGAGTTCCCTGAGCAGGATCATCGACGAGGCCGTCTCGATGCGGCCCGAGTCGACGTTCGCCCAAGCCTCTTCGAAGCTCATCTTCCAGACGGTGATGCGTTCGTGGCCGTCGCCGTCCGCGGCGCCCGTCACCGGCAGGTCCGAGAGCATGGCCATGAAGGCCGTCATGCGTTCCGCGGTGCCGCCGAGCGACGGATAGTACGCCGCGACCTTTACGAGCGCTTCCGGCGCGACGACCAGGCCCGTCTCCTCCTGCAGCTCGCGGCTCGCGCTCTGCGCCGGCGTCTCCCCCGGATCGATCATGCCGGCCGGCAGTTCGAGCACGGTCACGGCGTCCGACGGAAGCTCGAACGGCGCGACCGTCCCTCCCTTCGCGGCCTCGTCCTTCGCGGCGCGGCCTTCCGGCGTCGCGGCGAAGGCCTTCACGTGACGCGGCTGCTCGATCATGTAGATCTCGCGCCTGGCGAGGTTCACCGGCAGGATCACCACGGCGTCGCCGCGGTCCATGAGGTCGCGCCGGCCGTCCCCGCCGAGCAGGAACGAATAGACGCTCAAGAATCCCTTCCGTTCGAGCCGGAAGTCTTCATAGCGGTAGGACGGTTTCTGTTCGCCGATGCGGCGGACGATCTCCATACGAGTACACAGTACACAGGACAGAGTACTCAGTACACGGTACCCAGTACCCAGTACCCAGTACGCGCTGCGCGCCGACCTGCGATCTCTGAGTACTGTGTACTGGGTACTGTTTACTGTTGTACGCCCGGTTGACAGCCCCTCCCCCCTGCGTAAAGTGCAGGCGTGTTCATTTTCTCAACACGGCATTAGCCTGATCGAAAGGAGCTGCCGGTGGAAAACAACGATGGCCAGCGCACCACGCGGCCGAACGCCCTCGTCACGGGGGCGAACGGTTTCATGGGCACCCACATGCTCGAGCTGCTTGCGGAAAGGGGCTACGACGTCCTCGCGACCGACATCGGTCCGTCGCCGGCCGTCCGGCCCCCGATGCAGCTGCCCGGGCAGCGCTTCGTCTACCGGCAGTGCGACCTCCGGGACCGTTCCCAGGTCGCCGCGCTCGCCGGCGACGAAGACTTCGACTACGTGTTCCACATCGCGGGGCTGTTCGACTACAGCGCCGCCTACAAGGACCTGTTCGACGTGAACGTCCTCGGCACGCTCAACCTCCTCGACGCGCTGACCTCCCGGTCGGAGCGGCCGAAGCGGATGGTCGTCTGGGGAGCGGCCGGCGTCTACGACTTCGACAAGGAGTCGCCGGCCAAGGAGACGTCGCCCGTGAACCCCAAGGGCGGCTACCTCACGACCAAGTACATGGAGGAACGCCTCGTCCTCGAGACGGGCGCCCGCCGCGGCTTGCAAGTGACGGTCATCCGTCCGTGCGGCGTCTACGGGCCGCGCAGCAGGTACGGCGTCGCCATGTCGATCATCATGTGCGCGCGCGGCGGCATGGGGCCGTTCTACTTCGGCTCCGGCAGCACCCGCGCCGGCATGATCCACGTCGAGGACGTCTGCCGTTCCGCGCTGTTCCTCTCGCGCCGCGTCGAAGCGGCGGGGGAGATCTACAACGTGAACGACGACTCCTCGTACGCCACCGCGGACCTGATGCGCACGTGCGCGGAACGGCTCGGCTTCCCGCTCATCCCGGGGAACCTGCCGATCGGCATCATGCGTTTCTTCGTCGGCAACCTCGGCAAGAAGGCGTCCAAGAAGGGACGCATCTCCGGCGTGAACGCGGAGATGACCGATCTGCTCGCCTACGACGCCATGCTCGACGCCTCCAAGATCAAGGCGCTCGGCTGGACGCCGAAGCATCCGGACTCGCTCAAGGGCCTTCTCTCGACGATCGACTGGTACGAAAAGGAAGGTTGGCTATGATCCCGTTCGCCACGCTGCTGTTCGTCTGCCTCATGTTCGCGTGGGGGTTCACGCAGCAACGGATGGAGCCGGCCCGCGCGCGATCGGGCCGGCTGCACACGTTCCTGGTCGATCCCCCGACGATGCTCATCGTCGGGCTCGTCTCCGTCCTCGCCGGCCTGGCTACCCGCAAGGGCCGCAAGCTCGCATGGGAGCAGTTCAAGAAGCGCCGCCGGACGATCGACGTCCTGCAGTATGCCTTCCTGTTCGGCTTCTGGACGTTCGAGCTGCTGTCGTACTTCGACGTCATGAAGCACCCGTTCGATCCCTCGCGGTCGGGCAACGACTTCATGATGAACGGGTACATCGAGTGGCTGACAGGGCCGATCTACCACGGGCCGTTCCCGACGTACCACTACTGGTGGTCGTGGCCGCTCCTCGCGGCGATGCTGTTGCTCCAGTTCGGAGCGCTGCGTCTCGGCCGCGCCCTCGGTTACATGACCGCGTACTTCAACGACCTGGACCGTTGGTCCAGGCCGAAGCGATGACCACGAAAGACCCCGGCCGTCAGGCCGGGGTCGTTTTCTTTTTCGTCAGGGCGTCATCATCTCGGGAGGCGTCCACATGCCGTCCTGCGAGTGCGTGCTCGGCCAGAGGTAAGAGGTCTCCGTGCCGTCCGCGAAGAACAGCCGGACGTTCACGTCCTTCGAGGACGCGTTCTTCCGCTCGATGAGCACGGCAGAGAGCGAGGGCTGCTTGCCGGCGTAGTAGGCGAGCAGCGGCTCGGCGAGGTTCGCGCGCAGCGTCGCTTCCTCTCCCTCGCGGTACTTCACGACGGAGTAGAGGACGGGCGGCGCGGGCTCGGCGCACGTGGGCGCGGGCGGGGCCGGCGGCGCGGGCTGCACGCGGCGGTCCGCGTAGTTGCGCTGCGAATCGGCGAACGCGGCGCCCATGCCGTCGGCTCGGCCGGTCGTCGAGGTCATCAGCGATAAGTTATACGCGGAAAGGACGAGCCCGACGAGCAGTGCGATCATCGGAGCGGCCTTCGGAAAGTTTCCTTGCGGACTTTTCTTCGGCGGCATAGTTTAATGAAGTTTCAAAGGTCCCGCGCAGCGCGGGCCATCTGCCGCATCATACCATGCGCGGGCTTCCGACCGCCATGTGGACCTCGGCGGCGGCCTGCGGTACGGTTCGGGCGCTATGAGAACGACCTCATGCGTCGTCTGCGGCCGCGCCATGCGCGCGCTCTGCGCGTTCCCCGACACCGGAAGGACCGTCTTGCGGTGCGGTTGCGGCCACCGCACGCTCGCGCCGTTCCCCGACGAGCGCGAGCTCGCCGCGCGCTACGGCCGGGAGGCCTACTACGCGGAGGACCTCGCCGCGCTGCACGATGATCTCCGCGTCGGGTACGATCCCGCTTCTCCCATCATCGCGTCGTACCGCCAGCGCCTGGCGGCCATCGCCGACCTGGCTCCGCCGCCCGCGCGTCTTTTGGAGGTCGGCTGCGCGCGGGGCGTCTTTCTCGACCTCGCGGCCAAAGCGGGCTACGCGGCGTCCGGCATCGAGATGAACCCGCATGGCGCGGCGTACGCCCGCGAGAAGTTCGGGCTGGACGTCGCGACGGGCGCGTTCGGTCCCGGCATGACGGCGCCCGGCGCGTTCGGCGCGGTCGCGTCGTACGACACCATCGAGCACGTCGCCGATCCGCGCGGCTTCATGTCCGCCGTCGCGGGCGCGCTCGCGCCCGGCGGCGTCGCCGCCATCGGCACGCCCGACGCGTCCTCGCCGCTCCTCGCCGCGGCGGAATTCGCGGCCGTCGCGACAGGCGGCCGCTGGCGCTACCCGCTGTGGCGCGTCTACGGCGACGGCGTCGAGCATCTCCATCTTTTCACCCGCGGCGGCCTGGCGCGCCTCGCGCGGGAGACGGGCCTCGAACCCGTCTCCTTCCACGGCTACTCGATCCCCGTCCGGAACATGCGCGACTTGTCGCCGCCGTACGCGCTCGCGCTTCGGCTCGCGTCCGCGCTGCCGTACGAGTTCACGATGCTGGCGCGGAAGCCTCTCGGCCCTTGACGCCGGCGCTGGAACGCGGTGGAGTGGGCGGTCCGTTCCTTCTTGCTTACCGGAGGTCAAGGATGTTCGCGCACAAGAAGACCGTTCTCGCACTGCTCCTCTCCCTGCCCCTGCTCATGGCCGCCGACTGCGGCCACGGCGGCGGCTCACCCTGCCCGCCGCGCGCCGGCGAGGCTTTCTCGGACGACGATGCGCCGGACGCGGGCGCCGGCATCGCCGCGGAAGGCGACCCCGCCGACGAGGCGCGGGCCGTCGGTACCGGCGGCAGCACGGGAGGAGGCGGCCCGGAGGAGTGCCGAAGGGAATGACGTTCACGCCGGCCGGCAGGCCGGTTTTTTCGTAAAAAAGAGCCCCTCCGGAGAGGGGCTGCGATCAGTGATAGCCGAGCGCGTCGAGCGCGGTGCCGACGGGCATGTAGAAGGTGTGGCCTTCGCCTTCGCCGCCGTCCTTCTTGAGGAGGACGCCGACGAGCCTGCCTTCCGCGTCGACGAACGGGCCGCCGGAGTCGCCATGCCGGCAGGCGAAGCTGACCCTCGTCAGTCCCGCGGTGCCGTCGTAGGTGACGGAGGTCGCCTCGACCGTGCCGTGCGACCAGAAGCTCACGTTGCCGAAATGCCAGAGTCGCTCGCCTGCCACGGGCGCCGCGCGTCGCACGACGAACGGCCTGGGAAGGTTCGAGACCTCGGCGGTCTCGGCCGGGCGCAGGAGCGCGACGTCGAGCGCCGGCGCCGTGGCGACGACCTCCATCGGGATGTCGCGATCGCGCACGACATCCCTGCCGCTGTCGGAGAGCCGGCGCGTGCCGACCACCACGAGCCGCGCGTTCTGCACGACATGGTAGGCGGTGAGCACCGTGCCGCGGTCGTCGATGACCTCGCCGGTGCCGGCGCCGTAGGACATGCCGTCCGCCGCCGTGTAACGGCTTACGTGGATGAACACCGTCGAGCCGAAGGCCCGGCGCACGTACGCCATGCAGGCGTCCCGGCCGCCGCGGGGGGCGTCGGCGCAGGGGTCCGGCGGGGTGATCGCCGGATGGGACTCGATGCAGGGATGGAGCTGCTGCGCCGCAGCGCAGGACACGAAGGTGAGACAGACCAGGAACGCCACGGCGGCCCTGGTAAACAGAGCGAACGCGCGATGGCTGACCATTGGCCCTACTCCTTTTTCGTCAAAAGACCTTGTTGTCTGCGTAGCCCAAAATGAGCGATTTGTCAATCCTACCATGGTATACTCGGACCATGCAGCAGCGCAGGAAGAACGCATCGCCGCCGGCCGCCGCGCCGGCCTCCGAAGACGCATCGAAGGCGACCGAACGCCAGGGCATCGGGCTCGCGGCGCTCGTGTTCGTCGCGCTCCTCGTCGGGCTCTTCTTCATCGACGTCGTGAAGGAGAACCTCGGCCTGGAGGAGGCGCCGATCGTCCTCGGCGCGACGTTCTCGAAGCCGTACGCGGAGAGCCTCGGTCTCGACTGGAAGCAGGCCTATCTCGCCTCGCTCGACGACCTCGGCGTGCGCAACTTCCGCATCCCCGCGTACTGGAACGACATCGAGCCGGAGCCCGGCGTCTATAATTTCGCGAACGTCGACTGGCAGGTCGGGCAGGCGTCGAAGCGCGGCGCCAAGGTCATCCTCGCCGTCGGGCGCAAGCTTCCGCGCTGGCCGGAGTGCCACGCGCCCGCCTGGACCGAGGGCATGAACGAAAGCCTCGTCCAGACGCGCATCCTCTCGATGATCGAGGCGGTCGTCCGTCACTATGCGTCGGACCCGGCGGTCGTCACCTGGCAGGTCGAGAACGAGCCGTTCTTCCAGTTCGGGACCTGCCCGCCGCCCGACCGGGAGTTCCTGAAACGCGAGGTCGCCGTGGTCCGCGCGCTCGACCAGCGGCCGATCATGATCACCGAAAGCGGGGAGCTGTCGTCATGGCTGCAGGTCGCGGGCATCGCCGACATCCTCGGCATCAGCACCTACCGCACGGTCTGGGACCGCTACATCGGCTACTTCTACTGGCCCATCTCCCCGCGGACGTACGCGCGCCGCTACACCGCGGTCTCCACGCTCGTCGACCGCGCCATCATCAGCGAGCTGCAGGCCGAACCGTGGGCGGAGAAAGGCATCGCCAACATGCCGATCGACGAACAGCTCCGGCTCATGAACCCGACGCGGCTCGAGGAGAACGTCCGCTTCGCGCGCAAGACCGGTTTTCCCGAGGCCTACCTCTGGGGCATCGAGTGGTGGTACTGGCTCAAGGGCAAGGGTCATCCCGAGCTCTGGGAGACCGGCAAGCGGCTGTTCGCGTCGCCCTGATCCCGACGCGCATGCCCGTGCACAGGCGCCTCACCATGCTGCTCCTCAAGTCGGCGGTCGCGGTCTCCATGGCCATCGCCGGCTGCCTCGCCGCGATCGGCATTCTGTACGCGTTCGGCGCGGCGCAGGACCTCTTCGGCGGACAGGGAACGCCCACCGAGTTCGGCGCGACCTGGTCCAAGCCGTACGCGGAGAGCCTCGGCCTCGACTGGAAGGCGGGGTACCTCGCGATGCTCGACGACCTCGGCCTGCGCAAGCTCCGCATCCCCGTGTACTGGGACGAGGTCGAGCCGCGGCCGGGCGTGTACGATTTCAGCGACGTCGACTGGCAGGTAGCGGAAGCGTCGAAACGCGGCGCCAAAGTCATCCTTTCGGTCGGCATGCGCGTGCCGCGCTGGCCGGAGTGCCATCTTCCCGGCTGGGCGAAGGGCCTGGACGACGCCGCGCTGCTCGGGAAGGCGCGCGAAGCGGCCGGCCGCGCGGTCGAGCGTTACCGGCGCGAGCCGGCGATCGTCGAATGGCAGGTCGAGAACGAGAGCTTCCTGAAGTTCGGCGACTGTCCGAAGATCAGCAAGGAAGATCTCGCCGCCGAGGTCGCCGTCGTGCGCGACCTCGATGCGCGGCCGGTGCTGCTGCAGGACCCCGGCGAGTTCTCGACCTGGATGAAGAGCGCGCCGCTCGCCGACGACCTCGGCGTCAGCCTCTACCGCCTGGTGTGGGACAAGCATCTCGGCTACGTGCGCTGGCCCGGCATCGCCGGCGCGTACCGTCTGCGCGCGGCCCTCGCTGAGCGCCACGTGCGGCGCGTCATCAACACCGAGATGCAGGCCGAGCCGTGGACGAGGATCGCCATCGCCAAGATGCCGCTCGACGAGCAGCTCCGGCAGATGAACCCGAAGGTACTGGAGAGCAACGTGCGTTACGCCCGGCGCATCGGTTTCCCTGAGACGTACTTCTGGGGCGTCGAATGGTGGTACTGGCTCAAGCAGCAGGGTCGGCCCGAGATGTGGGACGCGGCGAAGAAAATGATCAAAGGGTGATATGACGAAGGGACGAAAGACGAAAGAGGAAAGACGAAAGATGCTGGCGGCCGAGGCGCTGCGGCAGCTCGGCAAGCCTTACGTTTGGGGCGCCCGCTGGCAGGACGCGCCGAAAGAGTTCGATTGCTCCAGTTTCGCACAGTACCTCTATAAGAAGGCCGGCCTGGCCATCCCGCGCGTGTCGATCGACCAAGCCGCCGAGGGACGTCGCGTCCCAGCGAAGCGTTCGACGCTCATGGTCGGAGACCTCATCTTCATCCGGGGGCGCAGCGGGCGTTACAACAGGAAGTTCCCGCAGGGCATCGGCCATGTCATCGTGGTCACCGGCCCGAACGAGGTGGTCCATGCGAAGTACAAGAAGGTGCGGGGCAGGGACGGCGGTTCGGTGATACGGCAGACGCTGTCGCGGATCCTGAAGCGGAAGGACATCACGGTGGTGAAGCGGTACTTGTGAGAGGACAAAGGGCAGAGGACAAAGTATAGAGGAAGGCATCTCTCAAAAAACCGCGCTGCATAAGCAGCGCGGTTTTTGGTAGTTCATCTTCCTCTAAACTCTGTCCTTTGCCCTCTGCCCTTTCGTGTCACCCGAACGTAAAGGCGTACACTTTCGCGCCCGGCCCCTGGAACTCGAGCCGCAGCACGTGCGCGCCGTACTTGCCGCGCAGGTCGACGAGGTCATACATCCGTCCTTCGCGCACCGTGACGGTCGAATCCTCGGCGACGTCGCCGGCGCGCTGGTCCGCGGCGAGCGGCTTGCCGTCGAGCGCGGCCTTGATCTTCACCCCGTCGGGCATCGCGTCCATCACGAGGTGCGCCTTGGCGGCGGAGAACTTGTAGACGATGGCGGCGCCCGGCTCCCGCGGCACGGCGTAGTCGTCGCGGATCTCCCACAGCCCGTCGAGATAGAAGATGTTGAGCGCGGGCGCGAGCACCGCGGTGTACCGCTTCGGTTCGTCCTTGCGCACGCCTTCGGGCGAGCCGAGGTATTCGAGACGCTGGAAGCCGAGATACGTTTCGGGCGTGCCGATGCGCGCGAAGTCGGTGTCCGACGGCACGTCCTGCGCCGCGTCGGTCTCCGGCGAGGGGCGCCCCGCCTCCATGAGCAGCGCCTTGATGACCTCCTCCGAATGGCCGTAGCCGCCTTCGCCGAAATGCTGGTAACGGACGTCGCCGCGGACGTCGATGAAGTAGTGCGCGGGCCAGTAGCGGTTCTTGTAGGCGTTCCACATGGCGTAGTCGTTGTCGACCGCCACCGGGTACTCGATGCCAAAACGCTTCACCGCGGTCTCGACGTTGGCGAAGTCATGCTCGAATTCGAACTCCGGCGTGTGGACGCCGACGACGACGAGCCCCTTGTCCTTGTATGCGCGGTGCCAGGCCTGCACGTACGGCAGAGTGCGGACGCAATTCACGCACGAGTAGGTCCAGAAATCGACGAGCACGACCTTGCCGCGCAGGCCGGCCATCGTGAGCGGTGCCGAGTTCAGCCAGGACGCGATGCCCGCGAACTCGGGAGCGCGCCCCTCGACGGCGAGGCTTTGCGGCGTGACGGGGCCGGCGGGCTTTCGGAAGAGTCGGTCGAGGAAAGACATGGGGGAGGTTGTAGGTGGTAGGGAGTAGGTTGTAGACCACGAATGGAACACTACAACCTACCACCTACACCCTTCAACCTAACCCTCCAGGGTCCCGTTCACGCTCTTGATGAGGCGCACCTTGAGGATGCGCCCGCGGCTGATCTGCTCGACGATGGCCATGAGCCCGTCGCTGATCATCACGGGCTGCCCCTGCTTGGGCACCTTGCCGGCCTTGCGCCGCACGAGCCGTCCGACCGTGCGCTCCTCGCCGGCCTCGATCTTCGTGTTGAAGAAACGGTTCACGTCGGGGATGTCGGTATCGCCGTGCACGAGCACCGCGTGCTTGTCGATGCGCTTGATGACGTGCTCGTCGACGTCCGACTCGTCGCTGATCTCGCCGACGAGCTCCTCGATGAGGTCCTCGAGGGTCACGACGCCGACGACGGCCTTCTGATCGTTGACGACGACGGCCATGTGCACGCGCTGGCGCTTGAGCTCGCGGAACAGGTCGTCGATGAGCGCCTTCTCCTGCACGAACACGGGGGGCGCGGCGATGTCGCGGACCTTGAGCGTCTCGAGCGCGCCCGGTTTCAGCACCTGGGCGAGCATGTCGCGGATATGCACGACGCCGACCACGGTATCGAGCGTGCCGTCGTAGACCGGATAGCGCGAATACTTCTGCGTGTTGACGGCGTCGAGGGCGGCGCCGATCGAGCTGGACGCTTCGAGGCCGATCACGATCTCACGGGGAGACATGACGTCGCCGGCGGTGATGTCGTTGAACAGGAAGACGCGCTCGATGAGTTCCTTCTCTCCCGGCTCCACCGCGCCCGATTTCGCGCCCATGCGCGCCATCGTCTTGATCTCGGCCTCGCTCACCGGCATGGGGGCCGCGGTCCCGAGCCGGCGGTAGAACGGCGTCACCGCCGCGTTGACGACCGCGACGGCCGGCGTGAGGACGGTCACGAGGAAGGCGGTCATGGAGGCGAAGCGGCACGACCAGCGCTCGGGGTTATGGATGGCGTACGACTTCGGGATGATGCGGACGAAGATGAGCACGAGCAGCGTGAGCCCGATGGCCTCGACCGTGACGGCGCCCTCGCCGAAGAGGTGCGCGGTGATGATGGTCGCGATGGCGGAGGCGGCGATGTCGAAGAGCGTCATGCCGAGGAGCAGCGTGCCGAGCGTGCGGCGCATGTCCTTGCGGAGCGACTGAACGAGGGCGGCGCGCCGGTCGCCGGAGCGCACCAGCGTCTCGAGGCGCACGACGTTGATCGACACGATGGCGGTCTCCGCCACTTCGAGGCAGGCGGAGACGACGAGGCAGGCGAGGAGCGCGAGCAACAAGAAAGGCATAGGGAGGCGTCCGCGGCTCAGGCGGACTTGGCGGGCGCCGCGGGGGCTGCGGGCGCGGCCGGAGCGGCCTCCGTCTTCTTTTCTTCGACGATCGGGAAGAGCACGCTCATCTGCGTGCCGACGCGTTCGATGGAATCGCAGTAGATCTTGCCGCGCATGATCTCGACGATCTGCTTCGTGATCCACAGGCCCAGGCCCGTGCCCGGGATCGTCGCGGTGTCGCTCGTGCGAACGCGGTAGAACTTCTGGAAGAGCTTCTCGCGCGCTTCGGCCGACATGCCGAGGCCGGTGTCGATGACCCGCACTTCGAGCATCTTGCCGTCCTTCACTTCGGAGGTGACCGTCACGCTGCCCGCCGGCGTGTACTTGATGGCGTTCGAGCAGAGGTTGATGAGCACCTGCTTGAAGCGCGACTTGTCGACCATTATCTTCGGCAGCGGCTTCGGCGGCTTCTTGAACTCGAAGGCGAGCTTCTTCTTCTCGGCCTCGAAGTGGAGCTGCTGGACGATCTCCTCGACGACCTCCTCGACCTGGATGGGCTCGAGGTCGACCTTCATGCGGCCCTGCTCGAGGCGCGAGACCTCGAGGAGGTCCTCGACGAGCGTGCCGAGGTGCGTGGCGATGGAGAAGGTCGTCTTCATGATCTCCTTCGGCTTGTCGTCCATCTTGCCGAAGGCGTCCTCGAGGAACAGCGACAGGTAGCCGCGGATGGCGGTGATCGGCGCGCGGAGCTCGTGCGAGGCCATGGAGATGAAGTCGTCCTTCATCTGGTCGACCTCCTGCAGCTTCTTATAGAGCGAAGCGTACTGGAACAGCCGCGTGTTCGAAGCGAGCACGAGCATGACCACGAGCACGGTGATGAGCAGCCAGACGTACGACCAGAACAGGTTGCTGCGGACGAGATCGTCGATGACCGCGAGCGAGAGCTTCATCGAAAGGAGCAGCACTTTCTGGCCGCTCGCGTCCTGGAGCGGCATGACGACGCCCCAATAGCGTTCGCTGCTCCGCGCTTCATCCGCCGTCAGTTTCTGGTCGACGGAGGCGGAACGGGGAGACTTCGTGAGGTAGGCGATGGCCTGGCCGTCGTACCAGGCGAGGATGTTCTGGCGGCCGTGCGCCTGCCGGCCGACGCCGTCCTTGTAGAGGCTCGCCACGACCGTGAAGTCCTCGCCGTCCTTCTTGAGCACGTCGAGGCTCTTCACCTCCGGCAGCACCTTGGCGATCGCCTCGATCCGCTCCTGCAGCTTCGCGTCGTCGCCGAACAGGTCGACGCTCGTGACGTTGAACATCTTGCCCACGATGAGGGCGGTGCGCTGGAGCTCGACGTCCACCGTCTTCCGGAACCTGTTCACCACGAAAAAGGTGTTCAGGATGACCGTCACCGGCACCAGGACGATGAGCAGCACGGCGTAGAGGATCTGCCAGTTCTTCCGGAGGAACATCGAGCTGGCCCCGACCTTCACTGGCGCGGCGGATTTCATATGGCCGCAGTATAGCAGTTCAGGCCGGCCGCACCAATGTTCCGCGCCGGTTTTTCTTGTGAGCTTGGCGGTTTTTTGGTAAAATGTACTTCATGCATCCCGAACGCCGACCGATCGAGAAGATAAGGACCGGCATCGCCGGCTTCGACGAGCTCGCCGAAGGCGGCGTGCCCCGCGGGCGCGCGGTGGTCGTTTCGGGGACCGCCGGCTCGGGCAAGACCGTGTTCGGCCTGGAGTTCCTGTACCGCGGCGCCGTCGAGTTCGGCGAGAGCGGCACGTTCGTCACCTTCGAGGAGCGGCGCGAGGACCTCATCAAGGACGTCCAGGGCTTCGGCTGGGACCTCCCCGGGCTCGAGAAGAAGGGCAAGCTGGCCTTCGTGGACGCGTCGAGCGTCGCGCAGCATCAGGTCGAGGTCGGCGAGTACGACTTCGGCGCGCTCATCGGCCGCATCAAGTTCGCCGTCGCCAAGGTGGGCGCCAAGCGCGTGGTCATCGATTCGGTCGCGGCGCTCTTCCTCCGCTACAAGGACCAGGCCGTCGTGCGGCGGGAGCTCTTCAAGCTCATCGACATGCTGCGCCGTCTGGACGTCACGACCGTCATCACCGCCGAGCGCGTCCGCGACGAGGACGAGTCCTCCCGCTTCGGCGTCGAGGACTTCGTGGCCGACAGCGTCATCTACCTCTACAATTCGTCCGTCGGCCGCGAGCGCGAGCGCCAGGTGGAGATCGTGAAGCTCCGCGGCGCGGGCCATCAGACCGGCAAGCATCCGTTCCTCATCGGGGGAGGAGGCCTGACGGTCTTCCCCAACGTGCAGTTCGCGCCGCCCGAGGGCAGCGGCGCCTCCCGCCTGTCCATCGGCGTGAAGGGCATCGACGACATGACGGACGGCGGCCTGTACCGCGGCTCGACGACGCTGCTGCTCGGCCCTTCAGGCACCGGGCGCACCGTGCTCGGCCTGCATTTCCTGGCCGAGGGCGCGCACAAGAAGGAACGCGGCATCCTGTTCTCCTTCGAGGAGGGCGTGTCGCAGCTTCGCGCCGACGCCAAGAGCCTGGGATGGAACTTCGCGGGGTACGAGAGGTCGAAGCTGCTGCGGCTCGTCGCCTGGCAGCCGGAGGCCATGCCGATCGAGTCCTATCTCAAGAAGATCCGCCGACTGGTCGACGACGCCGCGCCGAAGCGCGTGGTGATCGACAGCCTCACGCCGCTCGCCCGCGCGGTCGACGAGCAGCGGTTCCGCCGCTTCGTCGTCGCGCTGAACTCCTATCTGAAATCGAAGGGCGTGACGACCATCGTGAACTACACGACCGACGCCGCGCTGTCCGCGTCCGTCGCCTCCGAATCGGACATGGCCGTGGTCGCCGACAACATCATCGTCATGAAGCTGTCGGAGTCCGGGCGCAACATCGAGCGCGAGATCTCCATCGCGAAGTCGCGCGCCTCAGCGCACGTCAAGACGGTCCGCCGCTATGTCATCTCATCGGAAGGGATGTGCGTGCTCGACGACCGGGACCAGGGCTGTGAAGAGAAGCCGAAGCGGAAGCGGAAAGCCGCGCCCGCACGCGGGTCCGCCGCCGGCGGAAAGAAAAAGAAACGCTGACGTATGGAACCCCCGATCCTGCTGTTCATCTCCAAGGAATCCGCGACCTACCACTTCACCAAGCGGCAGGTGGAGATCGCGTGCTCGAGCGCGCTCGCCAAGGAAGCGCCCGAGGTGAAGATCGTCGACATCAGCGAGCATCCTGAACTGGCCGAGCAGTACAACATCGAGGCATTGCCGACGCTCATCGTCGGCGCCAAGCGTTACATCGGCGCGCCGACCGCGGCGCTGCTGTCCACCTGCATGGGCCTCGCCGACGAGCGAAAACCGCCCGAAAAAAAGGCTTAGTATGGCGAAATTACCGCCTAAGCAGGAATTCCGCTTCGACATCGACGAGCTGCCCGAGCCCGCCTTCGTCACTGACCCCGAACACGTCATCACGGCCGCGAACGCGGCGGCCGCGAAGCTCCTGGGCTATGCCGCCGCGGAGCTCGTCGGCTGGCCGCTCGACCGCATCTTCCCGAAGCCGCCGCGCGGCGTCTCGTTGCTCCTGTCGGCCGGTTCCGGCGCGACCAAGTTCGAGATCAAGGTCAGGACGAAGAGCGGCCGCCTGGTGCTCATGAGCTTCATCGCTTCGCCGGTGTCCGGCGACGGCAAGCCGAAGGCGCTGCTCTATCTGGGCCGGGACATCCGGCTGCATTCGCTCGTCGAGGGGGAGATCAAGAAGGCCCGCGACTATTTCCGCAACATCGTGCAGAACTCACCGAACGGCATCTGCGTCACCGACCTCAACCGGAAGGTCGTCATGGCCAACAAGGTCGCCGAGCAGCTGACGGGCTACGGCGTCGACGAGCTCGTCGGCCGCCACGTGACGCTGTTCTACCCGGACGACGCCAAGAAACCGATCGATCTCATGGCGCTGCGACGCGGCAAGACCGTCTCGCGCGAGGTCGAACTGCTGCGCAAGGACGGGACGCCCGCGCCCGCGCTCGTGTTCTACCGCATGGTCGAGGACGAGCGCGGCGAGCACGAGATGATCATCGAGTCATACAGCGACCTCACGGACCGCAAGCGCCTCGACCGCCTCAAGAACGAGTTCGTGTTCGTCGCCGCGCACGAGCTGCGCAACCCGGTCACGGCCATACGCCTGCTCCTCAACCTCATCTTCGAAGACAAGCGCCTGACGCTCGATGCGGTGCTGCGCGGCTACCTGCTGAAGATCCAGGAAGCGGACGAACGGCTGCTTACGCTCGTCGACGACCTGCTCGAGGTCTCCCGCAGCGAGTCCGGCCGCCTGAAGATCACCGTCTCGCCGCAAGACATCTCGGAACACGTGAAGTCCATCTTCAGCGAGATGAAGCCGACGGCGCTCACCAAGGACGTGCAGCTCCGGCACATCGTGCTCACCCCGATGCCGCCGGTGATGGCCGATCCGAGCAAGCTGAAGGAGATCATCGCCAACCTCGTCTCGAACGGCGTGAAGTACAACGTCGCCGGCGGTTCCGTCACCGTGGAATACGCGGTGCGCGGCGGCATGCTCGTCACGCACATCGCGGACACCGGCATCGGCATCAGCGACAAGGACCAGGAGCGGCTGTTCCAGAAGTTCTGGCGGTCCGAGGACGTCGCCGTGCGCGCGCAGGCCGGCACCGGCCTTGGTCTGTTCATCGTGAAGGAGCTCGTCGAACGCATGGGCGGCACGCTCGACGTCACGTCGCGCGTGGGCCGCGGAACGACGTTCACGTTCACGCTGCCGCTGGCCGAAAAGAAGTCGGCGCGGAAGAAATGAGAATTGAAGAATTTAGAATTTAGAAAAGCGGCCGCGAGGCCGCTCTTCCGTTCTCAATTCTAAACTCTTAATTCTCCGGTTGCGTCATTCCTCGAGCACGATCATCATCTTGGCGCCGTGGTAGACGTCGCCGTCGTTCCAGTCGTGGACAGCGTTCCAAATGAGGTCGTTCGCGTAGGCATAGTCCGCGCCGACACGCGTGCCCGCATCGTTCGTGATGATGCTTTTCGCCGTGTAGCCTTTGGCCACGAGCATGTGGTAGAGCGGACCGCCGTCCCTGAAGTTCGGATTGTAGAGCAGCCGGCCGGCGGCGGGGAGGATGACCGGGTGGCCCGCGGCGATCTCAGCCCTGATGTCGTCGAGCGAGCCGATGGCGACCGCGCGCGCCTTCACGTGGAGATGATCGCGCATCACCTCGGCCGCGCGTTCCGCGGAGATGCTCGGCACGTCGCCGTATTTTTCCGTCTCATAGGCGACGAGGTCCTTGAGCCGGCGATCCATCTCCTCGAGCGACATCGTGTCCGTGCCCTCGGCATATGCCTGCAGCATCGTCATGGCGGCCTCTTCACAGGCGTCTTCGTGCAGCGCATCCCAGACCTTGAACGGCGCCTGGGGAACGAACAGCACTTTCAGGTTGATCGATGCCGGCACGGACGGCGACGGGGAGGGAGCGGGAGCGGGCGCCGGAGCCGGCTTCGGCCGGTTCACGACCGGCGCGGGGCCAGGTTCGGGAGCGGGCGCCGGAGGGGCCGGCGGTTCCTGCTTGAGCGCCTCCTGGCGCGTGACGGCCGGAGGGATCGGGCCGCGCTGCCAGCGTCCGTACGCGTCGCGAAGTTCGCCGCGGTACGCGAACGCAGCCGCGCCGAGCGCGACGATGGCGATGGCCGAGATGATGACGGGAGTTCGTCGCATAAGACGTTGCAGGTTACCGCCGGGAAGGCGTCGCGTCAATGGTACTATGGTATGGTGAGGTCTGCACGTCCCGGGCATTGACGCTTTCGTTCCCGGCTCGCACACTACGCCTCGACGCTCATCCTATGGCCGACAAAAAACCCCTCATCATCTCCAAGATCGTCATCGACCGCGACCTCTGCATCGGCGCGGCGACCTGCGTGACCATCGCGCCGGGCACCTTCAGGATGGACGAAGAGAACAAGGCCGTGCTCGTCGACATCCGCGGCGACGAGGCGGAGACCATCCTGCTGGGAGCCGAATCTTGCCCAACCAAAGCCATTTTTCTGTACGACGAGAACGGGGAGCAGATCTATCCGTACACGTAGCTTCGAGCTTTGAGCTTCGAGCTTTGAGCGGTCGCACCGCAAGCTCGCTGCTCGCTGCTCGCAGCTCGCAGCTTCATGCGAGTCGACCATCTCATCATCGGCGGAGGCATCGCCGGCGCGACCGCGGCGGAGACCATCCGTCAGCGGGACCCGCGCGCGACCATCCGCATCATCGGCGCCGAACGGCACCCGGTCTACTCACGGGTGCTTTTACCGCATGTGGCCGACGGCCGCGCCAAGTTGGAACGCGTCGTCATCAGGACCGCGGCCGCGCTTGAAGCGAAGGGCATCGCCTACGATGCCGGTGCCGTCGCCACTGCAGTGGACGCGCGGACCCGCGCAGTGACGCTCGCCGACGGTACGACATGCACGTACGGAAAATTGCTGATCGCATCGGGCAGCGACGCGAGACGCTTCGCGGGTCCCGGCGCGGAACATTGTTCCTACTTCAGGACGCTCGACGACCTGCACTCGCTCATGACGACCGCCCGCGTCGGCGCGGCGCTCGTCTACGGCGGCGGCTTCAACGCCATCGATCTCGCCGTGTCGCTGGCGCGCCGCGGCGCGCGCGTCGCGTGCGTGATGCGCAGCGACGGATTCCTCGCGAGGTCGCTCGATGCGGGTTCGCGCGAGGCCATCAGACAGGCGTGCGAGAGCCATGGAGTGACCGTCACGTCACATCGAGAATTGCGCGCTGTTGAGCGAAAAATCAGTGGTCTCGAGGCGCACTATTCCGACGGCGGACGCGCACCGTTCGATCTTGTCGGCGTCAGTCTCGGCGTCGTTCCCAACGTCGGCTTCCTTGCGGGCAGCGGCATCGCGATCGCGTCGGGCGTCGTCGTCGACGAGAAGCTGCGCGCGGCCGAAGACGTTTACGCCGCCGGCGACGTCGCCGAATATCTCGACGCCCGCGCGGGCGCTCACCGCATCGCCGGAAACTGGATGAACGCGATGTTCCAGGGAAAGACGGCGGGCATGAACATGACCGGCGCGGACGCGCCGTTCGATCTGGTGACGTCGTACAGCATCGCCTGCTTCGAACTCCCCATCACGTTCATGGGCGCGGTCGACGCCGCCGTCGACGAGCGCGTCGTTCGGCCGCTTGCCGACGCCGGGACGCTGCAACTGTTCCTGAAGGGGGAGCGGATCATCGCCGCGACCTGCGTCGGGCCGTTCTCGGACCGTGCCGCCGTTTCGAAATTCATGTCGTCCGGAACCGTCCTTTCCGCCTCCATGCGGAAGGGTCTTTCGGACCCGAGAACGGAGCTCGCGAACATGGTCCCTTAGGGTTGGACAAATGAGCTTAAATGTGCCTGGGCTCATTGAGCTGTGGATAAGCTCGATGATGCGTCGAAATACATTAAACGACACAAAAAATAATCGATAATCTAGCTAAGAAATGACTTTCCTCAAGGTTGAGAAAGTCACTTTTTTTTGATAAAATATATACAAAGTAAAGGGAAGGCCAAAAGCAAAACCAAATGCGCCGTAAAGCGGACTTTCTCCACCATTACGTTGAACTTTTCGTCATCCTCTTCGCGGTGGCGGTCTTGGGGTTCCTCGCGGGCGGACCGCAGGGCATCGACCAGACGCTCACCGCGGGCGCGGCCACCTGCCCGATCCTCGACGGCGGCACCGGCGACGACGACGCGGTGGCGAACGGCGTCATCACCATAAGCTCCAGCAAGACCTTTTCCGCGATCACCGGCACGTACGACTGCACGGCGACGCCGTTCCAGATCACGAGCAGCGGCACGCTCATCCTCGACACCAACACCGCGACCGGCCAGATCGCGCAGGTGAACTTCGGGTCGCTCACCGTCGACATCGGCGGCGTCATCCATTCGAACACGCGCGGTTGCCCCGGCGACGCCTCGACCGGCAACGGACCGAACGCCTCGAACGTCTGCACCGACGGCGGCGCGGGCGGCGGCGTTTCCGGCGGCAACGTCAACTCCGGCGGCGGCGGCGCCGGTTACGGCGGCGCGGGCGGCAGCGGCGCAGGCACGACTCCCGGCGCCGGCGGCGTAACGTACGGGTCGGCGACGGCCCCGGCCCTCTTCGGCTCTTCGGGCGCCGGTACCCAGGGCGTCGTCGGTTCCGAAGGCGGCGCGGGAGGCGGCGTGGTGCGCTTCACCGTGACGGGCACGCTCGTCCAGAACGGCACCATCACCGCGAACGGCAGCGGCGGCAACAATATCGGAGGCAGCGGCAGGGCCGGAGGAGGCGGCACGGGCGGCAGCATCTTCGTGACCGCGGGCACCCTGAACGGCGCCGGAACCTTCGAGGCCAAAGGCGGCGCGGGCGGCGACAGCATCGGCGATGGCGGCGGAGGAGGCGGAGGCCGCATTGCCGTCATCCACGGCGGCGGATCCTACGCGTTCAATGCCGCGAAGTTCGACGTCTCCGGCGGCACGGCGCCGGGTTCGGCGGTCGCCGGCACGAAGGGCACGGTGTACGTGAAGAACACGGCATCCAACGCGGTCTCCATCTTCCACGGCTTCACTTACGACGACACCGATCATTTCGTCTCGACCTGGACGGCCGACGCGTCGGCGACCAACCAATACTGCGACATCACGCTCGGCTCTGGAGCGACGCCGTCCGTGCATACGACGAGCACGCTTTCTTTCGGCGGTTCGTTCTCGTGCCCGACGTCGATAGCGTCCTTCACGCTCGATGCCGCGTCGACCCTCTCGTTCGACAACGGTTCGTCACTGTCCGTGAACGGCGCGATGTTCCTGTCGGCGAACACCGCCTTCTCGATGGGCACCGGCGTCACCGTCTCGACCACCAAGACGAACAGCGACCTGGAGTTCAACGTCCCGGCAGGTTCGACGCAGACATGGTCGGGCCTCACGGTGAACGTCGGTTCGGAGGGCGAGTTCATCAC
>DATJFD010000048.1:0-5899 GCA_035495855.1 Binatia bacterium | reverse complement strand
AACGACTGCAGGACGCCGCTTACGTCGGCGGCGCGGTCCGTGAACGCGACGAACACGGGCGGACCGTCCACCGGCGCATCGCGCGCGTCGATCTCGACGAGCACACCATCGCGTTCCGTTTCGACCGCGTCGCGGTCCTCGTGCGGGGCGCATGGCAGGACCTGCCGCTCGAGGACAACGACTACCTCTGGTTCCCGCACACCGTGATGCCGATCGCCTTCGAAGCCGACGGCACGGCGCGCGCGGGTTCGCGGGAGCTGCCCGCCTTCATCGACGCCATCCATCCCAGGGCGGCCCTTCCGGCCGACAGCCCCTCGTTCGGAGAGCGTCCCAACTAGTCCCGCAAGGGACTTTTTTCTTGCCGGCAGGCTTGACCCGCCGTCGCGGCTCTGGCATGCTCGTCCTGCTGCAGGAGCCGGGGTCGCTCAACCCCTCAGGCTCCGATCTCAAGGAAAATCCATCACTTCCACCATCTCTCTTTTATGTTAGTCATCCGACTCACCCGCGTCGGCAAGCGCAAGCAGCCGACCTACCGCGTCGTGGTCCAGGACAAGACCAAGGACCCGTGGGGCAAGGCCAAGGACATCATCGGCCAGTACAACCCGCGCACCAAGCCGAAGACCGTCATCTTCAAGGAAGACCGCGTCAAGTTCTGGATCGAGAAGGGCGCGCAGCCCTCGCCGACGGTCCACAACCTCCTCGTGGACGCCAAGATCATCAGCGGCGAGAAGCTCAAGGCGAACAAGGGCAGCGGCAAGGGCGCTGACCAGAAAAAGGAAGAGAAGGCGGCCTGAGGGCCTCCTTCTTCTTTATATATCGGTTCTTTGACACTAATCCCGGCCGTTCCTATACTGAATGCAATTCCCGCGTCGCGGGGATCCGGCATCGCCGGTAACTCATTTCAGGCCTTCCCCGCGTCTCTCCGCGGGAAGCCAAGCAGCTATGGCAGAAGAACGGTTCTCGGACCAGGAATTCGTCGAATATGTTGTAAGGGGGATCGTCGGACACCCGGATGACGTCCGCACCGAGAGGACCATCGACGAGCGCGGCGTTCTCATCACGCTGCACATCAACCCGGAAGACATGGGCTACGTCATCGGCCGCCAGGGCCAGACCGCGCGCTCCATCAGGACGCTCCTGAAGATCGTCGGCGCGAAGAACAACGCCCGCGTGAACCTCAAGATCTACGAACCGGAAGGCAGCCGCCAGGCCCATCGCCAGCAGCGCGAGCAGGAGCGGCAGCAGGAAAGGCCCAAGGAAGAGCCGGTGGACACGTCCGCCGTCGACCTGACCATCTAGTCAACGGAACCCCCGCGCGAGCGGGGGTTTTGGTATCCCGGCAGGCTTGACGGACGGCCCTTTTTCTGGCCATGGTGCAGTAAACGCACCTTCCATCCCGTGGCGCTCCAACCGAAGGAGTCTGTCATGACCCGATCACAGCACGGCAACACCCAGACCTTCCCTCGTTTCCTGCAGAACGCCCTCAAGCACGGCATCAAGTCGCGCGAGGACGAGCGCAAGCTCGCCCGTCGCGCCCGCCGGACGCCGAAGGAGTCCCGCAACGCGAAGGAGGCGAAGGCCGCGCGGAAGCTCCAGCCGAAGGAGTTCGCCGCGCGCGACGAGCTCGTCACCGCCAACCTGCGGTTCATCCTCTCGCAGGCGATCAAGCACTCCCGAGCGAACGGCGTGGACCTCGATGACGCCTTCCAGGAGTCGGTCATCGGCCATCTCGAGGCGATCAGCCGCTTCAAGACGAGCGCCGGCACTCGCCTCTCCACGTACTCCTCATGGTGGATGCGGCACGCGGTGCTGCGCTACGGCCAGGACAACGGGCGCGACGTCCGCATCCCGGTGAACACGCTCGAGGCCGCGCGCAAGCTCTCCAAGGCCGCGCAGTCGTTCGAACGCCTCTACGGCCGCCTGCCGGACGACGACGAGCTCGCGGCATGCTCCGGCGTCCCGAAGGACCGCATCGACAAGGTGCGCGTCGCCGTCCAGGAAGCGGCCTCGCTCGACGAGGCGCACGCCGACGGCGAGGGCCAGAGCCGCACGCTGCAGGACCTGATCCCCGACAAACGTCCCGGCGCCGACGAGAACGCCGCCAAGGCGAGCGAGCTCGCCGCGCTCGGAAGGGCGATGGCGTCGCTCACGCCGTTCGAGGCCGCGGTGCTGCGCTGCCGCTTCGAGGACGACCTCACCCTCAAGGACACCGCGACGGCGCTCGCCGGCGACACGCGTCACGGCGAAGCGCTCTCCCGCGAACGCATCCGCCAGATCCAGGAGCGCGCCTTCGCCAAGCTGCGCAGACTGCTCACCGACGACCCCTGCTGAACGCGGGGGTTTTTCTTTGGCGTCGAAAAAAGCCGGCCTCGAGGAGACCGGCTTTCTACGCGCGCTATGGCGACGGGGTCGGAGTCGGGGTCGGCACCGGCACGGGATAGGGCGTCGGTACGGGGGTCGGCACCGGGTTGGGGTACGGATTCGGCACCGGGTTCGCGTACGGCGTCGGCACGGGCACCGGCGTCGGGACCGGCACGGGCTGATAAGCAAGGAAATACCAGCCTCCGATCGCGAGCGCGACGATGATCGCGATGACGACGAGGAGGACCAGCGCGGTCGAATCGCTCGTCTCGTCGACGTGATGGATCTCGTCCATGTTCGTCGAAGTTATGGGATTAAGCACTGTCCCCAGCATACCATATTATGAACTTTTATTCAAACGTTTCGGAGCGGGCGTTCCCGGGCTTGCGCCCCGGGCCCGTCCGCGGCTAAGGTTGACGCATGAGGTTCGACGTCCTGACCATCTTCCCGCCGATGTTCGACGGGTATTTCACGGAGTCCATCATCAAACGCGCCCGCGAACGCGGCCTTTTGGACGTCCGCGTGCATGACCTTCGCGGCTGGACCACGGACAAGCACCACAAAGTGGACGACAAGCCTTACGGCGGAGGCCCCGGGATGGTGATGAAGGTGGAGCCCTTCGATCGGGCGCTCAAGGAGCTCAAAGCTCAAAGCTCAAAGCTCGAAGCTAGCCGCACCCGGGTGGTCCTGATGTCGGCCAAAGGAAAGAGGTTCACGCACAAGGACGCCGTGCGGCTTTCGAAATATAAGAGGCTCGTGCTGCTCTGCGGCCGCTATGAAGGCGTCGACGAACGCGTGGCCGCGAACCTGGCCGACGAGGAGCTCTCCATCGGCGACTACGTCCTCACCGGCGGCGAATTGCCCGCCATGGTCGTGATCGACGCCGTCAGCCGCCACGTGCCCGGCGTGCTCGGCAAGAAAGCCTCGCTCGCCGAAGAGTCGCACAGCGAGGAAGGCGTCACCGAATACCCGCAGTACACGCGGCCCGAGGTCTACGCGCCGAAGAAGGGCGTTTCCTGGAAGGTCCCGAAGGTGCTGCTCTCCGGCGCGCACGACGCCGTCGCCGCCTGGCGCGAGAAGAAGCGCAGGAAAAAAGGGTGAAACGACCGCGCCGCCCCGTTGCCGGAACGGCGAGAAAACCCTATGATGCATCACGCCGTCGCCTTCCGCGACGGCGTTCTCGCACAGGGAACGGCGGCCCTGGAACCCGCCGACGGAGGGCATCATGCTCCGACTCGCGAAACTGCTCGTTCTCCCCGCCGCGCTCGCCGCGGCACTGCTCCTTTCGCCAGGCCAGGCCGAAGCGCGACCCCATCACGGTCGCACCCCGGCAGCGCACCACGCGCACGGCCACCGAGGCCATCATCGCCATCACGCAGGCCACCACCATCACCACCGCGGGCACCACGCCCCGCGCCATCATCATCGCTGAACGCCTCCCGGCGTCCTCTCCCTCCCCCGCGCCCCCGCGCGGGGTTTTTTCTTGCCGGCCATGTTGACGGAAGCCCGTTCCGATGCTATTTTCACGCGTCGCGCGCCCCCGCCCTGGACGCGCGCTAGAGGAGATCTTTCCATGACACGACACGGTCAGTTCCTGCTGCAGCCGACCGAATTCCGCGCCGATCCGAACGTGCCCATGTGGGTCCATTTTCCGAGACTGCATCTCCTGCTCGGCTGGGGGCCGGGCATCTGGGAGACGATCGGCACCCGGGTCGCCGGGCTCCGCCACGTCTTCCTTCCCCGCGACGGGGAGCCGGAGCGCCCGCCTGTCGCGAGCGTGATGGACTGGAGGGACAACTTCCACCAGTTCTCCAAGCTCCGCGACCTCGCGCCGCCGCTCGTCATCGAAGGCGTCGGCGCCGAGTGCGTCCGATTCGCCTTCGCGAAGGACGGCTGGGTGCGGCCCGAACCGCACCGCTGCCCGTCGAAGCGCCCGCACGTCATCGTGCCCGACGGCGAATACCGCGTGCGCCACGCCTTCGAAGGCTCGACGGTCTTCACGCTCGAGCTCCGCTGCAGGCGCCTCAAGCCCGAACTCCGCGCCAAACGCGAGAGCCTCGGCCTCGACGGTCCCGTCGAGGGCCGCGCCGGCAAGCAGGCCGAACGCGCCTTCGCCGAGCACATCCGGCGACTTACCGGACCGGTCGTCGAGCGCCGCGCCAGGGAGCTCTGCAAGGACGAGACCATGCGTCCGTCCGACTTCGCCGAACTCCGTGCCGCCGCCATCCGCCGCAGGATGGGCGAGATCGAACGCCGCGGCCGCGACGCCAAGGGACGTTCCAAACGTCCCTACGCCGAGGAAGACCTCCTCCGTCTGGTCTGCGACGCCATCGCCCGCCAGGAGGCGCGCGACCTCGTCTTCGAGTATGAGGCCCGCCCCGTGTGCGAGCTCTCCCCCGCCGGCTTCAGGACCATCGTCTGAGCCCCGACGCCGCTTGACGAGCGGCGTTTTTTCTTGCATGCTGACGCGTCGCGGCAACACACCCGCGCCGCGCAACCTGGAGGAATTCCCGATGAAAAAGCTCTTCGGTTCGCTCGCCGGCATCCTGCTCTTCTTCCTCGTCATCAACCTGGTGTTCGGCGGCCTCGCCACCGAATACGTCGTCGAGTTCTGGGGCAGCCGCTACAAGGGCCAGCCCGTCGACGTCCCGTTCTTCCCCTGCGTGATCGGCGGCCTGTTCCTGGGCGAGCTGACCATCCCCGCGGCCGTCCTCACCTGGCTGTTCTCCTTCGTCATCTGACGGCCCGGCCGCCAGCCCTCTCCGACCCTGGCCCCAGCGCCGGGGTTTTTCTTAAAATAAGGCTGAAATTAGCGAAATTTCTCCCGCGGGCATGACCCCCGGACGTCGCTCTTGACATTGAGCTGGAGCGGCCTTATACTCTCCGACGAGCATTCGAAACCCGTAAACGGGTCGCCTCGATGCTCTCTTATTTTCCGCCCTGGGCCGCACTTGACGCTTCCAAGCGTCGAACGTACCATGCGGGAAGTTCCGGAAGGTCCGGGACACCAGAACTTTGACAATGTGAACGAGACAGCCTGAAAAGGTTCCGATGTCCGTGTCAAGCGGCGTCGGAAGAATAGGATTCTATTCCTCGGGATCAACTAGCTGAGTACCCGGCGACCGCAAGGTCACGGGAACTATGGAAGCACATCCGCCAGGGTGTGACTTCTTCTGAGAGTTTGATCCTGGCTCAGGATGAACGCTGGCGGCGTGTCTAAGGCATGCAAGTCGAACGGAGAGATCGGGTTCGCAAGAATTTGATCTCTTAGTGGCAAACGGGTGAGTAACGCATTGGTAACCTACCTTGAAGTTCGGAATAACGTTCCGAAAGGAACGCTAATACCGGATGTGTCCGCGGATCTCAAGATCTGCGAGTAAAGCCCAAAAGGCGCTTCGAGAGGGGCCTATGACTTATCAGCTAGTTGGTGAGGTAACGGCTCACCAAGGCTATGACGAGTACCGGGTGTGAGAGCACGACCCGGCTCACTGGGACTGAGACACTGCCCAGACACCTACGGGTGGCTGCAGTCAAGAAT
>DATJFD010000047.1:0-8441 GCA_035495855.1 Binatia bacterium | reverse complement strand
AAAGTCGTGCTTCTCGTTCCGGAAGCGCTCAAGGGGCGATTGCTGCAACCGCTCTTCGTTTACGAAGTTTCCGGCGAAGGATTCGAGCTCTTGGATACCGAACCGAAGGGTCACAATTTTTGGACCCATGAAAAAGTTGTCCCGGTCCGCTGCGTAGCTTACGCGACGGTCACCGCGGCTATCGAGAAGAACGAAGGCTCCGTCCGTTTCATTTGAGTCCGAGTGCATAGAACGCTCGTAAAAACGGGCGTTTTTTGATACAATACCCTCGTTCTCAATAGCTCGCAGCTCAAAGCTCAAAGCTGACACCTATGTCCGAATCCTCCAAACGCTTCACGAAGGAGCAGATCGACAAGATCACCTTCCATATCTCGAGCCTGGATTCGGCCCAGCGGGAGGTCGTGCGTGCGCATCTGCACCACATGCACGACGTCAACGACGGCATTTTCTATAAGGAGTCGTTCAAGCGGGACCTCTACGAGCTCCGCTCCTCGAACGCCATCTCCGAGACCGACTACCATGCCGTCGTCCAAGCCTTCTTCGGCTGACCGCTCCAGGCGGCGCGGCATCGCCATGGTGATGGGGGAGACGCTCGCCGCTCTCGCCGTCACGTTCGTCCTCGCCGCCGCGGCCGTCGTCCGCGGCACCGCCGCCATGCTCGCCTCGCAGCCGCTCGCGAGCGACAGCGCCGCCGTCTGGACCTTCCTCGCCGCCTTCGCCGCGGCGACCATCATCATCCTGCTGCTGCTCCGCACCTTCAAAAGTTCCCGGCTGTTCGAGGCGGTCTTCCTCGTCGCCATCTTCACGGGCATCGGCACGCTCTTCGCGGACCTCTTCGGCGCGCCGGTCGCGGTGCTCGCCACCGCCGTCGCCGTCTTCGTCTATTACGGCGCCCGCTCGGTCGCCGCCTTTGACCTGCTGCTCGTCCTCGGCTGCGCGGGGGTCGCGGCCAATCTCGGCGCGGCCATGCGGCCGGTCGGCGTGGCCGTCATCCTGGCCATTTTGGCGGGCTACGACATCGTCGCCGTCTACGTGACCAAGCACATGGTGGCCATGGCCGAATCTCTGTTGCGCCGACGCGTCTTCTTTGCGATGATACTGCCGGAACGGCCGGCCGGCTTCCTTTTGCCGGTCTCGGAGGCCGTCCCGGGCTCAGGATTCGTCTTCCTGGGCACCGGTGACGTCATCCTCCCTGCGCTCCTCGTCGCCTCGGTTGCCCGGGTGAGCCTGGTGGCCGCCGCGGTCGTCGGCCTCGGCGCGCTCTCCGGAGCGGCCGCCCTGCACCTCCTGTTCCTGACCCAGCGGGTCCGCAAGCCCATGCCGGCGCTGCCGCCCATCGCGGCCGGCGCGCTCCTCGGCCTCGTCGTCACGTTTTTCATCATGTGAAGGGAAAAAGGGGAAGCGGTCGAAAGGGGTAAAGCCCCGTCTCGAACTTTCCCCCTTTTCCCCTTTCTCCCTCCTGACCTCATATGTACAACATCCTCATGCTCGGCGCGCAGGGTTCCGGCAAAGGGACCCAGTCCGAGCGGCTCTCCGCCAAGCTCGGCATCCCCACGATCTCCGTCGGCCACCTTTTCCGCGACGAGATCGAAAAGAAGACGGGCCTCGGCCGCACCATCGTTTCGTACATCGAACGCGGCGACCGCGTTCCCTCCGAGATCGTCAATCAGCTCATGCTCGGCCGCCTCGACGAGGAGGACACCATGAACGGCGTCATCCTCGACGGCTACCCGCGCACCTTCGACCAGAAGGACGAGCTCGACAGGATCTTCGCCGAGCATGGCCGCCAGCTCACGCACGTCATCTACCTGAACGTCCCCGACGAGGTCTCGCTGCAGCGCCTCTCCGGCCGCTGGATCTGCTCGAAGTGCGAAGCCAACTATCACGCCACGCTCAACCCGCCGAAGGGCGAGCCCGGCAAATGCGACAAGGACGGCGCGCCCCTCATTCAGCGCGACGACGACAAGCCGGACGCCATCCGGCACCGCCTCGATCTCTACCACAAGGACACCCAGCCGCTCATCGACCACTACCGGCAGCGCGGCATCCTTTACGAGATCGACGGCACGCAGCCCATCCCGCAGGTGGAATCCTCGCTCAACGCGGCGCTGGGCATTTGAAAGCTTTCAGGTATCAGGGGACAGGGAATTCCCTGACAGCTGTTACCTGAACCCTGATCCCTCACCTCCATGAACGACATCGTCATGCTCGGCCCGCAAGGTTCGGGCAAGGGCACCCAGTCGAGCGCGCTCTCGGAGAAGCTCGGTCTGCCGCACATCTCGCTCGGCACGCTTTTCAGGACCGAGGTCCAGGACGGGACCGACATCGGCAGGGAGATCAAGGGTTACATCGAGCGCGGCGACATCGTCCCTGCGGCCATCGCCTCGAGCGTCATCACCTCGCGCCTCTCGAAGGGCGACGCGGCGAACGGCGTCATCCTCGACGGCTTCCCGCGCACGCTCGAGCAGGCCGACATGCTCGACAACATCCTCGGACAGCTCGGCAGGAAGCTCGCGCACGTCATCTACCTGAACGTCTCCGACGACGAGGCGCTCAAGCGGCTTTCCGGCCGGCGCGTCTGCACCAACACCGCCTGCGAGCGCAACTATCATTTGGAATACCATCCGCCGGTGAAGCCCGGCGTCTGCGACCGGTGCGGCTCGCCGCTCGCACAGCGCAAGGACGACACCCCCGAGGCCATCAAGCATCGCCTCTCCCTTTATCATTCCGAGACCGCCCCGCTCATCGCGCTCTACATCGGAACGGGGCTCTTGCGCGAGATCGACGGCCAGCGTACCATCGACGCGGTCCAGGCCGACATCCTCAGCGCCGTCGGCAAGGCCTAGTCCCTTCATTCTTCCATCGAAAGGAGTCGCGCATGACCTCCCAAGGCACCGACCTCGAGTCGGTCATTTCGCTTTCCGGCCTCAAGGCGGCCGGCAAGGACGAACTCTGCAAGCGGCTGACGTCATACGGTTACGCCAGCCTGCGTCTTTCGGACCCCATCCGCGCGGAAGCGGTCCGCCGGGGGTTCCCGCAGTACACCACGGACATGCTCCAGGACATCGGCAACGAAGGCCGCCGTCAGGGAGGCCCGGGGTACTGGGCGACCAAGACCATCGAGCTCGCGAGGGAACGCGGCCTGACGAAGATCGTCATCAACGGCGTGCGCAACCCCGGAGAGACCAAGGCGCTGCTCAGCGCCGCGGGGGACCGCTGCACGCTCGCGGGCATCGTCGCCCCGCTCATGGTCCGCTACGGGCGCGTCTCCGGACGCGGCCAGGTCGAGGACAAGTATGACCTCGAGAAGTTCCTGGCGATGGACGACCGCGACCGCGGCGTGGGCGAACCCGCGGACGGCCAGCACGTCGACCGCTGCCTCGCGCTCGTGCCGCTCGAGAACGTCTACAACAACGTCGGCACGCTCGCCGACTACCATGCCTGGATCGACGCGTTCCACGCGCGCATCCTGGCCGGCCTCAAGGCCGGCTTTCCCCTCGGCCACGGCTGCTGAACCCTGACCTCGCGTCGGGGTTTTTCTTGTCATTACAGCGGTTTTCAGGTACATTCCGTTGACCCGAGCAGCCTCGTTTGTCACCCTGAAACTTGTTGCAGGGTCCAGAAAAGCGCTCTAACCTCGGAGCTCTGAACTCTGAGCTCGTCCACATGATCACCCTCAAGACCCCCGAAGAAATAGAGAAGATCCGCGAAGGCGGGGCCATTTTGTCGCGCATCCTGACGGAACTCGTCGCCATGGCCAAGCCCGGCATCACCACCGGCGAACTCGACGCGCTGGCCGAGCGGCGCATGATCGAAGCCGGCGGCGAACCCGCCTTCAAAGGTTACCGGACCGACCCTGACGTCCGTCCTTTCGCGTCCACGGTCTGCATCTCGCTCGACGACGAGGTCGTCCACGCCCCGGCCGTGCCTTCGCGCGTCGTGCCGACGGGGTCGCTGCTCAAGCTCGACATCGGTCTCAAGTACAAAGGCATGTTCACCGACATGGCCGTGACGGTCCCGGTCGGCGATGTCACGCCCGAAGCGCTCGACCTCGTCCGCGTCACCAAGGAATCGATGCTCGCCGGCATCGCCAAGGCGATCCCCGGCAACTGGGTGAGCGACATCGGCAAGACGGTCGACAAGATCGTCCGACGCCACGACTACACCACCGTGAAGGACCTCGTCGGCCACGGCGTCGGGCATGCCGTGCACGAGGACCCGCGCATCCCGAACTATTTCGACCGCGAGCTCGACCCCGTGAAGATCGAGCCCGGCATGGTGCTGGCCATCGAGCCCATGGTGAACATGGGCGAGGACGAGGTCCGCATGAAGCGCGACGGCTGGACCGTCGTGACCGCCGACGGCTCCCTTTCGGCGCACTGGGAAGTGACCATCGCCATCACCGAGGACGGGATGGAGATCATGACGCCGATCCCCGAAAACGCCTGACAAGCTGCGAGCTTTGAGCTGTGAGCTGCGAGCGATTCGCAAAAGCTCGAAGCTCGGCGCTCGAAGCTCGAAGCTCGCATGACCATCCTCGGCATCGACTACGGCACCAAGCGCATCGGCCTCGCGACGGGGGACTCCGGTTCGTCCCTCGTCTTCCCGCTGCGCACCATCGAACGGAAGGAGGGCTTGGACGCCGTCGCCGCGGTGCTCGAGGCCGCCCGCGCGGAGTCCGCCGGTCGCGTCGTCGTCGGCGTGCCGCGCAGGATGACCGGCCGCGGAGGGGCGGCGGGCGAGACCGAGCGCCAGGCGCTAGCCTTCGCCGAGGCGCTGCTCGCCGGCGCGGTGAAGCTGGGCATGACCGTCGAGGTCGACACCGAGGACGAGCGCATGACCTCCGCGCTCGCCGACCGCTGGCAAGAGATGTCCGGCGGCAAGAAGGGCAAGTTCGACCGCGACGCCGCCGCCGCCGCGGCCATCCTGGAGACGTACATCGAGCGGAATTTCGGGAAGGGGTAAAGGGGAAGAGGGGAAGAGCGTCCGCGTCTCTTTTCCCCTTTACCCCTTTTCCCCTGCATGCAATGGCCACTTATCGCGACAAAGGCATCGTTCTCCGGACCAAGACGCTGCGCGATGCCGACCGGCATTACGTCGTCTTCACGGAGACGCACGGCAAGGTGCTGCTCCTCGCCAAGGGTTCGCGCCGCGGCAAGAGCAAGATGGCGCCGCACCTCGGCTCGTTCGGCGTCGTCGATCTGATGGTCGCCAAAGGCCGTATCGTCGACCGTCTGGCGGGCGCCGGCCTCGCCACGCCTTACCGTTCGCTTATCGATTCGCTCGAGAAGACCGCGCTCGCGCAGGGCGTGCTCCTGGCCGTCGACGCGATGACCAAGCGCGAGCTGCCCGAGCCGCGCATCTTCGCGCTCCTCGCCGAATGGCTCGCGGCGCTCGACGCCGGCCCCGCGCCGGATCCCGGCCGCCGCCACGTCCTCTTTGACGCCGCCATCGGCAAGCTCATGGACGTGCTCGGTTTCGCCATCGACCTCAAGCGCTGCGTGCGCTGCCGGAACCCGCTCGTGCCCGAAGGCAACGCCGTGAACGTGATCGCCGGCGGCATCGAATGCGCCGGCTGCAAGGATCCCGGCGCGGCCTCGGTCTCGCCGGAGGCCATCAAGGCGCTGCGCTTCCTGCGCGCCGAGCCGTTCGCCTCGGCGCCCTCGCTCCGTCTGCCGTCCGGCGTCCGCCGCGAGGTCGGCTTCATCACCGACCTGATGCTCACGACGCACCTCGAGGACCGTTTCTCGGCGCTCCACTACCTCAAGGCGGTTGCGTGAGAAGGGCAAAGGACAGAGGACAGAGTTTAGCGGAAGATGAACTTCCTAAAACCGCCTTGCCCAGCAAGGCGGTTTTTTGAACGCTTATTCCTCTAAACTCTGTCCTCTGCCCTCTGTCCTTCGGACCCGGCCCTGTTGACCCCGAGCCCCTATCCTGCTAGCGTCGGAACAAGGCAATGTTGCCCTTTTGAAAAACGTCTCAGCCGCGCGGAGCATCTTCATGCGTACACGCTCCTGGCTCCTGATACTGTTCGTCACGGCTTTCGTGTCCGTCCTCGGCACCCTCGCGATCTGCTTCGGCCATGTCGTCATCGACTTCTATTCGAGCGGGCACGCCGCCGACCGCAAAGTCGACCAGGCGGAACAGCGGCGCGTCGCGGCCCACGAGATGGGTCACGCCGTCGTCGCGGCCTACCTGATGGGGCCGAACGAGGTCGAACGGGTGACCGTGTACGCCTCGCTTCCGCCCGACAGCCTGTACGGGGTCTGCCACACGGCCGACCACAACAAGCTCGACACCGCGGATGACATCCTCCGCGAGGCGGCCGTCTTCATGGCAGGGCGCGCGTCCGACAAGTTCGTGAACGGCGCGCCGACCAACGGCGCCACGAGCGATCTGTCGCACGTGAACGACCTCGTCTGGACGATGCACCTCGCGAACGGCCTCGGCGGTTCGCTCCTCGTCCGCACGAGGTCCGAGGCGCCCGCGGCCGTCACGACGCAGGTCGAGACGGACATCAATGCCGCCAACGCCTGCGCCGAAGCGATCGTCCGCGCGAACAGCGACACCATCGTGCTGCTCGCCGACCGCATCATGCGCGAGGAAGAGCATCAGGGTCGCCGCGTCCTCTCGGGCGACGACTTCCGTGCCTTCCTGCACGATCATCCGCTCAAGACGCTGCCGCCGCAGAGCCTCCCCACCCTCATGTCCGGCTGCCATCCGCCGCCGCACTGAGCCTCCGACCGGTCCTCCAGACCGGTCTTTTTTTCTGGACCCTGAAAAAAGTTCAGGGTGACATTACTTTGTCACCCCGGGCCGGGACCCGGGGTCCACGGCAAATTGTCATGCTGAACTTGTTTCACATCCAAAAAACCGCACCGCCGAAGCAGGGCTAGGAGATCCTACGAGAAATCCGGCCCGGGGAGATGCAGCAGCGGCCCATCCCATGCGGCCGGATTTCTTCCGTTCCCATGAAGCTCCGGGGTCGGTCCAAGTACCGCGGGTGGCGGGGGCAACGGGGACCCCGGCAGCGCGCAGGGCCGCGTCCCGAGCACTGACGGGGTGGTTGCCCCCGACAGGACCCGCGGGGTGCATGACTTGCGAGCGCTTGTTATGCGGCCTGACCGAAGCCAAGCCCCCAACCTTGCAGAAACAGCCCTGTTTTGCCACGATGAAGCCCTTATGACCATCGACATCAAGGACGCCGCCAAGCACCTCGGCCAGGACATCGAGGTCCGCGGCTGGACGCACAACATCCGCTCTTCCGGTTCCATCGCCTTCCTCCAGCTGCGCGACGGCACCGGCAGGATCCAGGGCGTCGTCGTGAAGAACGACGTCTCGCCGGAGGCCTGGGACGCCGCCAGGTCGCTCACCATCGAATCGTCCGTCATCGTCCGCGGCGCCGTGAAGGAGGACAAGCGCTCCCCGGGCGCCGTCGAGATCGCCGTCAAAGAGGTCGTTCCCGTTTCCATCGCCGCGGAATACCCGATCGGCAAGAAGGAGCACGGCGTCGACTTCCTCATGGACCAGCGCCACCTCTGGATCCGTTCCTCGCGCCAGGAAGCCATCCTTCGCGTGCGCGACGAGATCGAGTACGGCTTCCGCGAGTTCATGAAGCTCCGCGGTTTCACGCTCGCCGACTCGCCGATCTTCACGCCCAACGCGGTCGAAGGCACGACCGACCTCTTCGAAGTGAAATACTTCGACGACAAGGCGTACCTTTCGCAGTCCGGCCAGCTCTACCAGGAGGCGACCTCCGCCGCGCTCGGCCGCACCTATTGCTTCGGTCCGACCTTCCGTTCGGAGAAATCCAAGACACGCCGCCATCTTACCGAGTTCTGGATGCTCGAGGCCGAGGCGCAGTTCATGGACTGGGAGCAGAACATGCAGCTCCAGGAGGACCTGCTGGTCCACGTCGTGAAGCGCGTGCTGCGCGAGCGGCGCGCCGACCTCGCCACGCTCGAACGCGACGTCACGAAGCTCGAGAAGGTCGCCGAGGGCGGCTTCATCCGCATGCATCACGCAGACGCGGTGAAGGAGTTGCGCGAGATGGGTTCCGACATCGGCGAGCGCGACGACCTCGGCGGGGACGACGAGACCATCCTCACCAAGAAGTACGACAAGCCGCTCTTCATCCACCACTACCCGGTCGAGGTGAAGGCCTTCTACATGAAGCCGGACCCGAACGAGCCGGACCGCGCGCTCAACGCCGACCTGCTCGCGCCCGAGGGCTACGGCGAGATCGTCGGCGGCTCGCAGCGCATCGACGACCTGGCGCTGCTCGAAAAGCGCATCGAAGAGCACAAGCTGCCCAAGGAGCACTTCCAGTGGTACCTCGACCTGCGCCGCTACGGTTCCGCGCCGCACTCCGGTTTCGGCATCGGCCTCGAGCGCACGGTCTCCTGGATGTGCGGCCTCGAGCATGTCCGCGAAACGACCCC
>DATJFD010000046.1:0-27215 GCA_035495855.1 Binatia bacterium | reverse complement strand
CCGGTCGGTTCGAGGATGCCGGACGCGAGCGCCTTCTTGCGGAAGTTCCGCTTGTCGAGCTCGCGGCCGAGGATGGCTTCGTACACCTCCTGCAGGTCCGCGAGCGCGAAGGTCTTGGGCAGCAGGCTCCAGGCGACGTTGGTGTAGCCGAGCTTGGCGCGGATGCGGTCGACGGCGACCTTGGCGACGTGCGCGTGGTCATAGGCGAGCGGCGGCAGCTTGGCGACCGGCCACCAGCGGACGTCGGCGTATTTTTCCGAGGTGCGGAGCGCGGCGCCCGCCCCCGCCATGAGCGCGAAGTACGCGACGCTCACCACGCGGCCGAACGGGTCGCGCTTCGGATCGTCGAAGGTGCCGAGCTGCTCGAGGTAGGCGTCCTGCACGCCGGTGGCGGAAGCGAGGATGCGCGCCGCCGCGGCGCCGCAGGTCTCGTCGTCCTCGAGGAGGCCGCCGGGGAACGCCCAGCGTCCTTCGTAGGGCGACTTCTTCATCTGGATGAGCAGCGCCATGAAGACGCCGTCCTTTACCGTGAAGATGGCGGCGTCGACCGCGAGCTTGATGTCCTGGTCGGAGGGATGTTTGGGCATGGACGGATACTTAGTGTACTTCGTACTAAAACTAAAACAAGCGACGATGTCAAGGCGCGCGAAAGAAAAAACGGCGCGGAAAGCGCCGTTTCAATTGGGATGTCCGACCGGACCGAGCTCGGTCCCTTCAGGGGACACGCAGCGGAGACGGATCCAGTCCTCCCCCGCTCCGTAGGTCTCCCTCGGAAAACGGACCGTGCAGGCCACCTGGGGGCGGCCGGGGATCGTTTCGACCGACAGCATGGCGAACGCCAGGTTGTAGCGCGCCAGGTCCCTGCGGAACAGCCGTTCGAGCGCCTCCGCCGTGTTGGCGCCGACGCCCGTGCGCCCGCCGTCCGGCAGGTCGCGGCCGTAGATCTCGATGACCGGCGCGGTGTCGGCTTCCGAGACCGGCTTCCACTGCGGCGTGGTCAGCCCGGTCTTGGGCGCGTACACGCACCAGACCTTGCCGAGCATGAACGCCTTGGCGGTCATGCCGCCGGGGAAGACGTGCGTGAAACCCTCGCCGAGGGCGTCGAAGCGGGAGCCGAGCCCGCGCCAGAGCTTGAGGACCTCGTCCTTGGCCGGGTCCGGCCAGAGGAACGGACCCTTGAGATCGGAGCGATGCGAGCGCAGCACCGATCGTCCTTCCTTGCCGAACTTGCCGGTGAGGACGTCGATGACCTGCACGTAGGCGTAGAGCACGCGTTCCAGGTGGAAACGCTGGCCCTTCACGACCGCCGCGCCGCCGGAGATGACCGGGGGCGCCTTGCTGCCGAACATGATGGCCTCCCGTCAGTTCAGGTCTTCGTTCTCGAGCTCGCTGCCGTCCGAATTGACGCAGCGCACCGTGATCCAGTCCCTGCCCGCGCCGTAGGCGGCGTGCGGGAACGTGATGAAAGCGAAGTCCGTGCGCCCGTCGGCCGCGGTCCGCGCCTCGTTGATGGTCCGGCGTTCGAAACCGAGCCCGAGGTCGCGCAACTTGTCGCCGAGCAGCATGCTGACCGCGTCCATGGTCGCGCCGTCGACGAGACGGTAGTTGCCGTCGTCGATGCGGCTGCCGTAGATGCAGACCGTCGGTGCCGGATCGAGCAGGGACACATCCTCTCCTTCCGGCGTCGTGATCGCGCCCGTCCCGACGTCGCGCACGCACCAGGTCTTGCCGAGCAGGAACGCCTTGACGGTGAGTCCGCCGGCGAGATGCAGCAGCGGCTCGTCGACGACGTCGTGGATCTCCTTCATCTTCGCCCAGATCTGCCGGGCGAGCTGTTTGCCGGGCTCCGGCCAGGCGATGCGCTTCTGCGCGAACGCGTGGTCGGTGGTGACCTGCGAAGAACCGAAGTGCTCGGTGAGCGCGTCGATGAGCTTCTCGTAGGAAGCGAGGACCTTGGCCAGGTCGTATTTCTGGCCAAGGATGACGGCCGATCGGCCGGCGATGCGGGGTTGCATGAGGACCTCCTCGTGCGGAGGATGATAAAAAGGACCGCTTGAACCTTGGCATGGCCCCGAGAAAAGAAAAAGCCCCGACCTGATGGTCGGGGCTCGTGACTAGAACGGCGAAGGACCGGTGAAGTTGCCGCTCTCGCCTCCGGTGAGGAGGCGGGGCGTCATCCGGCCGCGCTGGTATGGGACCAGCTCGCCGGTCTCCGAACGGACGAGCGACACGTCGTCCGGCACCGGGAACTCCGTGGGCGGAGTGTCCGGATGCGCGGACTGCATGAAGGCCAGCCAGACGGGCAGCGCGACGGCGCCGCCGGTGGCGTGCGGACCGATGGGGTCCGGCGTCGTCCGGCCGATCCAGACGCCCGCGACGAGGTCCGTGGTGAATCCCATGAACCAGACGTCGCGATGGTCGTTGGTCGTGCCGGTCTTGCCGCACGCCGGGCGCCGCAGTTCGCGGACCCGGCGGCCGGTGCCTTCCTCGACCACGCCGCGCATGAGGTACTGGAGCGCGTAGGCGTCCGCGGACGGGATGGCCTGCGGCCATTCCTCCCTCGGTTGCGCCTCGTAGTGGTAGAGCACGCGCCCGTCGCCGGCAGTGACGTCGGTGATGAAGATGCCGGCGCTGGTCGCCCCGGGATGGCGCGGGATGCGCCGTCCGTCCGCCGCGATGGAAGCGTAGGCGAACGTGTGTTCCCAGGGAGAGATGTCGGCCGAGCCGACGGCCAACGGCAGCACCCTGTCGAGCGGCGCCGAGATGCCGAGCGTCCGCATGGTGCGGATGACGTTGTCGATGCCGTAGCGCGCGGCGAGCTGTACCGAGACCGAGTTCAGCGACTGGGCCAGCGCGGTGCGCAGGCTGACGTCGCCGTAGAAGCGGTTCTCGTAGTTCGTCGGGCACCACGTCCCGGACGCCGTCGAGTAGCAGCGCGGGCCGTCGACGACGTGGTCGGTGACGACCGCGCCGGGGACGGACTCCGTGCCCATGAGGGCCGTGAGGTAGACGTACGGCTTGATGGAAGAACCGGGCTGTCGGCGCGCCATGGTGGCGTTGTCGAACTGGTTCTCCATGAAGTCGTAGCCGCCCACGAGCGCGCGCAGCTCCCCGGTGTGGGGATCGACCGCGACGAGCGCGGCCTGGAGCGCCTCCGGATGGTCCGGGCCGCCGGTACGCCGCGCGGAGATCGCGCGACGGACGGTGGTCTGGTGCGCAGCCGGGCCGGTCGTGACCGTTTCGATCATGACCGACATGAGGTCGCCGACGGCGAGATGCCGGTGCGTTGACGCTTCCCACGCGCCGATGCGCCGCACGTCGTCCGGGTTGAACGGGAAGACGTTGCCGCGCACGCAGATGCCGAGGTTCGCCCCGAGGGCAGCCACGCGGCCGACCTCGATGGTGTCGTCCGCGACGGTCTCCGGCGGTCCCGTGCAGGTACCGCCGTAGTTGTCGTCATGGCCCTCGGGGCCGTTGAAGCCGATGCGCCGCTCGAGGTCGATGAGACCCCGGCGGACCGCGGCTTCCGCGGCGCGCTGCATGCGCATGTCGAGCGTCGTATGCACGGTCAGGCCTTCTTCGAAGACGGCCCGGTTGCCGTACATCCGCTTGAGCTCGCGGCGCACGTGGTCGCAGAAGTACGGAGCGGCGGTGTGGTTGAGCGGATCCTCTTGCGAGATGATCGCGATCTCCTGCCGCATCGCATCGTCCATCTGCGCCTGCGTGACGTAGCCGAGCGCGACCATCCGTTCCAGGACGTACCGCATGCGGCGGCGGGCCTGGTCGTAATGGCTGAACGGCGAGTAGCGCGACGGCGCCTGCGGAAGACCGGCCAGCATGGCCGCCTCGGCGAGCGTGAGCTCGGAGGCGGACTTGCCGAAGTAGGTCTCCGCGGCCGCCTCGATCCCGTACGAACCATGGCCGAGGAAGATCTGGTTGAGGTAGATCTCGAGGATCTGGTCCTTCGAGAGCCGCCTCTCCAGTTCCACCGCGACGAGGATCTCCTGGATCTTGCGCCGGTACGTGCGTTCGCTGTTGCGGAGCACGACCATCTTCACGACCTGTTGCGTGATGGTCGAGGCGCCCTGTCGGGTGCCTCCGCCCCGGAAGTTGGCGAGCCCCGCGCGCACCATCGAGACCGGATCGATCCCGTGATGCGTGTAGAAGTCGTCGTCCTCCGCGGCGATGAAGGCCTGCCGCACGTGCAGCGGGACGGTGTCGAGCGGCACGCGCACGCGGTTGGTCGTGCTGAACGTGCAGATGAGCTCGCCGTCGGACGAGTAGACGCGCGTCGCGACGGTCGGGTCGTAGTTCACGACCGAGCTCATGTCGTTCGGCAGCCCGTCCGTGAACCTGCGGCGCAGGTACGGCAGCATCATCGTGCCGGCGAAGACCATGATCGCGCAGAGAAGCGAGAGGCTCCGGAAGAACGCGAAGCGTTTCCCGGGGAGCTCGACCTTCTCCTTGCGCCACAGCGTGATGCGCCCCAAGAACTTCATCTTGCGGCGGATCTCGCTCGGCACGCGGTGCAACTGGGTCACCCAGCGGTTCGGCGGACGCCGATACGGGGGACCCGCGAGATAGGCGAACAGCGCGAACGCGAGCGCCGCCGGAGCGGCGAGCAGGTTCGAGCCGAGCACGTCCTTGACGACGTACCATACCCACGACGTGAGCAGGATGACGCCGGCAAGCCAGAGCGGAACGCGAAGACGGCCGAGTTTGTGCAGCATGGTGCGCACGCTCCTCCCTAAGGGGTTGCCATTCGGGTGCAAGGTTGTGTCCTAGTGAAAGGTACGGACGCTCTTCCGCCTCGCGGCGGAAAAACATCGTCTTAGCCTAGGGTAAAACGTCGGTTTTGTCAACGCACGGAGGCAAGTTTTTTACCTACGTACAGGCAAAAAACTCGGTTCGAGGCCATAGCTAGCCAAAAAAAAGCTCAGAGCTCGGAGCTCAAGAGTTTGAAAGTCCGCGGCTTTCAAACTTGGAGCTCTAAGCTCTCAACTTTCGTCAAAAAAATCCCCCGACCGAAGTCGGGGGATGGGTTCAGAGGGTCGAGCCGGGCCTCACGCGGATGGTCCACCGTTCGTGGAGGAAGACCATGCGTTCGGTGCCGGGCTCGCCGCAGACGGTCCCGCGGGGAACGAGGCAGATGCGGTGGGGGCCGAGGCGCGACGAGAACGTCGCGCTGCGGCCTGCCGCGACCTCGCCGAGCTCCGCGCCGTCGAGCCAGAGCACGTAGGCCGTCCGTCCCTCCGCGTTGTTGACGCGGAAGGTGATGGAACGCGCCGAGCTCGGCGGAACGACCGGAGCGATGGGGATCGACCACTGGGGCGGCCTGACCTCCGGGAGCGTGACCCTGCGGTCGGCGTAATGCGCGCGGACGGCGTCGATCGTCGCCGCGTGCAGTTCGCCGTCGAAGGTCTCGCAGGCGTGGCGCCGGTAGAGCGGGACGAAGGTCGTCTGGAAGAGCGACCGCATCTCGCGCACGTCGCGTTCGCCGGCATGCATGCCGGCGAGCACGAGGTCGGCGTTGCGCGCCTCGTCGGGCGTGAGCGCCGCGCCTTCGCCGTGCTGGAGCGCGGTGCGGATGCCGGACGACAGGCCCGTCATCTCCTGCCCCAGCGACCAGTAGCGCTCCCCTTGCTGCCTTGCGAGCAGCGCGGAGGAAGCGCCGCGGCCGTCGCGGCAGGCCTCGGGGCCGTTGATCTGGAGATCGAGCACGGCGTCGTTGAGCGAGAGCGTGTAGACGCTGCGGGCGTCGGTCATCTTCGCGGTGCGGTCCACGCCGGTGGCAATGGCGCGCACGAGCGCGCCGCCGCCGAGCAGTTCGCCGGAAGCCGGCGCGGCGCCGTCGAGGATCGCGGCGAGCCGCGGATCGCGGGGAGCGAGACGCCGGGCGGCGCGGTAGGCCGCCATGGCATCGTCGTTCCGGCCGGCCTCCATGAGGAGGTCGCCGCGGAACGTCTGGAAGCGCGGTTCGTCGGGGAACCTCGCGGCCGACGCTTCGTACGAAGCGATGGCCCCGTCCCTGTTGCCGGCGGCCCGGAGGCAGGCGGCGAGCAGGAACGCGGCGTCCTTGTCCGCGGGATCCTGCCGCACGATCTCCTGGAGCTCCGTCGCGGCGTCCGCGTAGCGCCTGGCGTCGGCATACAGCCTGACCAGTTCGCGGCGGGCGTCGAGGCGGGCCCCGTCGATCGAGCGCGAACGCTCGAACTCGGAGGTCGCGTGCGGCTTGTCGTCGAGATCGAGGAAGGCGCGGCCGAGCCAGTAGTGCGCGACCGCGTGCTGCGGACGCGCCGCGACCGCCCTTTGGAGGTAGTCGCGGGCCACGTCGGGGTTGTGCTCCCCGACCTCGATCTCACCCAGCTCGATGAGGGTGCGGACGTCGGTCCCCCGCCGCGCGAGCGCGGCCTCGAAGTGGATGCGCGCGCTGACGTTCCTGTCGCCCTCATGGAGGAGGTGCGCGTAGAAACGCTGCGCTTCGACGAAGGTCGGATCGACGAGCACGGCGTGCTCGGCGATGCCGAGCGCGGTGTCCTCCGAGCTGACGGGCTCGGGGGAGACCATCGTGCCGAAGTACCGCGCGTAGGCGCGGGACAGCAGCAGGAAGGCGTACGAGTCGTTCGTCGACGGGACGCCGATCGCGGCCGAGGTCTGCGGCGCGAGCGGCATGCCGGCAGCCGAGAAGGCGTCCGTCACGGCGCTCGCGAAGAGACCGTGGATGTGCGCGGCGCTCTGGACGTGGGCGATGCGCCCGCTCCGGAGCGTGACGGCGACGGTGAGGTCGCCGTTCGCGGTGCCCGATCCGACGAGGACCGGCCCCGCGGCGTCGGCGCGATAGACGTCGACGACGTAGGTCCACTGCCAGACCTGGCCGGCGTAATGGCCGGTCACGAAGTGCGTGGCGCCCCGTGCCAGCGCGAGCCGGTTCGCGGCCGCGAGGTCGAAGGCGGTCCCGGTCTGGGACACGAGCTGGGCCTGCTCGGGCGTGAGCACGAGCGGGCCGTTGATGACGATGATCCCGGGGTCCGCCTCGAGCCGCTCGGCGAGCATCGCCGGCAACCCGAACGACAGCGGACCCTGGCTCCTCGACGCCGCCCGGTTCTCGAGCGGCATGACGATCACGCGGGGCGTGATCGTCGCGCCGCCGTCCTGGGCGAGGACGGGAGCCGAGACCAAGAGTGCAAAGAGCAGGAGCATCAACCTGAAAGCGCGCATGGATGCCTCCTCCCGCCGAAAGACGGGGAATGCCTGATGTGGGTGGACGTCAGGATGTGGACGGCATAGCACGCCGAGGCCTCTTCGTCAATCCTGGGAACGCCGAAAATTACCTAGTTACAGCCAATTTCAGCCAAAAAGAAGACCGCCCTTTCAGGGGCGGCCTTTTCCGTCTTTACGACTCCCGGGCCACCCGGAAGACGAACGACTTGAGATACGAGGATTCGGGGAAGTAGACCGACAACGGATGGTCCGGCGCCTGCCGCACGATCTCGAGCAGATCGAGGCGGACGCCCGCCTGCACGGAAGCGCGTCGCAGGGTGAAGGCGAAGTCTTCCTCGTTCAGGAAATGCGAACAGCTGGAGGTGACGAACACGCCGCCGTCGCGCACCAGGCGGAGCGCGGCGCGGTTCAGGAAGTGATAGGCCTTCTTGCCTTCCTCGCCGTCGCGCTGCGACTTGATGAGCGCCGGCGGGTCCATGAGCACCATGTCGTAGGCCGGCTCCCCTTTCGAGGACAAGTACTGGAAAGCGTCGGCCTCCTCGGTCGTGAACGCGGAAGCGTCGATGCCGTTCAGTTCGGCGTGGCGACGGCAGCCTTCGAGCGCCGTCGCGGACGCGTCGACGTTGTGGACCGAGGTAGCGCCGCCCTTCATCGCGGCGATGCCGGCAGCGCCGGTGTAGGAGAAGAGGTTGAGCGTCTCGCGTCCGTCGGCGTAGCGGCCGATCGCGGCGCGAAGCTCCTTCTGATCGAGGAAGAAACCGGTCTTCTGGCCGTTCACGACGTCAGCCTCGAAACGCATGCCGCGCTCGGAGAACGCCGCCGATGCGGGCGCCTCGCCGAACAGCGTGCCGGCCGCGTCGCCGAGCGCCTCCTCCTTGCGGACGGGCAGGTCGCTCCGCTCGACGATGGCCGTCGGCGAGAACGCCGACTTCAGGGCAGCGACGATCTCCTCGCGCCGCGCGTCCATGCCGGTGGTCGAGATCTGGAGCACGATGACGTCGCCGTAGCGGTCGATCACCAGGCCGGGCAGGCCGTCGGCCTCCCCGAAAGCGGCGCGATAGCCGTCGACCGGCGAGTCGGGGCCGTAGCCGAGCAGCCGGCGGCGCTCGTCGGCTTCGATGAACTTCGCGGCGAACCAAGCCTCGTCGATGACGACCTCCTTGTCGCCGAAAGCGAGCAGGCGGACGGCGATGGACGACTTGGCCGAATACGTGCCGGTGCCGATGATGCGCCCGGTCGAGTCGGCGACGCGGACGATGGCGCCGTGCTCGATGCCTTCGGGGCGCTTCACGAGGGCGCCCGAAAAGATCCAGGGATGACGGAAGATGCCGTTGGTCTCCTTGCCGGGCGAGAGCGTGACGATCGGGTACATAGGCGTGCGCGAAAAGATTCGTGAGTAATGACCCGTGAGGCTACCATGGGGCCGTCGTCCTCGTCAATGCGCATATATATGAAAGGCCCAGGTCCGCATGCAAGGGGGCCCGGCTTGCCAGCGCGGACCTCATGCCTTAAGGTCGCAACCAAGGAGAGCGGCGATGCCCGACGAACCCCCCAAAGACCGCTTGCGCAGGCTCATCGAACGCATGCCGCTCGACCGGCAGCACAAGGAACGCCTCTTCAAGGACCTCGAGACCATCGACGACGCCAAGGCGACGCAGCTCGCCGACGACCTCGCGCCCATCGTCGAGAAGCTCGATCTCATGGCGCATCCGCCGAAGACCAAGGCCTGACCTCGCCCCGCGCTCGCGGGGCTATTTTTTTTGGGAAGTTGACGCCGCCCGGAGCGCCTGCGACGATGCAGCGGTCTATGGGAACCGGAAAGGAATGGTCCCCATGTTCGTTCGCACCATCATTTTCAGCCTCGTTTGCATCGGTTCGCTCGTCTCCTGTTCCTGCGGCACCACGTACGTCCGCGTACCGGCCGTCTGCCCGCAGGACCCGCTCTGCCTCGATACGCGCCCCGGCAGCCATGAAGCGCCCGCACGGGAACGCGACTTCGTACGCCGCCACGTCGCCTCGACCGTCGAGGTCCGCGGCTCTCGCTACCTGCCGAACAAAGGCCCCGCCGTCACCAAAGGCGTCGGCGCCTTCGTCGGCTCCAAGGGCTACGTGCTCACCGCCTACCACCTGGTGGACGGCGCCGAGCAGGTGTCCGTCGTGCTCCGTACGATGTCGCCCGACGGCCGGGTCACCGAGGTACGCGAGGTCCCCGCCATCCCGCTCGTGCTCTCGCGCGAAGCGGACATGGCGCTCCTGGCGCTGCCCATGAGCGAACGGCCTCCCCCTTCGCTGCCCGTGCGCACCGGGCCCGTCATCAAAGGCGATCCCGTCTGGTTCATCGGCGCCCGCACCGCGCTCAGGCACGGCGGCGTCGCCGAGACCGGCATCCTCGACGGCCCGAACCGCGACCACGCGGACGCGTCGATCCCGTCGCCACGTGAGGACGCCGGCGCGCCGGTCCTCAACGTCTGCGGCGAGATCGTCGGCGTGTCCATCGGCCCTTACGGCAAGAACGGCGCCCTGCGCTTCATGCCGATCGACGCAGTCCTGGCGTCGCTCTCCATGTCGGTCGCTGATCTCCGCTGAACGTCAAAACCCGCCCTTCGGCGGGTTTTTCTTTTGCGCGTCATGCCGCGGCGAAGCGCCGGACGGCCAGGCTCGCGACCGCGCCGCAGACGACGGCTGCCAGCCACCCGAGCGCGACGAGCCGGCCGAGGTTCTCGATGCGGTCCTCCACTTCCCTGAGCGACCGAGCGGCGAGGACGTAGCCGGAGCCGCTCTCGGCGCCGTAGTGCACGACGACCGCCGCGAGTCGCACGCCGTCGCGCGGCGCCCAGGTGACGCGGTCCTCGCCGTGCTCCTTCGCGTAGTCGAACACGCCCTTGGGCGGGACCGGCGTGGCGCCCGCGAGCGTTCCGGTCGTCGTCCTGGGCTGGCGGTCCTCGCCATAGACGACGACGAACGGCGCGACGCTCGCCTCCGCCCGCACCGCGCGCGCCGGCGGCACTACCTGGGAGAGCGGCTGGCCGGCCGCGAGCGCCGCCGCGGCGTCCTCGGCCACGGCGATCTGCGGGTCGTTCGCCGAGATGCGCAGCGATTGCTGCAAGGCGACGTAGGTCGTGAGCGCAAGGACGGTCACGACCGCGAAGAGCGGCGCGAACGGCAGCGCCCGGCGCGCGAGAGCGGGCGGGATCTTCATAGGAGGTCAGGCCCCGCCCTTCTCGTCGAGGAGCGCGGCGAACTTCTTCTTCACCTTCTCGAGCTTCGGGTTGATGATCGCGCGGCAATACGGCTGTTCCTGGTTGCGCGCGTAGTAATCGCGATGATAGTCCTCCGCGGGCCAGAAGGCGTCGAGCGGCACCACTTCGGTGACGACGGGATCGCCGCCCGGCGCGGCGGCCTCGAGCCCGGCGATGAACGCCTTGGCCTCGGCGGCCTGCGCCTCGTCCGTGAAGAACACCGCCGAGCGGTACTGCGTGCCGACGTCGTTCCCCTGCCGGTTGAGCGTCGTCGGGTCGTGCGTCGCGAAGAACACCGTAAGCAGGTCGTCGTAGGACACGAACGCCGGGTCGTACTCGATGCGGATGACCTCGGCGTGCCCCGTCCTTCCGGTGCAGACCTGCTCGTAGGTGGGGTTCGGCACGGCGCCGCCCGCGTAGCCCGGCTCGACCTTGGCCACGCCCTTGAGCATCTTGAAGACGGCTTCCGTGCACCAGAAGCATCCTCCTCCGAACACCGCTGTTTTCGTCCCTGGCATAGTGCCGTCAGTATGGCTGAGATCCGCCGCGGCCTCAAGGCCGCGCGCGCCCGCAAAACGAAAAAATCGCCCCTGAGGGCGTTTTTCTTGTTCCGTCAGACGGCGAGCCCGGGCCGCCAGACGCGGAGCGCGTCAGGCAGAGGCAGGACACCGGCGGCATCCCCGACGTTCAGCGCCGCCCTCATGCAGAGGTACTCGGTGCGGAAATCGTGGGTGCCGGCGCACCAGGCCTCGGGAGCGGCGTCCGCGGCGCGGAGCACGCCGTCGAGCGTCATCCAGCGGAACTCCTCGACCTCGCCGGGCTGCGGGACGAGATCGTCCTCGCCGACGTCGGCGAGGGTCACGAACTCGCGGGCCCAGAGGCGCGCGTGCTCGATCCTCGTGGTGCGCCACGGCAGAAGCTGGGCGACGCCGACGAACAGGCCGGCCTCCTCCCGCAGTTCCTTGCGGGCGTTGGTCTCGTAGGTCTCGCCGGCGCCGACGTGACCGCCGAGATGGGTCATCCAGGCGCCGGGCAGCCGTTCCTTGGACGGCGAGCGGCGGTGGCAGAGCACGTGCCCCTGTGAATTAAAGACGAACACGTTGGTCGAACGGCACCAGGCGCCGCTGGCGATCGCCTCGGCGCGCGGCATCGGCCGTCCGACGGGCTCCCCGGTCTCGGGGTGCACGATATGGAGCATCTCCATGCGCGAAATAAAAAAACCTGTATTAGGCAGGTCCGCGGGAGCGGACAAGCGGGTAGCGCTTGTCCCAAGATGTTCGGCAAGTTCGGGGCATACCCCGAACGCGCATCGATCTTGAGGCAAACGACCTTGCCCGAAGGATAGCACGAAAACGGCGGTTTGGCAAGGTTCGCGGCTCAGGAAGCCTCGTCCGGCGGCAGGCCCAGGACCTCGCGCGCTTTCGCCGGGATGTCCTGGGGCACGGCCTCGCCTTTCTTGAGATAGGCGGCGGCGCCGCCCTTCATGGCGCGAGCGACGTCTTCGCTCTGCCGCATGCTCGACAGCATGATCACCGGAATGCCCTTCGTCGCCGGGTCCTTCTTCAGGCTCGCGAGCGTCTCGAACCCGTCCATCCTGGGCATCACGATGTCGAGCATGATGATGTCCGGCCGGTCCTTGGCGACCGCCGCGAGCCCTTCGATGCCGTCGCCGGCGGCCGATACCTGGAAGCCTCCCTTCTCGAGGGCGAGCCGAAAGACGTCCCGGGTGAACGGGTCGTCGTCGATGACGAGGATCTTGTGGCGGGACTCGGATGCGGCCGGCTTCATGACGTCATTATAGCACGGCGCTCCGGCATCCGGCGATGGCCCGCCGGTCCGGAACGTGGTATACTATTGTATATTAATTCAATAGTTACCCTTATGTCCTTCGTCTATTTCCTTCTCGTCGGCCTGTTCATCGGCTGGATGGCGGGCATCGTCGTCCGGGGCCGCGGTTTCGGGGTCATCGGCGACATCATCGTCGGCATCGTCGGCTCGATGCTCGGCGGCTGGCTCGCGGGCGCACTGGGCCTCTTCCCCATGGACTCCGTGGGGGCGTTGTTCGTTTCGGTGCTCGGCGCCGTGCTCCTCATCCTCATCATCCGCGGGATCAGGCGCGTCTGACCGGCCTATGATCGTGAAGCGCAAAGGCAAGTGGTGCGTGTTGTCCGAGAAGACCGGCCGAAGCTTCGGCTGCTACGCCACCAAAGCCGCGGCGCAGAAACGCCTGCGCCAGGTCGAGTTCTTCAAGCACGCCAAGCGGAGGTAGCGCGCAAAGAAAGAAATAAAGAATAGAGAATAAAGAGAAGAGACCATAAAGAGGCGGGCCGGCGGCCCGCTTCCTTTGTCTCTATTCTCTCCTCTCTATTCTCGGTCCGCCTACGGCGCCTTGTCCGTGAGCGCGAAGGTGGTGAACATCTTCTCGAGCACCGAGAAAGCCTTCTCCTTGTCGAACTCCGCGACGGGCGGGTCGAAATTCTCCACGGCGCCGGTATGCACGGTCATGGCGACCTCGTAACAGCGGCCGGCCTTCAGAATGCGGGCGAACCTGGTCGCGTAACGCTGTCCGGCGCCCGCGTCGTCCACCGTGCCGCGGCGGAACTCGTTCCCGTTCACGACCTGCTTGTCCGCGAGCGGCGCGCCCGACTTGGGGTCCGCATAGCAGTCCTTGAGGGAGGCGGGATCGTCGCCGACGCTCACCGTCAGGAACGCCTCGGCGTAATTGCTGGGGGTCTCTTTGAACGAGTCCGCGGGGAAGGCGAACTTCACGCGCGGCTTGCCGATCCAGCCGCCGTTGGCATCCTCGCCGCGGTAAACGTCGAAGTCGCGCGGATATGACAGGCTGTAGCCGGCGTAAGACGCGTCCGCCTTGGATCCTTCCCCGTCCTGCCAGAGCTTCCAGCCTTCGGGCGCGTACGAAACCGGCGCCGGGACAGGCGCGGGCGGCGCGGCGGACGACGGCGCGCGGTTCCGGGTGGCCGCGAGGTACACGCCCACGATGGCGAAGGAAAGCAGCGCGGCGGCGGCGAAGATCTCGGTCTGTCGTCTGTTCATGGAAGTTCCTTTAGGAGGATGACGCCGAGGTCAGGCTGCCGCGTTCCTTGCGGTCCTTGCCGATGCCCTTCACCGTCGGTCCGGGTTTCTCTTTGGAAAGCACGAAGATGTACAGGATCTCGAGCAGGCCCAGGGTGTTCACGAGGAGAAGGACCACGAACCAGACCTTGTCCTCCTTTCGCGCGGACCGCCACAGCGCCCAGCCTTTCCAGGGGATCGTCCACAGCGCGGCCAGCAGGACGAACGCCACCATCGTTCCGTCGCCTCCCTGTATATCGCGCAAGATCATAGGAGTTCAGGATACCACCCGCCGGCCGCCGCCGCCAGGCATCATTGAAAAGAGACGCAAACGACCGTTCACCGTTTCGTCCTCTTCGGGGTCTCGCGCACCGCGTCTTCGGGGCGCTTGTCCTCGCGAAGGCCCAGGAACACCGGCACGCGCAGATGCCCGGCGGAGGTCCAGTTCGCGAACTTCACCTGCGCGACGAGCTTCGGCCTGACCCAATGGGCCCCCGGGAGCGGAGGCGGCGTCTCGAACGGGCAGCGCCTGGTCTCGAGCCGCCGGAGCCTGCGCAGGAGATCGCCGAGCGCGGCGTCGTCGAAGCCGGTCCCGACGGAGCCCACGTGGACGAGCGCCCTGCCGCCGGGCCGCTTCTCGTACACGCCGACGACCAGCGCCCCGAAGAGCGACGAGCGCCGGCCCGTCCCTTCCGTCCAGCCGCCGATCACCACTTCCTGCGATCCCGTGACCTTTATCTTCAGCCAGTCGCGGCCGCGCACGCCTTCCCGATACGGGCTGCCGAGCCTCTTCGCGACGATGCCTTCGCTGCCGGCGCGTTCCACGACGCGCATGAGCGCCCCGGCGTCGTCATACCCCGCGGAGAACGCCGCGCGCCTGCAGGGCGCGATGACCTTGCGGAGGAGCCGGCGCCTTTCTTCCAGGGGGCGGCCGCGCAGGTCCTTGCCGTCGAGCCAGAGCAGGTCGAACGCGGCGAAGGATGCCGGCGTCTCTTTCATGCGGCCGGCGATCTCATCGGCGTCGGTCAGACCGAAGCGGCGTTGCAGCGCCTCGAAGCTCGCCCGCCCCTTCCGGTCGAGGGCCACGATCTCGCCGTCGATGACCGCCCGCTTCGCTGCGACGCGCGCCAGGTCCGCGGCGAGCTCGGGATAGCGCGCGGTCTGGTCCTTGAAGAGCCTGCTCTGCAGCCGGACCTCGGCGCGCCCCCGCGCTTTCGCCGCGAAGACGACGCAGCGTTCGCCGTCCCACTTCGTCTCGAACAGCCACTCCTTGCCTTTCGGAGCCTCGTCGACGAGCGTGCAGAGCATCGGCTCCACGTGCCGGGGCATCGGCATACTCAGCGCTTCGCTTTCCTGATGCTGGCCTCGAGCGCGGAGGTCAGGTCCTTGAGCCGCGACCTCGGCGGCTCCCTGAAGACGACCTTCTTGCCCTTCACTTTCTTGGCGACGTATTTCTTGAGCTTCTCTTCGAACTCGTCCTTGTACTGCTGCGGCTTGAAGGGCGCGGCGAAGGACTCCACCACGCGTTCGGCGAGGCGCAGGTCGTTCTTGGCCATGGCCGGCCGCTTCGGCAGCTCCAGCGCGGACATCGGCACGATCTCCTCCTCGTAATGGAGGTCGATGAGCTGGAGCGCGCCCTTCGCCGCGCGCACGGCCACCCATTGCTCCTTGTCGCGCATGATCATCTTGGCGAGCGCGACCTTCTTCGCGTCCGCGAGGATGTCCATGAACAGGAAGTAGGCCTTGGCGGCGTTCTTGCCGGGCACCAGGTAATAGACGTGGTTCACGAAGATGGGATCGAGCTTGTCCGCGTCGACGAACTCGCGGACGTCAACCGTCTTGGCGAGCTTCGGGTCGACCAACTTCAGGTCCTTCTCGTCGACGACGACGAACTGCCCTTTGCGGTACTCGTAGGCGCGGACGACGTCCTCCCACGCGACCTCCTCCTTGCACTCGGCGCAGTGGCGGCCGTAGGTGATGCGCGTCTTGCACTTCTTATGGAGCAGGCGGAACTCGACGCCGCGATGCGAGTACGCGGTGACGAGCGAGATCGGGATGTTCACGAGGCCGACGGTGATGGCACCGGTCCAGATGGGGCGCATGGGCGGGGGCGTGGGAGGAATGACGCTCGGAAGTATACCATGCGCCGCGCTCACGAACCGGCCTGCTGGCCGGGCCGTTCCCTGATGCCTTTGTCCTCCTTCGACGGCGGACGGGGAGGCTGCTCCTGCACGTCCGGCCCCTCGCCCTCGGCCGGTTCCGGCGCGGGAGCTCCTCCCGCGTCGCCCTCATCCTCGCCGGCGGGCACGCGCGCGTCCGGCGCCTTTTTTCCCGCGCCTGGCAGCGCGTCTCCCGTCATCGGCTCGCCCCGCAGCTCGCTGCCGGGCGTCCCGTCCGGAAGTTCCACGTCGTGCGGCGCCTTCTTGCGGTTCTCCATGGTACTGAAGGTGAAGGATGAGCCCGGTCATCATAACAATAATTGAATATTCGTTCAAACGTTCGCGGAAGAAAAAAGGCCCTCCCGGGGGAGGGCCTTCGCTCGATGTTCAGATCTTTTCCTGTCCCGGCAATTTCGCGTCCGCTTCCTCGGTCGTCACGGGTTTGCCCATCACGAGGAGTTTGACGATGAGCAGCGCGACGACGACGTACGTGATCATGGCGAGCAGCGTCGACCATTCGAAGACCGCGCCTTCCGCGCGCGAAACGCCGAAGACGAGGAAGAACGGTCCGGCGAAGATCTCGGTCGCGCCGTAGATGAACCTGGTGAACCCGGCCAGCGGGTTGGCGCCGAAGAGCTTCAGGAAGAAGCGGAACATCAGCAGGATCTCGATCACGCCGACGATGTACCAGACGACCTGCGACGCCCGGTAGAGCGGCTTGATGCGCTGCGTGGGTATCTTCTCCTGCTTCAGCGTGGACTCGACTTTGGGCATCGACGGCGCGCCTTCAGGGCGGGGCGACGGCGTGAGCGTTTCATCTGCCATAGAGCTTGGGACTTGAGGCCAGCGGCCTTTTAGAATTTCTTCATGTGAAGATGCCTTCAGTATAGCAGAAAACGGCCTCATCCGCCAACGGGCCGCTTGCCGTCAGGTCTCTCCGCGCAATCCGCGGGGCACGAGAGCGGGCTTTCCTCGCAGATGCAGTCCCTGCCGACGCAGGACGCCTCCTGGCACGTGCCGTCGCCGCAGAGGTCCATGCAGACCTCCTCGGCGTCCGGTCCGCCCGACCCGCCGCCCTCGAGGTCGGCGTCGTCCCCCGCCCCCGAGACCGCGGGGGCCGGTGCGGGCGGCTCAGATGCCGGCACCGCAGGAACGCCGTCCTTCTTTCCGGTCGCGGCGGGCGGCGGCGCGGCGACGACCGCAGCATCAACCTTAGCCTGCGGAACGTTCGTCGCCGTCCCCGCGCGCGGCGAAAGACAGCCCGAGGTCACGAGCATCAGGCCGGCAAGCGCGAGCGCGTAAAAGAGCTGTTCCGACATACGTGCAGCGTCAGCGTTCGTTCACGTTCATCGCGCCCTCCCCTTCTTTGCCGGGCTCGCGAGCAGGCGCCTCGTCGCGAGCGAAAGGCCGCTTGTCGGCCGTGTCGAGGATGCCGTCATTGTCGTCATCCGGGTCCTCGGAGTCCCTTTTCCCATCGTTGTCGTGGTCGAGCGGGTGTTCGTCGGACAGGTCGGGGATCCCGTCGTTGTCGTCGTCGGGATCGACCGCGTCGTCGATGCCGTCATTGTCATGATCGAGCGGACGGTCGCCGCGCGCGTCGATGATGCCGTCATCGTCGTTGTCCGGGTCCTGGCTGTCGGGGATCCCGTCCCGGTCGTCGTCCGCCGTCGCGGACGCGGCGTTGACCGCCTGTTCCCGCCCGGCGGCGCAGCCGGCGCCGACGGCGAGCAGCGACCCGCAGAGGAAAAGCGGCGCGAGGAGCGCCGCGGCCAGCCTGTCCCGGACGTCGTCCGTGCTGCGCATGGTCTCGTCATGAGGTTGCTTATGGGCCGCCGCGCCCGGGGCATGGCCGGCCGTCGCCAAGCAGCATACCATAAACCTTTGAAAAAATATACATATGTTACCCCGGGGGCTGGACCTCCGCCGGCCGTCCGTGATATCATTACTGCATAATTATTCAAAGATAAGCCCAAATGACCCGCCCCTTCACGCTCCGGACGGCCCTCGCGGCGTTCGCCGCGGCGTCCGCGGCCATACTCATGGCGCTCGCTCCGCTCCCCGGCCGGCACGCCGGCGCGGCGTCGCCCTACGACCCGTACGCCGATTTCGTCCGGGCTGCGGAGTTCGTCACCTCGCCCGAGAACGCGCTCGGCGCTCCGGACGGCAATCTCGCCGACGTCCGGCCCGGCGGGACGATCCTGCTCGACATGGGCGCCCAAGGCACGGGCCCGCTGCGCGCGACCTACGCCGCGAAAGAGGTCCCGCAGAAGATCGAGGTCAGGTTCTATACGGCTTCATCGGGCGAGATCGCCGCGCGCACGGTCACCCAGGACCTTCCCGCGAACTCGACGGACCACGTCTTCGACTTCAGCTACCGGCAGGACGGCGCCGCCTATCGCTTCGTCCGTCTGACCTGGAAGAGCGGACCGGTGTTCTCGCTCGACGCGGTCGAGGCGCTCGCCTACGTCGGCAGCACCGCCACCATCGACACGGACGGCGACGGCGTGGCGGACCGCGATGAGATCGCCGCGGGCACCGACCCGCTGGTCGCCGATCAGGTGCACCCGGTCCCCCCTCCTCCGGAACCGATCCTCGTCCCGAACCCCGTGCCGACGCCGGTGCCGACGCCCGTCCCGTACCCGGTCGGCGTTCCGACCCCCGTGCCGACGCCGGTGCCCACGCCGGTCGTCACCACGGTCGTTTCTGCCGACGCGGACGCGGACGGCATGCCGGACGACTGGGAGACCGCCCACGGGCTGAACCCGGCCGACCCGACGGACGCGGCCCGCGACGACGACGGCGACGGCGCCACCAACCGCCAGGAGTACATGAACGGCACCGACCCGCAGAAGCGCGAGCTCGTCGCCGGCATGGCCGCCTTCGGCCTGCCCATCCTCGGGCTCATGCTCGCCGCGCTCATCGTCATTCTCTACCTCGCCTTCCGCAAGCCGACGGTGCAGCAGACGACGACGGAGACGACGGTGAAGAAGACCCTGCCGACGACCACGACCACCACGGGAGAGACCCGTACCGAGACGACGACCAAACGCGAGGAATGACGCCCTCGCGCGAAGAACGGCCCCGCGCGGCCGTTCTTTCGTTCGTGCTAGAATGACGCGGTATGGAAGGACCGACGCTCACCCATCTCGACAAGATCTACTGGCCGAAGGAGCGGATCACCAAGGGCGAGCTCGTCGCCTACTATCGCGAGGTCGCGCCCGTCCTGGTGCCGTTCCTCAAGGGACGGCCGGAATCGCTCAACCGGCATCCCGACGGCATCGAGGGAGAAAGCTTCTTCCAGAAGGACATCGCGCGCATGAAACCGCCTCCCTTCGTCCGCATCGAGAAGATACGGTCCGCATCCCTCGGCAAGACCCTCCGGTCCGTCGTCTGCGACAACGAAGAGACGCTCCTCTGGATGGCGAACCTCGGCTGCATCGAGATCGACCCCTGGACCTCGCGCGTCGGTTCGCTCGACAGCCCCGATTTCCTGGTCATCGACCTGGACCCTGAAGGCGCCCCGTTCGCGAACGTGATCGAGGCCGCGCTCGCGATGCGCAGGGTCCTGGAAGGGCTCGGGCTCGAGGGCTTCCCGAAGACCTCGGGCGGCCGTGGCCTGCACGTCTACGTGCCCATGGGCGCGCGCTACGCGACGGACGACGTCCTGAAGCTCGCCGAGCTGCTCTCGATCATGGCGAACGACAGGCTGCCCGAGACCACCAGCCTCGAGCGGAGCCCCCGGCGCCGCAAAGGGAAGGTGTATTTCGACTTCCTGCAGAACCGGCATGGCGCGACGACCGTGGCGCCGTACAGCGTCCGGCCGAGGCCCGGCGCCCTTGTGTCGGCGCCGCTCGAGTGGAAGGAGGTCCGGCGAGGGCTCGACCCCGCCGCCTTCACCATGAAGACGATGCCCCGCCGCCTGGACCGCAAGGGCGACCTCTTCAAGCCCGTCCTCGGCAAGGGCGCGGACGTGGCCGCGGCCCTCAAGCGCCTCGGGCAGAAATGAAAACGCCGGACCACGAGGTCCGGCTTTCGCGTCAGGGCGGGGTCTGGCCGTCCGGGCTCTTGAAGGAAAGATGGATGTCGGCCGGCCGGATGACGTAGTCGTCCGGGACGGTCTTCGAGACGCCCTGGAACATCTGCATCCCCCAGTCGGTCGTGAGCATGAGCAGCGTGTCCTCTTGCGGCGAGGCGACGCTTAACCAGGCTGCGTCCTTCGGGTCCATGGTCGTCACGCGGGCGACCGCATCCGCGGGCATCGCCGTCGGGTCCGGCAGATGGGCGAGGATGAGCTCCCGCGCCTTGGCGATGGTCAACCCCGCCAGGTTCCCTTCGGCCTGCAGCTCGCCGATCTGGACGATGATCCTCCCATCGACCGGCTGGTTCCTGTCTCCAGGCATCGTTTCTCCTTCTCTCGTAAGGCACTGCGAAAGAACTTTTGCAGCATGCACTCGCCTCCGTCCTCCGGTCAAGGAACCGCGCAAATGGAAGGGCCGGGAACTCAGTCCCGGCCCTTCACTGCAGTGGTTTGCCGTGAACGAAGGAGCGCAACGGCGCGCCGCACAGGTGCGCTAGGTCCCGCCAACGCCTATGTCCAGCCCGCTGTCCGTTCCCGGACCGTTCACGTGCGAAGTTGAATCCCTCCCCTCTCGCCGGGCCGCATAGACCGCGAACACCAGGCCGACGAAAACCACGACGATGAGGGCGCCGACGATCGTTTTTTGGGTCTCGATGCCGACAAGCATAGGGCAGCGACGATACCCGTGACGAGGGTCAGACCGGAGGGATGAGCGGAGGATGGTTGCGCGCCGACGGCGCCGGTGGAGATCAGGATGAGCGCTCGGATCAGCTTGTTGAGGTGTGGCGGGTCGCGGCGTGGACGATCAGCAGACTCGGAAGACAGTGGGCGCGAGACCGATGAGGCCCCGGAGGCCTTCGCCGCAGGCCCGGCCCCACGCGGGCGGACCCTCGAAGCGCTAAACGTTCGCGGCGAACGGCATGAGGGCCGAGGCCAGGAGCGCGACCGTGATGGCGAACTTCGCGAGGGCGGTTTCCATAGGCGTGCCTCTATCGTACCATTGTGTGAATTATTTTGCAATAGTATCCACACGCTGGTCTGGACGTGCCGAACAAAGGAATTGTACACTATTGAACGTCCCTTCAATAATTCATCTCATCCATGAGGCCATGAACGCGGAAGGCTCGAAGGACATGTGCCCGGACTGCGGTCACGCGCACAAGGCGGACGGCACGTGCGATTGCGGCTGCGGGAAATAGCCGCCAGACAACAGATAACAGACGACGGACACGAAAAAACGGCCGGATATCCGGCCGTTTTTCATCTGTTTTCTGTCGTCGTGGTCGGTTGTCCCTACTCCCCGAAATAGCGCGTGACCGCCCAGTACACGAGCGACAGCACGATGCTCACGATGATGGACGAAAGCACCGGCACGTACACGACGTAATCCTTGCGCTGGATGACGACGTCGCCCGGGAGGCGGCCGAAGCCGGTCCCCGCCGAGACGAGCACGCCGAAGACGACGAGCCCCGCGCCGATCATGATGAGCACCTTTCCGACCTGCGACATGGTGAACATATGCATTTCCTTGCACACGAAGCATAGCACGTTCGCGGAGAACGAAGAACCGCCCGGGCGGACCGGGCGGTTCTGATCGTTCCCTGCTCCCCTTTTAGAGGGTGGCGAGGGAAGGAACGTTGGACAGGCTGGAGGTGTTCGAAGCCTCATCGGTCGCCTCGATGGCGAAATAATACGTGGTGCCTGCGGTGAGACCCGAGACGGTCATCGACTGGGTCAGGCCGGCGACGGCCGGCGACGGCTCGCCCGCGACCTGGGTCGCGGCGTTGAAGTCCGCGGCGGTCGCGATGGGCGAGGTCGAATAGCGGATGTCGTACGACGCGGCCGTGCCCGTGATCCCGTCATCGCCGGTGGCGATCCAGGTCAGGGTGATGGAGGACGACGTGGCGCCGGAAAGCGCGAGCGTCGTGACGGCGGCCGGGGCCGTCGTGTCCGCGGCAACGAGCGTCGAGAGCGTCGGCACGTTGGAGAGCGCCGAAACGTTCGCGGACTCGTCCTGGCACTTCATGGCGAAGAAGTACGCGGTGTTGGCGGTGAGGCCGGTGACGGTCATCGTCTGGGCGGTGCCCGCGACGGCCGGGGCCGGCTCGCCCGCGACCTGCGTGGCGGAGGCGAAGTTCGCGTCCGTGATCGCGCTGGTCGAGGAGCGGAGGTCGCACGAGGCGGCGGTGCCCGTCGAGCCGTCATCGCCCGTGGCGGTCCAGGAGACCGTGATGGAGGACGACGTGGCGGCCGACAGGGCCAGCGTCACCGCGGCGGGGGCCGTGGTGTCGGCCAGGACCGTCGTGGCGAGGCTCGGCACGTTGGAGAGGGCCGAGACGTTCGGAACCTCGTCCTGCGCCTTCATGGCGAAGAAGTAGGTCGTGTTGGCGGTGAGGCCGGTGACGGTCATCGTCTGGGCAGTGCCCGCGACGGCCGGGGCCGGCTCGCCCGCGACCTGCGTGGCGGAGGCGAAGTTCGCGTCCGTGATCGCGCTGGTCGAGTAGCGGAGGTCGTAGGAGGCGGCGGTGCCCGTCGAGCCGTCATCGCCCGGAGCCGTCCAGGAGACGAGGACCGAGGACGAGGTCGCGGCGGACAGCGAGAGCGTCACCGCGGCCGGGGCCGTCACGTCGCCCGGAGCGGGCGTCGGGGTCGGCGCGGGGGCGCAGGCGAGCTTGGCCGCCTTGAAGTCCGCGTCGGCCTTCTGCTTGGCTTCCTTCCAGGTCTTCTCGGCGGAGACCTTGGCGGCGCTGAACGCGTCCTGCGCGGTCTTCACCGCGGCGTGCCAGTCGGTCTCGGCCTTGAGCTTGGCCGCGGCGTACGCCTCGATGGCGGCCTGATCCTTGGCGCTGGCCTTGAACGTCACGCGGGCGTCCTTGATGGCGCTCTTGCGCGCCTTCTGGGCGGTCTTGATCGCCGTGCTGTACGCGGACCGGGCGTCGGCCTGCGCGGCGCGGTAGATCTTCGCGGCCGCCTTGATGGCCGTGTCATGCGCCTGGCGCGCGGTGTCGAGGCAGGAGGAGATGGTGTTCCCCTCCTCGTCATCGTCGCCTTCCTCATGTTTGCCGTTCTTCAGCCAGCCGAGGTGGAGGCCGTTGTCATGCCTGCCCTCGAGCTTCATGCTGAGGCCCAGGCCGTGGCCGTCGCCATGGGCGAAAGCCGGGACGGCCATCGAAGCGAAGATGATCGCCGTGGCCGTCGCTTGTACGATTCGTCTCTGCATAGAACGTAAAAAGCTACGTGAATTAGCTCTCTAACTGACGTTGGGCCCGTCCAATTCTTACGTTCTGTGGATGAAAAAGGCCGCTCATGGGGAGCGGCCTTTCCTGGCGCTGAGCTTACAGCCTTTTCACGGACCTGGCGTTGACCAGGGGGCCGCAGGCCTTCTTATCTTTACGCATCTGGTTCTCCGCGTCGCGGCGTGCCAGCCGCATGGCGTTCTGCGCCGCGGCCTCCTCGTCCTCGAACGCGTTCTGCGCGGCCATCACGGCCTCATCGCGGGCGTTTTCGTCGGTCAGCGCCTTCGCGGCTTCCATGGCGGCGTCCCGCTTGGCCTTGGCGGCTTCCATCGCCGCGCGGTAGGCGTCCTCGGCGGTCTTCATGGCCGCCTTCATCTTGTCCATCGCGGCGGAGAGGCATTGCTGCGCGGCCTTCATCTGCTTGCGGCATTCGATCCTGTCCAGGAGCGCCTGGTGGTCGGCGGCGCGGCGCGCCGTGCGCATCGCCGTCTGCGCGGCGACCTGCGCGTCCTCGAAGGCGTTCTTCGCGGCTTCCATGGCGAGGTCGCGGGCATCCGGGTCCGTGAGCGCCTGTGCGGCGTCCCTCGCGGCCTTGAACGCGTCCTGCGCGGACTTCATCGCCGCGTCCATGGTCTGCTTCGCGGCCTTCATCGCGTCTTCGCGCTTCTTGTTCGCCGCCGCCATGCAGGCGTTGTCGGGCTTCAGCGATGACTTCATGCCCTCGCCCTGGCCTTCCGTCCTGGGAGGCATCATCTGGCCCTGGCCGTCCGGCCTGGGCGTCGTCATTCCTTCGTTGGCGAACGCCGCCGCTCCGGGGAGGAGCATCGCGGCGATCGTGATCGCGCCGATGAATCGCTTCATAATGGGACGTTTAGGATGAACAAACCGGTTTTTCTCTTTTTACTTTTCTCTGTCGAAGAGCGTGCTGCCGAGCAGGATGCCGTCGGCCCAGTAGACGCCCGTCGGACCGGCAGGCAGCAGGTCGTAGGTGGCGGCGTCCCAATACGGCACGGTCGAGGCGGACGCGACGCGGGAGCCGTCGTAGGCGTCCCCGGGGCGCAGGTCGCCGACCGGGCGGCCGTCGGCGGTCGGATGCGAGGGCGACGCGTAGGTCTCGCGGCCGTCGATGAGCACGAGATGCGTGACGCGGTGGCCCGGCGGCGCGGGCGTGCTGCTCGCGGCGATGAGCGGCGCGGCCAGGCGCCCGCCGTGCGCGTCCTCGGTCCAGACCGTCATGCCTTCGCGGAGGTCCTTCACGTTCACGGTGCCGGACGGCGTGGCGATCTTCACGTTCGACGCCAGACAGATCGGGCAGTTGCGCGGCCGGCGCGCGAGCTCCTCCACTTCGCAGTACCACGGCGGTTCGGGTTCGTTCACTTGCGCCACCGGCGGACCGCAGGACTGCACGCAGCGGTAACCCGCGGGGCAGCTGGTGTCGTCGGCGCCCTTGCAGGAACCGTCGCGCGGTTCCGTGCACTTTTGCTGGTGGCAGACGAGGCCCGGGTAGCACTGGTCGTCGGTGTCGCAGGCGCCGCCGGCTTTCTCGCGGCACTCGCCCTTGGTGATGATGTAGGTGGACGGTCCGCCGTTCGGCGCGACGGTCCCCTGGCCCTCGAGACCGAAGCAGGCTTCGCCTGCCTTGCAGTCGGCGTCCGTGGTGCAGCCCGGCAGCGGCGGCGGCGCGGGCGGGGTCGGCGGGAATTCCGGCCTCGGGATCGGCGCAGGTCGGCCGCCGGAGCAGGGCGCGAACTCGCAATTCGGCCCGCTTCGGCCGACGAAGGAGCCGTCCGGGCACTGCCGCGCTTCAGCGGTGCACGCCGTCCCTTTCTGGCGGGCCGGCAGGAGCGTGAAGACGGCCGCCGCCACGGCGACGACCACGACCGCGGAGACCAGGATGGCGACCGGCGGGAATTTGCGCATGGGCGAAGTATAGCAGATGGGGACGGCCCCTTTCCACCGCGCCGTCTTCGTGCTGGAATGCGGGAGTCCGCCCCGTTCGGGCGGCAGCACCTTTCCACAACGAGCGTCGACCATGAGGTCTCCCGTCCCCGTCCCGGCTCTTTTCCTGTCGGCCGCCGCCATCATCGTCTGCTTCGCGTGCCTCGGCGACAGCGCCGGACGCCGCATCGCCGTTTCGCCCTCCCCCGCGCCGCGCGCGATCGCACCGGCCCAGCCGCCTCCGCCGCCGGTCCCTGTCGTGACCGAAGGCGGCGGCATCCGCCTGACCTCGCCGTACCGGGCGAAGGCGCACCGATACCGCGGGCAGCTGCACGCGCACACGACCAACTCCGACGGCCGGCAATCGCCCGCCGCGGTCATGGCGGCGTACCGCGACCACGGTTTCGACTTCGCGGCCATCACGGACCACGATTTCAACACGCCCGACCCGGGCGTCGCGGGGATCCTCTTCGTCCCCGGCGTCGAGAACGACCACACCTGCCTGCACGAGAACCGCATCGGAGCGACGACCGTCGCGCCGGGCGCGCGGCTCCCGCAGGACGTCATCGACCAGGCGGTCCGCGAAGGTTCCTTCGTCCAGATCAACCATCCCGACTGGCCCGGGAGCTATCCGAGGAACCCGTGCTGGTCGGACGCCGCGCTCCTGGGCGTCGAGCGCTACGACGCGATCGAGGTCTGGAACAACAGCAACGACTGGACCAACAGCAACGCCGAGCGGCGGATCGACCATCTGCTCTCGCGCGGCAGGCGCACGAACCTCACGGCCGTCGACGATTGCCATGACGTGCGCGCGGCGTACTGCATGGTCGCGTCGACCGACGTGTTCGCGGACGAGCTCACGCTCCCCGCGGTCATCGCCGCGCTCAAGTCCGGGAACTTCTATGCCTCGAACGGCGGCAAGATCGACGCGATCGCCGTCCACGGGGCCGTGATCGACGTCGCCGTGCCCCGCCCGAGCAGGATCGAATTCATCGCCGCGGAAGGCAGGGTCGTGAAGACGGCGCCGAACGCCGTCGCCGCGAGCTACGAAGCCGACGGCACGGAGACCTACGTGCGCATCCGCGTGAGCCGTGCGCCGGGGCCGCAGACGGCCTGGTCGAACCCCATCTACGTCTCGCATCCTTAGGAACGAAGAAGCCCGTCCGCTTGGACGGGCTTTTCATTTCGCGTCAGAGACCCGCGTCCGCGGGGTCGATCTGCTCGCCGACGTGATAATTGAAGAAGACCGCGTCCGAGACGTCATCGATCTTCCTGTTCCAGTCCGCGCCGTAGAGCTTCGCCGCGACCGCCTCGCTCGTCACCCAGCGCAGAAGGCCGCCGCGCGAGAGCGCGTAGACCTTCGGGTCGGTCTGGATCTTCACCATCTTCACGCCCGGCCGGTAGGTGACGTTGCCGCCGATGGCGATCTGCGCGAGCTCGGCGTCCGTGATGGTCACGAGAGCGGAAAACCCGGAGAACCAGGTGTAGAACAGCTTCTCGTTGAAGAAGACGTAACGCTTGCCGTCGCGGCCGCAATAATAGACCGCGGTCGAGGAGACGCCCTTGATGAGCGCGCCCGTGGTGCAGAACCGGACTGTCGCCGGCGTGAGCAGGCCTTTGTCGATGTCGATGGTGGGCGTGGACAGGATGGCGGTGGCCGCGGTGTAGGCGCCGGTCGAGGTCGGGTCGGTCCAGGGAGCGGCCTTCTCCGCCTCGGTAAGGCTCGCGAGCTGCGCTGCGGTCACGTTCTGCGCGATGGTCCCGGTCGGGACCGACGGCGCCGTTGAACCGGTGCTTCCTCCTCCCCCGCCTCCGCCTCCTCCTCCGCCGCCGCCCCCGCCGCTCGACGTCGCGGGCGCCGCCGAGATGAACGTGGCGAAGGACGTGAAATGTTTCGTCCAGATGACCAGGTCAGGTCCGGCGTCGATCTTGCAGTCGCCGTTCGCAGCGAGCGCGTCGCCCGCAGCCTGGCCGTCGGACGCGCATGTCGCCGTGATCTCGGTGAAACCGATGCCCGTCCGCACGAAACCCGCCCGCTTGCCGGCCTGCGACGGGATCAGGATGCGCACGCCGCGGTCGAACGACAGCGCAAGCGACGAACCGATCTCGATCGCGAAGGTCGGCGTGAACGTCTCCGTCGGCGTCGAGGGGATCGTCACGTTCGCGAGCGTCGGCGCGGCGATGACGCCGTCCCACGACGGGTCCGCGGTCACGACGGTCGAAGCGGGTATCGCGAAGGACGCCGAGGCGGCGTTCGCCGCGGTGACGGTCA
>DATJFD010000045.1:0-40935 GCA_035495855.1 Binatia bacterium | reverse complement strand
CGGCATGATGCCTCCGATGCTGGCGTTGAGGGTTGTAATGACCCTGTCGGCCCGGAAATTCGGGCGACGCGTGAAGCTACCACGTTCCTCCCGAGGGGTCAATCCGCTACAATGGACGCATGAAAAAAGCGTTCAGCAACCGCGAGATAGCCGCGATGATGCGCGAGATGGCGGCCTTCTATGAGATGGAAGGCGTGCCGTTCAAGCCGCAGGCGTACGAGCAGGCGGCCGACGGCATCGCTTCGGCGGACGTTTCCGCCGAGTCGCTGTTCAAAACCGACGGGGTCAAAGGGCTCCGCCGCATCCCCGGCGTCGGCGAAGGCATCGCGGGGCACATCAAGACCCTGTTCACCAAGGGAACGTTCCCCGAGTACGCGCGCTTCAAGAAGAAGTATCCGTTCGACGCGCTGGCGCTCACGTCCATCGAGGGCATCGGGCCGAAGACCGCGCTCGCCATGTACAAGGCCCTGAAAGTGAGGACGCTCAAGGACCTCGAACGCGCGGCGAGGGCGGGAAAGATCGCGGACGTGCCGCACTATGGCGCGAAGGCGCAGGAGCACATCCTCAAAGGTCTCGGGATCGGCGAGGAGGACGGGAAGAGGACGCGAGGCCCGGCGCTCATCAAGAAGGAGGTCGGCGAACGGAAGATCCTCGGGTTCATCCTGCCGCTCGCGCGCGGCATGGAAGAACGTCTGCGCGCCGTCGCCGGCGTGCAGCACGCGGTCGTGTGCGGCTCCGTGCGCCGCCGCCAGGAGACCATCGGCGACCTCGATTTCATCGTCACGACGTCGCAGCCGAAGAAGGTCATGGACGCGTTCGCCTCCTTCCCGGAGGTCGCGCGGGTGCTCGAGCGCGGCGGCACGATGACGACCGTCCGGCTCGCGAACGGCATGCACGCGGACGTGCGCGTCGTTCCCGACGGGTCCTTCGGCGCGGCGGTGCAGTACTTCACCGGCGACAAGGACCACGGCATCAAGACGCGCAAGATGGCCATCAAGAAGGGGCTGAAGCTCAACGAATACGGGCTGTGGCGCGGCAAGCGCAAGATCGCCTCGCGCACGGAAGAGGACGTCTATCGCGCGCTCGGCCTGCCGTACATCGAGCCGGAGCTGCGGACGGACACGGGAGAGATCGAGGCCGCGAAGGCCGGGACGCTGCCGAAGGTCATCGGCTACGACGCGATGCGCGGCGACCTGCAGGTCCAGACCGACTGGAGCGACGGCGCCGGGTCCATCGCCGACATGGCGGCTGCGGCGAGCGAGCTCGGGTATGAGTACATGGCGGTCACCGATCACACCAAGGCGCTGGCAATGACCGGCGGCCTCAACGCCAAGCGGCTCGCGCAGCAGGCCCGTGCCATCGAGGCTTTTAACCGGCGCTCGCGGTCCGTCACGGTGCTCAAGGGGATCGAAGCCGACATCCTCAAGGACGGCTCGCTGTCCCTCTCCGGCGCGACGCTGGCGAGGCTCGACTTCGTCGGCGCCTCGGTGCATTCGCATTTCCGGCTGTCTCGCGAGCAGCAGACCGCGCGCATCATCGAAGCGATGAAGGACCCGAACGTGGACGCGATCTTCCATCCGACCGGCCGCAAGATCAACAAACGCGAGCCCGCAGAGGTCGACATGGAGGCGCTGCTCAAGGCGGCGAAGGCGACCGGCACGGCCATGGAGATCGACGCCTACCCCGACCGCAGCGACCTCAAGGACAAGCACGTCCGCATGGCCGTCGCGCTCGGCGTGAAGCTCGTCATCGACACCGACGCCCACGAGCCCGCGCACATGCGTTACATGGACAACGGCATCGCCATCGCCCGCCGCGGCTGGGCCGAGAGGAAGGACGTTCTCAACGCGCGGCCGCTGAAGGAGCTCCTGCAGTGGCTGCGGAAGCCGAAAAAAGAGCGGCGTTGAGCCCTTCTGGACAAGCGCGGACGCCGGGTGTAGCGTGAGCGGTCGAAAGGCATTTTTTCCTATGCACGCAACGCACCAGAAGACCGAAAAGACCATCGACCGCCAGGCCATCGCCTCGTTCTGGGCGCATGAGCGCGCTGCGCTGCTTTCGCGCAACCTTTCTTGCGTCGCCCGGCGTCTCGTTTCCTCGGCGAAAGCCCCCTCCCGCGAGACGTTCGTCGTGACCTGCATGGACGAGCGCAACACCCACATCGACGAAGCGCTGGGGCTGCATCCCGGCGACGCGGAGATCTACGCGTCGGGCGGCGGCAAGATCGAGGCCAAGACGTTCGAACAGGTGTTCAGGCCCGCCATCGACGCGGCGCTCGCGAAGGGCCGCCCCGTCTCCATCTTCCTCGTCCCGCACGAGTGCAGCCACGCCGAGCACCTCGGCTGCGCCGCCTTCGCCAACGACCGGGAAGCGCAGAAGGTCTTCTTCACCGACCTCAAGCGCGCGCTGAAGGAGCGCTTCCCTTCGGTGCCGGTGCACGTCATCGCCATGTGCACCACGACCCATGACTTCCGCGCCATCGACACGGACGACCACGACGACGGCCTTCATGCCGTGCTCGCGGCCAACGCGAAGTTCGATCTTGAAGCCACGGACGCCAACCATGCCGGCCATGGCATCTACGTCGGCAGCGCCTACCGCGCCTGGGTGCAGGGACGGAACGCCTATTTCCACTTATCGGCTCACAACCCGTCGCTCGCGGGCAACATCGAGATCGCGCTCACCGTCATGGAACACCACAGCGACGTCGATCTCGCCGGCAAGCCCATCGTGCTCCACGCGGATTATCCCCAGTACGCGGAACCCGCGCGCACCGCGGCGGCCAAAGAGAACATGGACAAAGCCTTCGCCGAGCTCAAGGAGAACCCGGCCTTCAAGTCGAAGTTCGACGCGGGCCTTCTCAAGATCGTGAGGTCGGAGACCGACATGGAGACCTGGAAAGGTTCCCTGGTCGGGGAAGTCGGGTAAGATGTGCAGCGAGGGGTTCCCTCGCGCCCAGGTGGTGGAACGGTTTACACAGGGGACTTAAAATCCCCCGCCCGCAAGGGCTTGTGGGTTCGAATCCCACCCTGGGCACCACGAAAAGGCCCCGCTTCAGCGGGGTTTTTTCGTGGTTGCCAGACGGGATTCGAACGGGCAGCAGTGCAGCTCGGGCACGCCCGTTCGAGCGGGCGCGAGCTGCGCGCCGGTGGCGTGAAGGTCTTCACGCCACCGCTGCCCGGGGGTCGCGTACGCCTGACGCGACACAGCGGACGTGCGCAAAGAAACGGAAATATCCGCACGTCCCACGCAACGTGCGCCGCGTTCGGCGGCGCGCGGCGGAAATCCCACCCTGGGCACCAAAGAAAAGACCCCGCTCATCGCGGGGTCTTTTCTTTCATCACAATCCCATCGTCGCGCGGCAGGTCTTCTCGTAGAGGCCGCGAAAGACGTTGTCCGGGTCGGTGATGCGCTTCACCTTGTCGTAGTTCGGCTTGTTCCAGACCTTCCAGAACTCCTCCTCGGTGTAGAAGTTCGGCGTGATGAGCGTCTTCAGCCCGCCGATCTTCATGAGCTCCTGCTCGAACATCCTGTAATAGTTCTTGCCGTCCTGCCGCCGGAAGCCGTAGATGGCGATGTCCAGGTACAGCTCGTCCGGCGCCTTCTTGATGAACTCGTCGTCGATCCATTCATAGGTGCGGACGCGCTTGTACGGCACGCACCACAGCGGGAAGAAATCGATCTCCTTCTTGTACCACCCGAAGAACTCCGTCATCTTCGAGAACGGGATGAACGTGTCCAGCGTCACGGGGATCGCCGTCTTAGGCAGGTACTTCCGCAGCTTGTAGACGAGCTTCAATACCGTGGTGGAGTCCACGAACTTGCCGAGGAACAGCCGGCCGAGGAAGGACCGCGGCGTGACGTTCGTGACGCCCTTGTCGTAGCGGAAGAAATAATCGGCGGTCCGAAGATGGTCCTCCTTGCGGGTCTTGGTGCTCAGGTAATAGACGCGCATCCAGTCGTAGCGGTGCGCGTACGGCGCCGTCTCTTCGAAATTCCCGACGCTGAGCACCAGCTCCGTCGGCGAATGGATGATGCCGTCCATGAAGTCGACGTCGCGCGCCTGGTAGTGCTTCCAGATGGCCGCCTTGTACGACTCGAGGTCCCCGTACTTCTCGTACGCGACGTGGACGAACGGCTTCGACGGCACGAGCCGGAAGGTCAGTTTCGCGATGATGCCGAGCGTCCCGAACGTGCCGTGCGCCATCTGGAACACCAGCGCGTTCTCATTGTCGGGAGCGCAGACGAGGACGTCGCCCTTGGCCGTGATGATCTCGTACTCGAGGCAGGTGTCGTGGAAGCCGCCGTAGACGTACGACATGGATTCGATGGAACAGCCCGCCACCGCCCCGCCGATCGTGATCGTCTTCAGTTCCGGCACGACGATGGGGACGAGCCCGTGCCGCAGCGTCGCCTGAACGAGGTCGACGAACGTCACGCCGGGCTCCGCCACGCAGATGCGGCGTTCGGCGTCGATGCGCAGTATCTCGTTCAGGTCGCTGATGTCGATCTTCTCATCCTCGTGGCGCCGGTCGCCGAGCTTCGGCACCTCGTGCGACACCGCTTTCTTCTTCAGCGATACGGGCCGGCCGCCGACGCGGCCCTTCAGCTGCGCGGCGATCCTGGCCGTCTTTTGTTCATGGGTCGGCATAGTTCGATACCGCAGCTTAGCACGCCGCGTCCCGCCGGAAAAAGCCCCGGTTTGCGCGGCCGGCCTCGCTGCTGCTACCGTTGCCGCGTATGCAGCTGCACGAGCGGTTCGAAAAATACCGGTTCATCATCGCCATGTTCAAGTTCCTGATGGGCGGCATCGAGGCGATCATCGGCGCGACGTTGCTGTTGGCTTCTTACGCAGGGCTGTCCGGGCTCATCACCCGCCTCGCCGCGCGCGAGCTCGTCGAAGACCCCAACGACGAGTTCATCCGCCTCGCGGTGGAGAAGATGTTCGTGTTCCTCGACCACAAGACGGCCTTCGGCGCCGCGCTCCTGGCGCTCGGCTGCGTGAAGATCCTCGCGGCCATCGGCTTCCTGCGGCGCCAGGCCTGGGGCTACATGCTCCTCCTCGCGGTCGTCGCCCTGGCGATGCCGGCGGAACTCTATCACCTGGCCGGCAACCCGGGCCTGATCTCCGCGGCCATCACGACCGGCAACGCCGTCGTGCTCGCTTTCCTCCTCATCTTCAGGAAACAGCTGTCCGGGCACGATGCCTGGTGGTCGTTCGCGCTGAAAAAATGACGCCGCGGTCGCCTGCCGGCACGGCGGTCCTCATCGCAAAAGGCGCGCGGGTGTCCGTGCGCCTTTTTACGATCGTCAGGGAAGGTCGAACACGAGGACCTCGGCGTCGCCCTTCGCCTCGATCCGCAGCATTCCCTCCTCGGAAACCGCCGCGCCGTCGCCTGCGGAGAGCGCAACGCCGTTCAGCGATGCCGCGCCGGCCACCATCTGCACCCAAGCGTGTCGTCCGGGCCGGAGCGGGAGCCCGGCGGTCTCGCCGTCGCCGAGGAGCGCGGCGTACAGGTCGGCGTCCTGCCGCATCATGAGCGACCCGTCCCTGCCGTCGCCGGAGACGATGAGCAGCAGCTTCCCCCGCTTCGCCGCGTCATTGAACGTCTTCTGCGCATAGGAAGGATCGATGCCGCTGGTCGCTGGCAGTATCCATATCTGCAACAAACGCACCGGCTCCTCCTTCGAGGCGTTGAACTCGCTGTGAATGACGCCGCGCCCCGCGCTCATGTGCTGCACGTCGCCGCGGCCGAGCGTACCGCCGCCGCCGGCGTTGTCCTGGTGCGCGAGACGGCCCGCGGTCACGTACGTGATGATCTCCATGTCGTCATGGAAGTGCTTGCCGAAGCCCTCCCCCGGCGCGATCATGTCCTCGTTGATGACGCGCAGGACGCGGAACCCCATGTGCTCCGGGTCGACGTAGTGCCCGAACGAGAACGTATGCCGGGTATCGAGCCAGCCGTGTTCGACATGTCCGCGTTCTGAGGACCTGCGCACCTCGATCATGGCCGCGAGGCGGCGCGCAGCTGCGCGCCGCGATAGAAGTACACCGGCAGAAGATCGGCGGTCGCCGGTTCCGAACGCTCGGCGTCGATGCCGGGCAGCGGCCAGGCCGCGACGACGATCTGCGCGTCGTCGCGAAGCTCGGCCGCGAGCTTGCGCAGCACCCGCGGGTAGCATTCCTTGAGCAGGAAGATGAAGACGGCATCGGCGTCGGACAGGTCCGGCCCGAAGAAATCGCGGAAACGCAGCGACACGTTCCCGTAGGCCGCGCCGCCGAACGCCTTCGTCGTCCAGCCGACCGCGAGCGGCAGGAGCGCGATCTCGTACCCGACCGCGCGGGCCGTCGGATTGCGCCGCGCCAGCGAGAACAGCACGGCGCCGTCGCCGCAGCCGAGGTCATAGACCTTCGCGCCGTCCTTGAGCTCGACCTTCGAGGCGATAAGGTCGCGCTGGCGGCGCTTGGTGCGGACCCATGGAGCGGCCGACACCGCGCCCAGCGCCAGGGTGCCGACGAGCAGATAGAAGACCGCGAACACGGCGAATTCCGAGGGGGACATAGCATCGGTACGATACCCGCTGGCGCTCCTGCGGGGAAGCGCGGGCGTCTGGCCGGAACGCCCGCTTTCCTTTACCATGAGGGCGAAAGGGGCCCTGCCCCTGAACACCAAGCCATGGACCTGCGCACCGACATCGCATCGCCGGAAACGCTCCTCGAACCCCGCGCCGGCAGCGGCGAGGCGGCCTTCGACATGACGCTGCGCCCGCGGCGGCTCTCCGAGTTCGTCGGCCAGGCGAAGATGCGCGAGAACCTCGGCATCTTCATCGACGCCGCCAAGCTGCGCGGCGAACCCCTCGAGCACGTGCTGCTCTACGGCTCCCCCGGCCTCGGCAAGACCACGCTCGCCCACATCATCGGCGAGGAGCTCGGCGTGCGCGTGCGCACCACCTCCGGCCCCGCGCTCGAGCGCGTCGGCGACATCGCCGCCATCCTCACCAACCTCGAGAAGGGCGACATCCTCTTCGTCGACGAGATCCATCGCATGAACCGCGTCATCGAGGAGGTGCTCTACCCCGCGATGGAGGAGTTCGCGCTCGACATCGTCATCGGCAAGGGCCCGTCCGCGAGGACCGTCCGCCTCGACATCCCCCGCTTCACGCTCATCGGCGCGACCACGCGTCTCAGCCTGCTGTCCTCGCCGCTCCGCGACCGCTTCGGCGCGACCTACCATCTCGACCTCTACGCCGCGGACGAGCTCGCCACCATCGTCTCCCGCAGCGCCGGCATACTCGGCGCGGACATCCCCGGCGACGCGGCGGCGCTCATCGCCTCGCGCTCGCGCGGCACGCCCCGCATCGCCAACCGCCTGCTGAAGCGCGTCCGCGACTTTGCCGACGTCCGCGCGGGCGGCCGCATCGACGCGGACTCGACCGCCGCCGCGCTCGCGATGCTCGAGATCGACCGCCACGGGCTCGATCCCACCGACCGCCGCATCCTCGAGACCATCATCGTCAAGTTCTCCGGCGGACCGGTCGGACTGCAGACGCTCGCCGCCGCGACCTCCGAGGAGATCGACACCCTCGAACTGGTCCACGAGCCGTTCCTGCTGCAGCTCGGTTTCCTCGATCGCACCCCGCGCGGCCGGGTGGCCACGAGGCACGCTTACGCCCATCTCAATATCCCCTACCCGGGGCAAGAAACACTTATGGAGCTTTAAGCTTCGAGCTTTGAGCTTCGAGCGCGTGACCGCGCCTCGGGCCAAAGCTCGCAGCTCGCAGCTCGCAGCTCGCAGCTTATGCTCAGTTTCCCACTCTCGCTCATCCTCATACCGTACGGCATCATCGTGCTGATCTTCATCTTCCTGGCGGCGTACAGCGTCCATAACCTGGTGCGCTACGGAGCGACGACGAACTCGAGCTTCGCCGCGACGTTCGCCTTCCTCGCCGGCGCGGTGTTCGTGTTCTTCTTCACCTGGCAGGGACTGCGCGGCACCGACTGGTCCCAGCAGATCACCTTCGGCGGCTCGCTCACCGGCGTCACCACCTCGCCCTCCGGCCTATGATCGACCTCGACCATCTCATCGACAAGAAGCCCGAAGAGAAGATCATCTTCCAGATGCGCAGCCATTGGATCCTCTTCCTCGGCGAGCTCGTCCTCCTGTGGGTGCTCGCGGCGCTGCCGATCGGCCTCTATGTCGTCTTCTCGGGCGTCTGGCCGTCCATCCTCATCGGCACCCTCTCGAAACCGATCCTGGTGCTCATGACGAGCGCGTACTACCTGATGCTCTGGACGTTCTTCATCACCAAGTTCATCGACTACTACCTCGACGTCTACCTGGTCACGACCGACCGCGTGCTCGACGTCTCGCAGCAGGGCATGTTCGCGCGGACGGTCTCGGAGCTCGACCTCGCGCGCGTGCAGGACGTGACCTCGGAGGTGAAGGGCATCCTCCGGTCGCTGATGAACTTCGGCAACGTCTACATCGAGACCGCCGGCGCCAAGGAACGTTTCATCTTCGAGGACGTGAAGCATCCCGACCTCATCCGCAAGCGTCTGCTCGAACTGGTCGAGGATGATCGCAAGCGGCAGGGAGAGGTCATCGCCGAACTCGGACGACCGGTGTGAGCCGAAGTACACAGTACCCAGTACACAGACGTAAAGTTCGTAGAGATGAAAAAACATCCGTCGATCGGATGTTTTTTCATTTCGTGACAAAAGACGTTCTGGGTACTGAGTACTGTGTACTGGGTACTCCTCCCTCACTTCGCGGGCGTCCACCGGTAATTGTCCCACGTCCACCGCGCGGCAAGCGCGGCGTCCGCGAAGGACGCGCTCTGGCTGTCGGCCCCGAGCACGACCACGAGGAGCGGCTTGTTCCTGCCGTCCTTCATCTTCACCACGAAGTTCCACTTCGACTCCTCGAGGTAGCCCGTCTTGCCGCCCATCACGAACAGCCCGTTCTTGTCGTCGGTCAGGAGCGCGTTGGTGTTCTTGATGGAATGCGTCTGCCTGGCCGCGATGATGGTAGTCTTGGCCGTCGTCGTCGCGCGGCGCACCTCCGGCAAAGCGAACGCCTCGAGCCCCAGCGCGGCGATGTCCTCCGCGGTCGAGACGTTGCCGACCTCGATGCCGCTGGGATCGACGAACGTCGTGGCGCGCAGCCCGAGCTCCTTCGCCTTGTCGTTCATCTCGCCGATGAAGTCCTCGCGCGCGATCCTGGTCGCGCGGGCGAGCGCATTGGCGGCGTTGTTCGCCGAGCCGATGAGCATGGCGTCGAAGAGCTGCCGGACGGGCATCGAAACGCCATCGTCCACGCGCAGCCGCGCGCCGCCGACCTCGTCCTTATCGAGGATGGTGGCCTGCCGCGACATGGGCACGCGGTGATCGAGCGCGACCATGGCGGTCATGAGCTTGGTGATGGACGCCAGCGGCCTCGATTGATACGCGTTCTTCGAGATCAGGACGTCGCGCGTGGCGACGTCGATGACGAGCACGGCTTCCGCGGACAGCGACGAGAACGGGAAGGAGGCGCCAGGCCTCATCACCGGGACGTAGGACGCGGAGCGGAGCGCCAGCGCGCGGGGCGTGCTCGCGACCGTCCGTTTCGCGGGCGCGGCCTGCGCGGCGAACCAGCCGAGCGACGTCGGATATTCCTTGCTCCCGTACTTTCGGGCCCATTCCTCGAGCGTGGCGATGCCGGAGGTCCGCGGCGACGCCAGGGCGCTGCCGTCAGGCCTGTACAGCTCCTGGAGGTCCTGGCGGACGGAGAAGATCTCGACCAGCTTGGTCCTCGCGTACTGCTCGTCGGCGTCCATGGCGAACGCGGGCAGCGCGAAGGCCGCCGTCATGACGAGCGACAAGAGCGCGATGGGGATGTTCTTCGACTTCGGACGGGTCATGGGAGGGGTTTTCCGTTTGCCGTTTTCCGTTTTCGGTTTTCCGTCCTCCGCGTCACCGAAAACGGCGGACGGAAAACGGAAAACCATCAATACTGTTGCTTCAATTCTACCCCGCTGTAGTAGTACTTCAAGATTTCCGTCCAGGAGGCGCCCGCGTCGGCCCGCCCGAGCGCGTCCGAAGCCGAGAGCCCGACGCCATGGCCCCAAAGCTCCTTGCCCCGGTCGTACGGGGCGTCCTTCGAGAGCAGCCAGGGGTGTACCTTGCCGCCCCAGACCTCGGTCCATGAGCGCGTGCGGCCGTCAGAGCGCGAGAAATAGGGCGTGACCACGAGCTCGCCGCCGTACGTGACCACCTTGCCGCGCGTCTCCTCGGCGGCGCGGGCCACGTTCGGCCTGACCTGCTCGGAGACGTACCCCTTGTAGACCTGGTCGTTGCCGGTGGTGTTCAGGTCGAAATATTCCGACGCGTGCTTGCCGCCGAGCGACATCACGAACAGCGCGTAGGTCCTGGCGGCGGTCACGAGCGCCTTCTGGAACTCGTAGTTCGAGCCGTTGGAGGTCTCGGCGAGCCCGCGCAGGTAATCCTCGACCGGCAGTTCCTCGACGACCCACAGCTTCTGCGTCGCCCGCATGTAATGCACGCGGAGCTTGCCCCGGTACTTGTTGAAATTGATGGTCGGGTCCCACGTCGGACGGCTCTCGAGGCTGCGCAGCTCGAAGATGGTCGTCGCGGGATCGACCGGCTCGAAGGTGACGTGGGCGCTCGTCCGGAAGACGTAGTCGCCGTTCCTGACCGTGTAGCCGAGCGTCCCCGGATCGAACGTCGTCGTGGTCGTGCCCGTCAGCGTCTGCACCGGCTTGTCGTCGCTGTCGAGCAGGCGGTACTGGCCGGCCGCGGAAACGATGACCGGTTCCGTCGTCGTGTAGAGGCCGACGCGGATCTCCGGCCCGCGTTCCCCGGAGCGCGAATACTGCTCGTCATGCGCGGTGTCGACGACCGACGGCGCGGTGCCCTGCCGCACCTCGATGGGGATCTCGATCTCGCCGCCCTCGATGATCTCATCCCCGGCCGTGAGCATGAACGTCGGCTTGAAGAGGCCGCCGCCCTGCGGCGCCGTCAGCGTGAACGACAGGAACACCAGCTGACCCGGCTTGATCTCGTTCTCGGGCAATCCGGCGACGACGTTGTCGCTCCACGATCGGTGCTTGAACTTGTACGGCTCGTTGGCCATCGCCTTGAGCTCGATCGGCGCCGAGCCGCCCTTCGTCCAGGCCGTCCTGCCGACGTTCTTGAAGCCGACCCTGAACTCCTTGGTCGTTCCCGGCTCCAGGCTGAGGTCGCGGTCGCTCACCAGCATCTTCAGCGCCTTGTAGCCGTTCGCGTACTTGAGGACGTCGCCGGCCGCGGTGCTGAGCGGCGGCTTGGGACGCACCTTGATGTCGATCGTGAACTTGCCGCCCGTCATCCAGGCGGCGCCCTCGGCGGCGACCTGGAACGTCTCGTGGTACGTCCCTTCCTGCAGCGGCGCGAACAGCGTCATGGTGAAGCTGCCGACGGCGCCCGGCCGGACCTCCGTATCGGTCAGGCGCGCGGGCTGCACGTCCGTGATCCAGCTGTCGTGGACGAACGGCGTCTTCCGGTACTTGGGATCATAGGTATAGAGCGACGCGAAATTCCTGCCGTCGCGCTTCCAGGTCTGCGAGCCCATGTTCTTGAAACCGATGGTGAACTGCATGGTGTCGCCCGGCGACATTTCGACCTGGCGCACGGAGCGGATCATCTCTTTGGCGGCATACGGCTCGATCGCGGCGGCGGCCGGCATGGCCATAAGGGTCCCGAACACGAAAAACACCGCAGCCAGAAGCCGCGGCGCATATGCCGCCCGTTCAACGCGCGGCCGGAAAACCGGCCCCGAAAGGAGAACCAACCGTTTCATATGAAGGTGTTTTTGTTTTTTCGGCTCATTCCCCCTATTCTTGGCTTATCTTACCACGAAAATAGGCCTTCGTCAACCCAAAAATAAGGCGGTTCGTGGTATACTGCGGGGAAAATGGCGACTACTTTACTTGTACGGCCAACCCTGGTCCCCTTGGTGCATCTATGTCGGTCTCGAGAGCCGTAGCGTCGAACACGGTCGTGCAGGTCGCCGGCAAATTCGCCGGGAACGTGCTCGGCATCATCACGATAGCCATCATGACCCGCGCGCTCGGCCGCGACGGGTACGGCGCGTTCACGACCGCGATCTCCTTCCTGCAGTTCTTCGGCATCCTCGTCGACTTTGGGCTGACGCTCACGATGGTACGCATGATCTCCGAGGAGCGCGCCGACGTTTCGCGCGTCGCCTCGAACATCTTCACGCTGCGGATCGTTTCCGGCGCGGTCTTCTTCGGCCTCGCGCCGGTCCTCGCGCTCGCCTTCCCCTATCCGCCACAGGTGAAGACCGCCATCGCCATCGGCGCGCTGTCGTTCTTCGCCATGACCAGCTCTCAGGTGCTCACCGGCGTCTTCCAGAAGCACCTCGCGACCGGCCGCGCCGCGCTCGCGGACGTGCTCGGCCGCGCCGCGCTGCTCCTCGGCGCTTGGCACGCCGCCGCCAGGGGCGCGGGACTGCTGGCCTTCGTCGCCGCCTTCGTGCTCGGCAACGTCGTGCAGCTCACCGTCACCTTCATCGCCGCGCGGAAGTTCGCGAGGATCCGCCCCGCCTTCGACCTGGGGTTCTGGCGGAAGATCGTCCGCGAATCCTGGCCCATCGGCGTCTCCATCGCCTTCAACCTCATCTACCTGAAGGGCGACGTCATCATCCTGTCGCTCACGCGCACGCAGGGCGAGGTCGGCCTCTACGGCGCCGCCTACAAGGTGCTCGACGTCATCACCGTCATCCCGATGATCTTCATGGGGCTGGTGCTGCCGCTCCTGTCCTCCGCCTGGTCCGGCGGCAGGAAGGACGAGTTCGGGCGCAAGCTCGGCAAGGCCTTCGACGCGCTCTCGCTCCTGGCGCTGCCGCTCGCCTTCGGGACCTTCGCCGTCGCCTCCGACCTCATGGCCTTCGTGGCGGGCCCGCAGTTCGCGGCGTCCGGACCCTTCCTTGCGATCCTCATGCTCGCCGGCGCCGCCGTGTTCTGGAGCGCGCTCTTCGGCCACACGGTCGTGGCCATCGGCCTGCAGCGCAAAATGATCTTCGCCTACGCCGCGGATGCCGCGCTCTCGCTCGCGCTCTACGTCTGGGCGGTCCCGCGCTACGGCGGCCCGGGCGCTGCCTGGGTCACCGTGTTCTCCGAGGCGTTCATCATGGTCGCGACCGCCTGGGCGGTGATCGCCGCGACGGGCGTGACGCTGAAGCTCAGGACGTTCCTGCGCGCCGCGCTCGCGAGCGCGCTCATGGCCGCCGCGGTGGCCTCGCTCGCCTCGCTCCACGTGCTCCTCCGCGTGGCCGTCGGCGCCGCGGTCTACGCCGCGCTCCTCGCGATCTTCGGCATCCTCAACAAAGAGACGCTGTCGTTCCTCCGCAAGCCGAACGCCGCCTCGACCGGCCCGGTGCTACAATGACGCCAATGACGACCCTCCTCATCACGCTCGCCGCCGCGGCGGTCTTCCTCGCCCTCTGCCTCTGGCGCCGTTCCGTCGCGCTCGCCGTCTTCTGCGCGCTCCTGCCCGCGTACCTCGTGCGTTTCTCGCTCCCGCTGCCCGGCATGGCGCTCCCGTCGACGCTGCTCGAGGTGCTGTTCTGGGAGCTGTTCCTCGTCTGGGCCTTCACCGACGGAGCGGAACGCGGCGCATGGTCCGCGCTCGCGGACTGGTCCGAACCGGCCACCCTCTTCGCCGTCGGCGCGACCGTCGGTGTGCTCGTCTCCCCCGACCTGCGCGGCGCGCTCGGCCTGTGGCGCGCCTACGTGCTCGAACCGCTGCTGTTCTTCCCGATGTTCGTCGCCGTACTCGCGAAGGAACGACGCGGCGCCTGGGTGCTCGGCGCGCTCGGCGGTCTCACCGCCGCGATCGGCATCTCCGCCGTCTACCAGAAATTGACCGGCTTCGGCATCCCCTCCCCGTGGCAGGAAGTCGCGACGCGCAGGGTGACGAGCGTCTTCGGCTTCCCCAATGCCATCGGGCTCTTCTGCGCGCCGATGGTCGTGCTCCTCGCCGGCTGGACCGTCGCGCTCGTCCGCGCGAAAAAAATGTCGCACCGCATGCTCGCCGCGCTTCCCGCCGCGGCCGCCTTCCTCGGCGCGCTCGCCATCCTCTTCGCGGTCTCGGAGGGCGGCGCCATCGGCGCGGCCGCCGGACTTTTCGCGCTCGGGCTCTTCGACAAGAAGCTCCGCGTGCCGGCGCTCGGGCTGCTCATCGCCGCCTGCGTGCTCTTCATCGCCTACCGGCCCGCGACCGACTACGCGTCCTACATCATCAGCCTGCGCGACGACTCGGGGTCCGTGCGCCAGGTGATCTGGCGCGAGACCGCCGAGATGCTGCGCGACAACCCGGTGTTCGGCGCGGGGCTCGCCGGCTATCGCGGCCGCATCGCCCCCTACCATCACGCGACCTGGATCGAGATCTTCATGTACCCGCACGACATCGTGCTGAACTTCTGGAGCGAGACCGGCCTGCTCGGGCTCGCGGGCTTCTTCTGGATCGTCGGGCGTTTCTTCGCGCGGGCGTGGCGCGCCGGCCGGAAGAGCTGGATCGTCCCCGCCGCCGCGGCGGCCATGGTGACGATGCTCGTCCACGGCCTGGTGGACGTCCCCTACTTCAAGAACGACCTCGCCTTCCTGTTCTGGGCGGTGGTCGGCATGGTCGAGAGCGTGCGGCGCGTCGCGGACGAGTCCGCTCTCGAAAAGGCCAAGGACGCGCTGGCCGGAAAACCCTCGTCGCCCTGGATCACCTGAAGAACGATTCCTGTGAAGAAAGACGCAAGGCGCCCCTGGCGGGGGCGCCGTTTTTTTGCTATACTATTGAAGAATTCTTTCTACGATACGAGCCTATGACGACCCGTCATACGCGAGCTTATCTGGTGACGTTGGCGCTCTGGACCGCGTACGCGGCCCTGAACTTCCTCACGCCGACCACGGAGAACAACGCCCTGGGGCTCTCCCCCGTGAGCTTGGCGCTCATCCGCGTGTCGATCGTCGTGCCCTACCTGCTCGCCTGGCTTGCGGGGACGTACGGCGCCCTCACCCTCTTCGACGCCGCGAAGAGCATGCCCGAGAAGGAAGACCGCTCCGCCTTTCGCCAGATCGCGATGGGCATCCTCATTCTCCTCGGCGGCGTCATCGTCACGTCGTTCGTCTCGGGCATCCGTTCCTACATGATGCCGTCCGGCCGCGACGTGTCGTCCTTCGTCATCGTCATCAATTATCTCTACGTCTTCGTCCCGCTCGCGGGCTTCTTCTACATCTTCAACGGCGCGGGACGCCTCCGCGGCGCGCCGGGGACCGAGCTGTCAGCCGCGTGGGCCATCTGCGGCACCGCGCTCCTGCTGCTGTTCTCGGCGCTCTACGTCTGGCTTATCTTCACCAATCCGACGCGGCAGACGTCTTCCGACCCGAAGATCGCCCCCTCCTATTTCCTGCCGGACGCGGCCATCGTGCTCACCATCGTCATCCCCTTCCTGGCTACCTGCGTGCTGGCGCTGCTCGCGATCCTCCGCCTGCTGCGTTATTACCGCGGCGTGACCGGTTTCCTCTACAAGCGTTCGTCGCTGCACCTCATGTACGGCCTCCTCGGCGTCATCACCGGCTCGCTGCTCTTGCAGGCGCTGCTGTCGCTCGGTTCCGGCCGTCTCCTCGGCCTCGGGCTCGGCCCGCTCCTCCTCGTCATCTACGTGTTCCTCATCGTGCAGACGCTCGGCTACGTCTTCGTGGCCCTCGGGGCCAGGAAGCTCGCCGCGGTCGAACGCGTGATGGCCAAGTATGAAAAGCCCGCATCCTAGGACCGACAAGGGCGTGTACCGCCCGACCGGCATCGACGGTCTCGACGCCGTGCTCCACGGCGGCTTCCCCTCCGGGGCGACCGTGCTGCTCGCCGGCTCGTCCGGCACCGGCAAGACCATCCTCTGCCTGCAGTGGCTCTTTTGCGGCTATGAGGAGTTCGGCGAACCGGGCATGTACATCTCCATGACCGAACCGGTCGCGAAGGCGCTGAAGAACGCGGCCACGCTCTCCTTCTTCCGCCAGGACTACGTGGACCCCCTGAAGATCCACTTCACGGACCTGCGCACCGTGATGAAAGGCATGAACGCCGAGGATCGAGACCTCACGCGCGCCGACATCGCAAAGGTGGTCGAGGTCGTCCGCAACATGGCCGTGCAATCCGGCGCCAAACGCGTCGTCCTCGACTCCGTGACCGCCATGGCCTACCGGCTTCGCGACCGCGACCTCATCCGCGACTTCATCTTCCAGCTCGGCACGATGCTCGGGCAGATCGACGTGAACGTCATCCTGACGAGCGAGGTGAGCGGCGACGGCTACGGCGTGTTCGGCGTCGAGGAGTTCATCTCCGACGGCATCCTCAAGCTTTCCTACGTCGACGCGGCCGAGGAACGCGTGCGCCAGCTCGAAGCCGTGAAGATGCGCGGCACGACCTTCAATCCGCACCCGGCCATGTACCGCATCACCGAGAACGGCATCAAGATCTATCCGTACATGCACCGCGAGCTGCAGGCCGCCGTCTCGGAAGAGCGCGTTTCGACCGGCATCAGCGGGCTCGACGAGATGGTCTCAGGCGGCTGGTTCAAAGGCTCCGCCACGCTGCTCACCGGCGCGTCCGGCACGGGCAAGACCATCATCGCGCTGCATGCCGTGGCCAAGGCGCTCAAGGAGGGCAAGAAATGCCTGTACGTCTCGCTCGAGGAGTCGCGCGAACAGCTCATCAAGAACACGGGCAGCTTCGGCTGGGACCTGCCGGCGTTCGAGAAGTCCGGGCTGCTGCGCATCATGGCGCTCTATCCCGAGCAGCGCTACCTCGACGAGCATTACATGGAGATCAAGCGCATCGTCGAGGAGGGCGGCGCGGAGATCGCGGTCATCGATTCGCTGACGGCCCTCGGCAACATGTTCCCCGAGCAGCTGGTGCGCGATTTCGCCGCCAGGATGGTCACGCTGTTCAAGGCCTACCTCGTGACCTCGCTCTTCACGCACGCCTCGGAAGCGCTGCTCGGCGCCTCGGGCATATCCGAAGCCCATCTCTCGTCGCTGTTCGACAACATCGTCATGCTCCGCTTCGTCGAGGTGCGCTCCGCGCTGCGCCGCGGCATCCTCATCGTCAAAATGCGCGGCTCCATGCACGACGACGCGCTGCGCGAGTTCGTCTTCACTCCCGAAGGCGTCCGCATCTCCGCCGATTTCAGCGGCTACGAAGGCGTGATGCGCGGCGAGAGCCGCAAGACCAGCGAGACCATCGAGGAGCGGCTCCGCGCCCTGCTCATCGGCATCTTCGGCCCCCGCGGCCAGGCCATCCTCGAGCGCGAGAAGGCCCGCGGCCTCACGCTCGACGGCACCCGCGCCCTGCTCAAGGAACTGAGCGACCAGGGCGCGCTGTCGGCGCGCCGCAAAGAGGAATTCCTGCGCGAGATCGAAGACGTCGCCGGAAGGTGACGTCCCTTTTCCTATGCCGACCCCCCGTGAAAAGATCGCGCGCCTGACCGGCGACGAATACCTCCTGATGCACGTCTTCGTGGACGAGGTTTCGCGCGCGAACGTCGACGCGGTCCTGGCCTTCCAGGAGCAGGGGTACGAGGGCGTCTACGTGTCGCTCTCGAAGGACTACCTGTCGGTCTCCACCGCGCTCGAGCAGGCGGGCATCGAACTCGGCCGCCTCCGCTTCGTGGACGCAGTGTCGAGGATGTACGGCATCGCGCCGGTGGAATCCCCCGAGGTCGTCTACGTCGACGGCCCGCTCTCCGTGGACGCGCTCATCGCGGCCGTGGCTTCTTCCCTCGCGGGGCTCGTGGGAGAGAAGCGCTTCGTGCTGCTCGATTCGCTCACCACGCTGCTGCTCTACAACTCCCCCGAGGCGACCCTCGCCTTCAACCGCACGCTCAAGGAGCTGCTCAAGAAGGAGCGCGCCGCGGGCGTGATCGTCGTCGCCTACCGCGACACCCGCAACAAGGACCTGCTCCGGGCGCTCGAGAAGGACGGCGGGGAGATCGTCTCGAACGACGTGGCCGCAGCCTGATATGCCGAAGAGCGTGAAGCGGCTCATCGACCTCTACCGTTCGCACGCGCTGATCCAGCTCGTGCTGCTCGTTTCGGTGGTCGGGCCGCTCGTGCTCATCGCCATGTACAGCTACCGCTCTACCGAGCGGCAGATGACCGAGCAGACGCTCTCGCGCCGCCAGTCGACCGCGTTCGTCGCCGCCGCCGCGCTGCGCGGGTTCTTCGACCGCTACGTCAGCATCGGCGAGTCGTTCGCGAGCACCGGACAGTTCCGCGACGTCGTCAGCGCCGGCCGCTGGCAGGACGCGGGGAAGATGCTCGGGAACCTGCCCCAGCAGTTCCCGGCGATCGATCACGTCTTCCTCACCGACGTCGGCGGCAAGGTCGTCGCCGACCCGTGGCCCGCGCCGGACGCCGACGCCGACCGCTCGTCCGAACCCTGGTTCCGCGGCATGAGCCACGGCATGGAACCGTACGTCTCGGGCGTCTACGCGCGCCGCGTCCCGGCGCCCGCGAACATCTTCACCATCGCCATCCCGGTGAAGCCCGCGCACGACGCCGCGTCCGGCCCCGCCGCCATCATGGTCATGGAGTTCAGGACCGACGCGCTGCTCGACGCCGCGAGGTCCGTCGACGCGGGGCTTTCCGGCTACGTCTACTTCGTGGACCGCGAAGGGAACCTCGCCGCGCATCCCAAATACCTGCCGCAGGGCCCCATCGTCGACTTCTCCGACACGAACGCGGTGCGCGAGCTCCGGCTGGGAAAGAGCGGCGTCGAGATCATGCGCGACGTCCCCGGCGCCGAGGAAGCCGTCGTCGCCTACGAGCCCGTGCGCGAGTACGGCTGGGGCGCCGTCGCCGCGCAGCCGGTGGCCGCGGCGTTCTCGCAGCGGTCCGAGCGCCTGTCGCTCATCTTCTACGTCTTCGGGTTCATCCTCGCCGCCAACCTGCTCCTGGCCTACGGCATCCTGCTCGTGACGCGGGCGCTCAAGGACGCCTACGACCGCGAGAAGACCTTCCTCATGAACGCCGGCGACGGCATCATCGCGACCGACGCGCAGGGGCGCGTCATCATGATGAACCCGCAGGCGGAGGCGCTGCTCGGCTGGAGGTTCGACCAGGTGGAGGGAGAACCGTTCATCGAGAAGCTGCCGCTGCAGAACGAGGCCGGCGAGCCGGTGCCGCTCACGTTCCATCCCCTCACCTTCGCGCTCAAGCTCGGCCAGAAGAAGTCCACGACCACGACGCCGACGCATTATTTCGTCCGGCGCGACGGCAACCGTTTTCCCGTCGCCATCACCGTGACCCCGCTGCTCAAGAACGGCGAGGTGTCCGGCGCGATGGCGGTGTTCCGCGACATCACCTCCGAGAAGGAGATCGACCGTTCCAAGAGCGAGTTCGTCTCGCTCGCGTCGCACCAGCTGCTCAGCCCGCTCTCGGCCGTGAAAGGCTATGCCTCGCTCCTGACCCAGGGCGACCTCGGGAAGATCGACCCCGAACAGAAGCGCGTGGCCGGCAACATGCTCACGCTCACCGACCAGATGATCTCGCTCGTGAGCGCGCTCCTGAACGTCTCGCGCATCGAGCTCGGGTCCTTCGCGGTCGAACCCATCCCCGTCGACGCGCGGGAGATCGCCGACAGCGTCGCCTTCGAGCTCCAGGGACAGCTCGAGGCCAAGCGCATCAAGATCGTCCGGAAGTACGACCGCGACCTGCCGCTCATCGACGCGGACCCGGAACTCCTGCGCATCGTCTTCCAGAACCTCATGACCAACGCCGTGCGGTACTCCGCGGACGGCGACGAGATCGCCGTGACCATCGAGGCGCGTCCCGCGTTCCTATACATCGCCGTCGCCGACCACGGCCTCGGCATCCCGCGCGAGGCGCAGGGAAGGATCTTCACGAAGTTCTACCGGGCCGACAACGCGCGCATCAAGGAACCGGCCGGCAACGGGCTCGGCCTGTACATCGCCAAGTCGATCGTCACCGGCACGGGCGGCCGCATCTGGTTCAGTTCCGAGGAGAACCGCGGCACCACCTTCTTCGTGACCCTCCCCCGCGAAGGCATGGCCCTGCGCGGCGGCACGAAGAAGCTCCGCTACAAGGAATGAGCCCGCGGTGGCGCCCTTCGGGGCGCTTTTTCGCATCGCGCCGGCCCGCATTGCGTTTTCGTCCCTGTCCGGTAAGGTTCGAAAGGTCCTTTGTATACGCTCTTTTGAAAGGAGACGGAAGATGATGGGAAAACGGATCTTCCTGCAGTGGTCGCTGTTCATGTGCCTGGTCGCCATCGGCGCGTTCATCGCGGCCGACCTGGGCTGGGTCGGGTATCTCAAGCGCGACCCGACGCACATCACGCTGCTGACGCTGACGGTGTTCACGCTCGCCACGCTCTGGCTCGGAAAGCTGAGCTGGCGGTTCTCGAACGGCACTGACCCGGAGGAGCTGGAAGACCAGCTCGACCACGGGTGGTTCGCCTCGAGCCTGTGCGTGTCCATCGGCCTCATCGGCACCGCGGTGGGCTACTATCTGATGCTGAAGAACGGCGACGCGGCGGGCGACCCCCAACAGGTCATCCGCGAAGCGTTCGCCAACACCAGCATCGCGATCATCAACACGGTGTTCGGCGCGGTCTGCGGCGTGATCGTCGAAGTGCAAAGCCACTTCATCGGCCATGCCGTGCGCAAGGCCGCGAAGGACGCCCGGAAAGCGCCCGCCGATGCGGCGGCGCCCGCCGCCATCCCCGCGGCGGAGGCGCCGAAGGACGGCGCGCCATGAACCGGCGTCCCCAGCTTTTCGGCAAGACGCTCTTCGTGGACCTGATGATGGGCACGCTCGTGGTCGTCACGGCGCTCCTCATCGCCTCGAACGCGGCCGAGAAGGCCAAGAAACAGAAAGCGGAACAGCAGGCCGGCCTCCGCACGGAGGGCAAGTACGCGATCATCATGGAGTGGCCCAACAAGTCGCCCGATGACGTGGACCTCTACGTGCGCGATCCGGCGGGCAACATCGCTTTCTTCAACGCCCGCGACCTGGGGCTCATGCACCTGGACCACGACGACCAGGGCACCGTGAGCGACAAGGCGCAATCCTCGAACGGCACGGTCAGCATCGAGCTGAACGAGGAACGCGTCATCCTCCGCGGCATCATGGAGGGCGAGTACACGGTCAACGTCCACATGTACGACAAGCGCAGCCCCGAACCGACGCCGGTGACGGTCTCGCTCTATCGTCTGAAGGGCGAGGACACCGAAGTGCTCAAGAAGGTCCGGACGCTCGTGCGCAGCGGCGACGAGCAGACGGCTTTCCGCTTCACCGTGAAACGCGACGAGTCGCTGACCGACGTCAACGACCTGCAGCGTTCGCTCGTCGGCGCCGTGCCGCAACAGCGCGGCCCGCGAGGTTTCGTCCCGGGAGGAGGCTTCTGATGGACCCGAACAGCCTGGCGATTCCGCTCGCCTTCATCCTTCTGGCCGCAGTCCTCTGCCTGCTGCTCATCGGCTCCAAGTGGAAATGGTGGCAGAAGCTGGCGCTCATCCTCATCGTGCCCTCGTTCGGCCTCATCGTCTGGGGCGCGATCGAGAGCTACAAAGGATGGCCGTCGGCCGCGGATCCCCCCGGACGATCGCTGATCCACGGGATCATCATCCGCGAGGCCGACCCCGCGCACGGCGACCCCGGCGCGATCTACGTCTGGCTCAGCCCGCTCGACGGGGAAGGTTCGCACCTCAACCCGCTCGACTACGACTCGCCCGGCGGCGAGCCCCGCGCCTACAAGCTGCCGTACTCGCGTTCCCTCCATAAAGGGATGCAGCGCGCGCAGCGCATGATGGCCGAGGGCAAGCCCGTCGTGCTCGACCTCCGAGGCAAAGGCAAAGGAGGCGGCAACGGCGATGGCGAAGGCCAGCCCGGCGACGGTGACGGCGAAGGAGAAGGCGCCGACGGCGACGGCGGACCGGGCGGTCCGGGACATCCCGGCTACCGCTACGGCGAAGGCCGCGACGACTTCAAGATCTACGAGCTGCCTGGCGCGCATCCCCCGCGCAAGCTGCCCGAACACTGACAAGACCCGCTCTTCGCGAGCGGGTTTTTCTTTTTGACGCCCGTCGCGGGAACGGGTAAGACCTGGAGACGACCTTTCCAAGGAGGCAGTGATGCAAGCAGCCGAGAACGACGCTCTGGCAGACGCCATCGTCGCGTTCTTCAAGACGGCGTTCGGCGAGGATGTGAAGATCGAGGCCGCCGAGAGCGGGTTCGAGATCTCCACCGACGCCGGAGCCTCGTTCGCGTTCGAGATCGCCGGCGCGACCCGCGCCGAGGCCGCGAGGAACTATTTCGAACACATCCGCTCGGTCTACCGCTTCGTGGTCGACAACAAGCGCAGCGGATCGTGGCTCGACGGCGGCAGGAAGTACCGCCGCGAAGAGAAGGAGCGGGCGCAGGCCTGCCTCGCAAAGCTCGATGCCTGGGCCGTGGAGCATCTGCCGCAGGAGGGAGGCGCGTGATGGCCGGCGTGCGGCCAGGCGTCTACCGCCACTTCAAGCACGGCAACCTCTACGAGGTCTACGGCATCGTGCCGGACGCCGGCGAAAAGAAGCCGGGCGAGCCGCCGAGGCCGCCCCTCGTCTTCTACCGCCAGCTCTACCCGCCCTACGGCTATTGCTACCGCACGGTCGAGGACTTCACGGCCGAGGTCGACCGTCGCCACGACTTCAACTACCAAGGCCCCCGTTTCACCTTCGTTCGCCCGCTTTGAACGGAGGTTTTTTCTAAATAAGAAAAACGCCCACCCTGAGGGTGAAGCGTTTTTCTCTGGCGGAGAGGGTGGGATTCGAACCCACGGTAACCTTGCGGCTACAACGGTTTTCGAGACCGTCTCTTTCGACCACTCAGACACCTCTCCATGCTCGGCTTATCGCGCCCAGGCCCCCGTCCCTGCGGGACTTGGGCACAGGCGCGATGCCTGCGCTCCCCACTCCGCTCATGCGGAGCGGGGCACCCCCGCGGGCTTGGTCGATTGCGCGAGAAAAGTAACACAAGGTCCTTCCCTCGTAAATACCCGGACGCATGATGGCGCAGACTCCCCTTTTTTGCTATACTGAAGGGTGAAATCTTCCTCCATTATGCGGAAATTCCTCCCCATCGCCTTCGCCGCCGCGCTCCTCTTCGGAGGCGCGGGCTGCAGCCTCGCCCCGCAGGTCCAGATCAAGCCCGTCACCCTCGAGTACTGGCGCACGCAGGACGACCAGGACACCATGGCCGACCAGATCGCGGCCTACAAGAAGCTCCACCCGAACGTGGACATCGTCTATCGCAAGATGCGCGAAGAGGACTACGAGAAGCTCCTGCTCGAGGCCTTCGCGGAGAACCGCGGCCCGGACATCTTCAGCATCCCCAACGTCTGGTTGGGGGGCTGGAAGAACAAGATCCTCCCCATCCCCAAGGAGATCGTCATCCCGACGCAGGAAGTGAACGCCCAAAAGAAGATCGTCACCGTCAAAAAGAAGACGCCCGGGCTCTCCATCCTCGATTTCCGCAACCGCTTCGTGGAAGGCGTGACGAAGGAGCTCGTCCAGCCGGTGTTCGAGAAGGAAGGCAAGCCGCCGACGGACATGATCATGGGCCTGCCGCTTTCGGCCGACACGCTGGCGATGTACTACAACAAGGACATCCTCAAGAAGGGCCAGATCGAGAAGCCGCCGGCGACCTGGAGGGACGTGCAGGACCTGGCCGCCCGCCTGACCATCCTCGAGGCCCCGGACCCGGCGCACCCCGGCGAGCAGGTCACCGCCATCAAGCAATCCGGCGCCGCCATCGGCGGGTCGAAGAACATCCAGTACGCCACCGACCTCCTGGCTTCGCTCATGACGCTGAACGGCGCGCAGATGGCCGAAGATTCGTACGGCTATGCCACGTTCTCGCACTTCACGCAGGAATCGGAAGACGCGGGCAAGCAGTACCCGCCGGGCGTCGAGGCGCTCATGTTCTACCAGAGCTTCACCATCCCCGGCTCGCAGGGCTATTCCTGGAACGCCGACATGCCGAACTCGCTGGACGCCTTCATCACCGGCAGGACCGCGCTCTACTTCGGACTGCCCTATGACATGCAGAAGATCCGCGAGCGGGCCCCGAAGCTTGACTTCGGCATCGCGCCGCTCCCGCTCATCGACGCGACGCGGCCGGGCGGCATTCTGCACTATCCCGTGGAGGTGGTCGCGAAGAAGACCGCCCACCCCGACGAGGCCTGGGATTTCCTGGAATTCCTGACCGCCGAGGACCAGGCGGGGCCGTTCCTGACCGCGTCCAAGCGGCCGACGGCGCTCCGCAGCCTCATCAACGCGCAGCTCACGGACGTGGATATCGCGCCGTTCGCCGGCCAGGTGCTCAATGCCAGGGCCTGGTACCGCGGCAACGACTACGCCAAGGTCGAAGATGCCTTCAACTACATGATCGACTGGCGGCCGACCATCGAAAGACCGGACTACATCACCACGGTCGCCGAGGGTGAGAACAAGGTCAACGAGACCCTGCGCTGAAGCGAGAACGACGCCCGCGAGGGCGTCTTTTTCGTTGGGCGGCGCACTTCCCGCACTGCCGTTTTTTCCGTATACTGAGGAAGCTATGAAGATCCGAAAAGCCGTCATTCCCGTGGCAGGTTTCGGGACGCGTTTCCTCCCCGCGACCAAGGCGCAGCCGAAGGAAATGCTCACGCTCGTCGACAAGCCGGTCATCCAGTACGTCGTCGAGGAAGCGGTCGCCGCCGGCATCGAGGAGATCATCTTCGTCACCAGCCAGACCAAGCGCGCCATCGAGGACCATTTCGACCGCAATTTCGAGCTCGAGTACCGCCTGGGCCAGAAGGGCAAGACCAAGGAGCTCGACCAGCTCAGGAAGATCTCCGGTCTCGCCAAGTTCGCTTTCGTGCGCCAGCAGACCCCGAAAGGCGACGGGCACGCCATCCTTTCCGCGCTGCCCTTCGTCGACCCGCATGAGCCCGTCGCCGTGCTGTTCGGGGACGACGTCTTCGACTCGAAGACGCCGGTGACCGGGCAGCTCATCGAGACGTACGAGAAGTACCACGACCCCGTCATCGCCCTCTACGACGTCGGCAGGAAGAACGTCTCGAGCTACGGCATCGCCAGCGGCGCGATGGTCTCGAAGGACGTCATGGAACTGGGCGGCTTCGTGGAAAAACCCGCGGTCGAGAAGGCCCCTTCCAGCCTCGCTGCCGTCGGCCGCTACATCATCACGCCCGCGATCATGGAACTCCTGAAGACGCAGACGCCCGGCAAGGACGGCGAGATCCGCCTGGCCGACGCGTTCATCAGCCACCTGGCGAACGGCGCGCCCATCTACGGGAAGACCGTGGAGGGCGTGCGCTACGATTGCGGCAACAAGCTCCAATTCCTCATCGCGTCCGTCGACTTCGGCCTCAAGCACAAGGAGGCCAATGACGGCGGCGCTTTCCTTCGCTTCCTCAAGAAGCGCGTCGGCGGCACGCCCGCGCGCCGCGCCTGACCCTATGCCAAGCCTCTTCCGCGCCATCGTCGACCGTTTCGTTCACGCCCGCCGCCCGCTGGCGCTCGCCGGCCTGGCGGCCGTGCTCCTCTTCGCCGGCTTCGGCTGCAAGGGCGCGAGCAAGGAGGTGCTCCAGCGGACCCAGCCTATCACCCTCAAATACTGGCGCGTGTTCGATACTGACGAGGCCTTCGGCCCGATCTTCGAGGCGTTCCATAAGCTCCATCCGAACATCGCCATCGAGTTCCGGCGCCTCCGTTACGACGAGTACGAGAAGGCGCTGCTCGACGCGCTCGCCCAGGACCAGGGTCCGGACATCATCAGCCTGCACAATACCTGGATGCGCCGCTGGCAGCCGCGCCTGCTCCCCGTGCCGCCGGTCCTCTCCGTCCCCTACCGCGAGGTCCAGGGCACCATCAAGAAAGAGGTCGTGACCGTGATCCACCAGGAGCCGGGCATGACCATCAAGCAGCTGGCCAACGATTTCGTGGACGTGGTCTCCGACGACGCGGTGATCCCGACCGAACAGGACGACCCGCGGCTGCCGCTCGTTCCGAGGGTCTACGGCCTTCCCCTCTCGGTCGACACGATGGTCGTGTACTACAACCGCGACATCCTGAACCGCGCCGGCATCGCGCAGCCCGCCACGGACTGGAAGACCTTCCAGGACCAGGTGAAGAAGATCACCAAGCTCGACGAGACCGGCGCCATCGTCCAGTCCGGCGCCGCGCTCGGCACCGCCGACAACGTCGCGCGGCCCAGCGACGTCCTCAGCCTGCTCATGATGCAGAACGGCACGCCGATGACCGACCAGAACGGCACCGTGACCTTCGACAAGTATCCGCCGGAGCTCGCCGGCCGCCCCTACCCGCCCGGCGCCGAGGCGCTCATCTTCTACACCGACTTCGCGAACCCCGTGAAGGAGGTCTATACCTGGAACGACAAGATGCCGAACGCCCTCGAGGCCTTCGAGAAGGGCCAGACCGCCTATTACTTCGGCTATTCGTTCGACCTTCCTGAGATCCGCCTGGCCGCGCCGAAGCTCAACTTCGGCATCACCGGCTTCCCGCAGATCGAGGGCAATAAACCCGTCAACTACGCCAATTATTGGCTGGAGACCGTTTCCAACAAGACCAAGCATCCGGACGAGGCCTGGGACTTCGTGATGTTCATGACCAAGGCGGAGAACGCCCAGAAATACCTGGCCATCACCAAGAAACCGACGGCGCTCCGGAGCCTGGTGAACGGCCAGCTCGAGGACCTTGACCTTTCGGTGTTCGCCGCACAGGTGCCCACCGCGAAAAGCTGGTATCATGGGGTGGATGCTGACGCGACCGAGAAGGCTTTCCTGGAGATGATCCGCCAGATGCTCGCCGGCGAGGCCGACCCCAAGAAGATCGTTGAACTCGGCGCGACCAAGGTCAACCAGACCATCAAGTAGCGCCGTGACGCGCATTGTCCGTTAACCGAGGGATGGCGCAGGCCTTCCCCCACCGCCATGATCCGCAAATTCGCAGCCAGGCGACCCGTCGTGCTGGGCCTGCTCGCCATGCTGGCGGGCTTCTTCTGCTTCTCCGCGGCGCCCGCGCTCGCCGTCACCATCGTGCCCCAGTGCGCCCGCGACGCGGGAACCAACCCTGCCAGCCTGGCCTGCGCGCTCGCGACCTTCCGCAACGTCGCTTCCCTCATCATCGGCGTCACCGGCAGCTTCGCGCTGCTCATGTTCGTCTACGGCGGCTTCATGCTGCTCACCTCCGGCGGCGTCGAATCGAAGGTCTCGACCGGCAAGACCATCCTGAAGAACGCCATGATCGGCATCGTGCTGGTCTTCACCGCGGGCTATATCATCGACTACGCGGTGAAGAGCCTGCAGGGGCGCCGCGAGATCCAGGCCGGCACGAAATGCAACAACGACGAGGGCACCTACCAGATCGAGGGCGGTTACGCGGTCTGCCGCACGCCGTGCGCGGCCCCATCCCGCCGGGCGGCCGGCTATGCCTGTACGGCCGATCCCGACGCCACCGGCTGCATCTCGGACGCCACCGGCTGCAACGGCAGCCAGCATTGCTGCCTGCCGCCGCCCCCTCCGCCGGTCAACGCGCCGCCTGAAGACGCGACGCCGCCGCCCGATACTTTCGGAAATCCCTGACCGCGACCGCCATGAAGTCCACCGTCAAAAAGAACCCTGTCGCCCGGATCGCGGCGCTCGCCGCGACCCTGGCTTTCATGGCGTCGCTCTTCGTCGCCTCCCCGATCGTGCATGAGGCTGCCGCCCAGCCAGCCCCTGCCCCGGCACCCGCTCCCGCTCCGGGACCGACCCCGCCCCCCGCCGCTCCCCGCCGGACCGCGCTCCAAAACCCTCTCGGCACGAGCAACATCAATGTGCTCGTCGGACGTGCCATCAACGGGTTCCTGGGCCTGTCGGGCTCCTTCGCGCTGCTCATGTTCGTCTACGGCGCGTTCACCTGGATCACTTCCGGCGGCAGTCCCGACAAGATCGCGCGCGGCAAGAAGATCTTCACCTACGCGACCATCGGTCTGGTCGTGATCTTCGGCTCCTATGCGTTCCTGAGCACGTTCATCAATGCCCTCGGCGCCGCAGGTAGCACCTGACGTTATGCAAAACCCCTCCTCCACCGCCCATCGATTCCGCAAGGCCGTCACCAGCCTGGCTTTGCCGCTCCTTCTCGCCCTGCCCCTGCCAGGTCTCGCCGCCGGCGGCGTCGATCCCCTCCATCCGATGGGCAACACGACGCTCGAGGTCATCATCGGCAGGGTGGTCGCCACCATCCTGGGGCTGCTCGGCACCCTTTCCCTGGCGATGTTCGTCTATGGCGGCATCACCTGGATGACGGCCGCCGGCAACGAGGAGAAGATCAAGCGTGCCAAGGGGACCATCGTGTATTCGGTCTTCGGCCTCATCGTGGCCTTCAGCGCGGGCATCCTGCTGGCGACCTTCCTGAACCAGGTCCTTCAACCCGCCCTCAAGCAGTAATGACCGGCACGGGGACCGCGGCTACAGGCCGCGGTTTTTCGTTCCCACTTTGGCGTTATTGCTGTAAAATATTGCTATCCGCTGCCTGTGTGGATATCTTTTTTCCATAACGAAAGGGGGTGAGAACATATGACCAAGAACACGATCAAGAAGGTCGCGGCAGGCGCTATCGCCATCGCTGCGGTCGCTCTCCCGCTCGTCACCATGGCCCAGGGCGTGGACCTCGGCCTTAACTACGCCACGGCCATCGGTCTCGGCACGCAGGACGTCCGCACGACGGTATCCAACGTCATCAAGGCCTTCATGGGCCTCCTCGGCATCGTGGCGGTCGTGATCATCCTCCTCGGCGGTTTCAAGTGGATGACCGCAGGCGGCAACGAAGAGAAGGTCGCCGAAGCCAAGAAGCTCATCGTCTCCGGCATCATCGGCCTCGTCATCATCCTTTCGGCTTACGCCATCGCGCAGTTCGTCGTTGGTGCCATCATCAACGGCACGACGGCCTAAGAAAGGCCCAAGCTGCAAAGCTTTGCCCGATCCTTCCGGATCGGGGACCCTCGGCCCCGCGCCCGGAGGTCCCTGGTCCGGAACGAACATCATCATGACCAGCATCACTTCAAGAAAACTCAAGACAACGATCGCCTTCGTCTGCAGCTCGTTCCTGGTGGCGATCCCCGCTTTCGCCATTTCTTTGGGCGATTACAGCGGTCTCGGCTCGTCCGCCGGCGCGGCGGGCCTCCGGACCAACGCGGACCTCTCCGTCGTCATCGGCCGGGTCATCGGCGCGCTCATCGGCCTCCTCGGCATCGTCTTCGTCGTGCTGCTCGTCTACGGTGGTTTCATCTGGATGACCGCGCAGGGCAACGAGGACAAGATCAAGAAGGCGAAAAGCGTCATCACTAGCGCGGTCGTAGGCCTCGTGGTAGTATTCGCTGCGTACGCGATCGCCTCAGCAGTGATCGAGGCTCTTTCATCGGCTACGACGGAAGCCCCGGCGGCCACGCCGGCGACCCCGCCGCCAGGACCGTAAAAAACCTTTAATCAGAGCATTAATTCATCCACGCAAGTATGCAAGATAAGTCTCTCGTTCGCCGCGGCCTCACGCGCGTCGCCACCATCGGCGGCCTGCTCGCCACGATGGCGATCCCTTTCATGGCCAAGGCCGATGCCCTCGCCAACCTGAAGGGCAGTCTCAACTCCACCGCCGGCTCGGCTGGCCTCACCAGCAAGCCGCTGCCGCAGCTGGTCGGCTCGTTCATCGCCGCGGCGCTCGGCCTCCTCGGCGTGGTCCTCGTGGTCCTCGTCGTGTACGCCGGCTTCATCTGGATGACCGCCCAGGGCAATGAAGAGAAGATCAAGAAGGCGAAAGGCATGATCACGAGCGCCGTCGTCGGCATGATCATCATCTTCGCCGCCTACGCCATCACCAACTTCGTCGTCGACGCTCTCAGCACGTCCATCGCTCCGTAAGGACGGCGACGGAAAAAGAAAAGCCCCGGACCAAGCGGTCACGGGGCTTTTTCGTCCGGCGGATCCGGACGATCACATGAGGTTCAGGGTGGCCCTGTTGATGTGGAACTGATGGCTTCCGTTGGCCTGGGTCTCTCCTGCGAGAGGACCCCGGAAGTCGAACCGGCCGTATTCGCCCGGTATCTCCTGCATCTGGCCGTAACGGACCGTGAAGGCGATGCCGGAGAGCGTGTGCTCGCCGTTATGCGCCAGACAGACGTAGACGGCCGCTCGGGGCGGCAGCGTCGGCAGGATGCCGTACGCGCCGCGGATCTGCAGGTCCTCGCCATCGAGCACCACGTGCATGTGGTAGTCGGTGTCGTTCGCGATCATGAGCGAGTTCGGGCCGCTGTCGCAGCCCATGGGCGGGGTGTGGAGCCACGCCCAGCTCTGTGGCGGACCCATCATCATCTCGGGCCGCGGGGGCGGCACGGGGGACGCGGGGCCGGCGAGAGGCGGGGCGTACTGCTGCATGTACGCGGGGTCGACGGGCGCGGGCGGCGGGGTCACGAGCGCGGGACGGGGCGTGGTCGTCGTCGCGCAACCTGCGAGAACGGCGACCGCGATCACGACTGCGAGCATCATCTTGTTCATGGGTATCCTCCGGATGTCGGTTGATGGTCTGGTTCAGGTGATGCCGTCGCTTCAGGGCGTCGGCTGTTGCTGCGCTTGCGCGTCACGTTCCGCGCGGAGGCGGGCGTGCATGCGCAGGGCGGCGTCGGCGCGGCGGCGGGCCTCGCGGGCTTCGGCGAGCGCGTCCCCTTGGGGAGGAGGCGCGACCGAGCTCGTGGGACCGACCGTCGAGGTCGCGGCCGGGGGCGGGGCGACCGGCATGGGCTGCTGCGGCATGACGCCGCGATAGTACATCCAGTAGTCGCCGGTCATGCCGCCCATGTAGGGGTAGGCACGTCCGGATTCGACCGCCCGCCGATAGGTCTCGGCGTTGTACTCCTGCACGTAGTTGTGGCTGGCGATGGCCGCGTACGCCTCGGGAGAGGACGTGTACCCGTTGACGTGATAGTCACCGGGACGCGATTCGACGCCGGCCGATGCGAACAGGGCGCCGCATCCGCTGGTGACGGACGCGACGAACAGCAGGAACGCGAGCTGGAAGAGCTTGCTCATGGCTGATCTCCTTTCCGCCGCAGCGGAACGTTGGTTGTAGGGAACGTCGTTCAGCGAAGGTCACCATTGATCCTTGCTGCCGAACGTCCTACTTTAGCACATTTCAGGCCCATTGTCAACCCTCAGCCGCCGCTTTCTTTGCTGGGTTGAGGCCAATTATTAAGGCGGAAAAAGAAAACCCCCGGTCTCGCAAGCGCGAGAACCGGGGGTAAGGCCCTAGAAGGGCGTGCTCGGGACGGGTTGCGTCGCCGAGATGTCCGGGAACTGGTCGAGCTCCTGGAACGTGTCGCTGCCTCGGGGGCGGCGGGCGTGCGCGGCCGGGTGGCCGGCATGCGCGTCGACCGTCGAGGTGGCGGGCTCGCGGCGGGGAACCGCGGGCGGAGGAGGCAGCGAGGCCGAGGAGGCCGAGCCGCCGAGGCTGGGAGAGGGCTGCACCGCCTGAGGCGCCGCGGGTGCGGCGGTCATGGCGTTGCTGACGTTATCCCAATACGTGCCGTTCTGGAGGCGAGCGATGTTCTGCTCGAGATCCTGAATGCGGCGCGCATCCGCTTCGTTGCAGTACCTGCCGGCACAGTCATCGACCGCACGGCGTCGGATGGCGTCCCGCTCTTCCGCGAAGCGGCGGAGCAGTCGGCTGTCCGTGTCGTTCATGCGATCGGGACCGAGATGGCGCTCGTTGAACGTCGCGAGGAACCTCGCGAAGTTCGGGCTTACGATCCGGGCCGTCGAGAAGGTCAGCGAGAGGAGGACGAACGCGGTGAGTGCCGCGCGTGCCCACTTTCCGCCGTACCAGCCCGCGGCCATGATGTAGGCCAGTCCGACCATCGAGGTGAGCGCGATCAGCGAGATGCCGACCGCGCGCCAGATGGGGACCACCTGCGCGTAGAGACACGCGCCGGTGACGAACGCCATGACGCCTGCCAGCTTCCGGCCGGCCTCTTTGACCTCGGTGGTCTCGAGACCGGGGAAGGCATCGAACGCCGCGCGAGCGACCTTCGAGCCTGCCACGAGCACGTATCCGAGGACCGTCGTCCGGATGAGGACGAAGCCCAGGAGCGCGCTCGCCAGGAAGGCGCCGACCACGATGAAGCTCTGGCCGACGCCGATCGTGCCGACGCTGTCGACGGTCTGGCCGAGAGCGCCGAGGCTCACGCCGATGACCAGCAGCAGGAACGGCACCGCGATCGCCGTGATGAGGAGATTCCGAGTGAGGCGAAGCGCCTCCTTGCCTTCGTTCGCGATCTCGCGAGCCGAGCCCGCGATGAACAGCGCGATCACCTTGAGAAAATTCATGTGTATCCTCCGGATTCGGGTTGAACTGGGTGAAGGGTGTTGCCGGGGCGGAGAGCGTATTCTCTCCGCCCCGGCGATGCGTCAGATGGGCAGGAACATGTGCCACCAGGGGCGGCGTCGGAGGGGCTTCTTGAGGTCCGCCTCGAGCTTTCGAACCGTGGGCTCGAGGCTCTCGTCGAACTTCTTGTAGGCCTCCCACGCCTTCTTGATGACCACCTTGGCCTCGGCAGCGCCGGTCTTGAAGACCTGCGCGGCCGCCGCCAGGAAGTTGCCGACCTTCAGGCTCGTGTTCGTGTTCTCGCACAGCACGAGCATCTCTTCGCGGAGCTCGTCGTCGACGCTCAGGAGCGCCTCGACTTCCTCCGGCGAATCGATGTGCTTGAGCAGCGTGAGCAGGCGCTTGCGCGTCTCCTCGTCGCAGCCCTTGAGCCATGCGTTGAACTTCTCACGAAGCTCCGGTTTGAGCGCGCCGATCACTTCGGCGGGCGACCGGAACCGCTTCTCGGCCTTCGGGGAGTCGGCCTTCTTGAGGTCGGCCTGGATCCCCTGGAAGCAGCAGGGCGAACCCTGGAGCTTCTGGTCGATCGCGGTCTGGAGGGTGACCTCCTGGAGCTGAGAGGGCGGAGGCGGAAGCGGTTGCCCGTTCCGGTCCTTCCTCTCCTGATGCGGACGGCGGAAGCTCTGGAGCTTGACGCAGTCGGCCCGGTGGAGGAACCCCATCGGATCGACGACGTACTTGCGTTCCATCGCCTCCTTGGCGCCGGCCTGCATCGCTTCGACGTACTCCTTCGGGGACAGCTTGTCGACCGAGCCGCTCGCCTTGATCTTGCGATCGATGTGGCGGGCCATCTCGACGACGATGTCCTCGAAGAAATCGGCGACGGTCGGGTTCGGGAACAGGCTCATGGGGAGCTTGGCGAACCCGTAGCCGGCGGCCATCGGGAGCATGCTCGCGAGCTGCCGAGCACCGGGCGACAGGAACTTCAGCGCCTCGTTGATCGGCTTCACGTCGAGCACCAGGTCCAGCAGTCCGGACAGGGCGGAGGAGACGGCGGGCCGGAGCGCTTCATCGAGCGCCGACTTCCCACCTACTCGCTCCACATCGGGCTTCTTGTCTTCGCTCATTGGTATCTCCTTCGATTCGGGTTGATGGGTTGTAGGGAGCGCGGTGAGATTCACCGGTCACAAGTTCATCGTGACGCGAACACTATAGCATAAATCGGCCATTTTGTCAATACTCTCTGACAACATTTCTTGGCTCAATGCAGCCAAGAAAGGAGCATGAGCGAGGAGGGCCTGGCACCATTGGCGCCGAGGCCGAAAAATGGCTACACTTGGCCTATCTATGCGGCATTTCTTCCTGGGTTCGAAACAAGCGCTCAAAGAAAGGCAGGGAAAGACGCTGGCCGCGGCCATTTTGGCCTTTTCCGGCCTGCTCACCGCCGCCTGCGTCTGGAAATACGGGATGTTCGCCTATACCGGCATCGATCTCGCCTATTTCAACCAGGTGTTCTGGAACACTATCCACGGCAGGCTGTTCGTCCAGAGCATCCACCCTGGGCGGTCCATCGGCGAACACGCAGAACTGGCGATCCTGCCCTTATCCTTCCTTTATGCCCTCTGGCGGGACCCCCGCTGCCTGCTCCTGCTCCAGGCCGTCGCGCTCACGGTCCCGGCCTATGCCGTCTGGCGCATCGCGCACCTGCGCCTGAACGGCCGCGGCCGCATCCTGGCCTCCGCGCCGCTCGCGCTCGCCGCCGCCTGGCTCCTGAACGGTTCGGTCCACAACATCGCGCTGTTCGAGTTCCACGTCCTGCCGTTCGCCATCGGTCCCCTGCTTATGGCCATGCTGGCGTACGAGGAGAACCGCAAGGGACGGTTCCTGCTCTGGACGCTCCTGGCACTGACGGTCCGGGAGGACGTCGCGCTTGTCGTCGCGATGATCGGCGTGCTGGCCTGGCTCGAAAGGCGATCGTGGTGGTGGCGGATCGTGCCGCTCGCGCTGGGCGCCGCCTGGTTCGCCGCGGCCATGAAGCTCATCGCCCGGTTCTCCGAGGCCGGAGGCTACAAGTACGGCATCTATTACGCCTGGCTCGGGAACACGCCATGGCAGATGCTCGTCGGCGCGGTCACGCACCCGCTGCGGCTCCTGCTGCACGTGTTCACCTTCGCGAACCTGGAGATGGCCCTCGGCTTCCTGATGCCGCTCATGCTGCTGCCGCTCCTGCGGCCGAAACGCCTGGTGCTCCTCATCGGTCCGCTGCTCCAGATCATCCTTGGCGCGCCGGGCGGCGGCGAGCTCATCATCCAGACCCATTACGCTTCGCTCTTCCTGCCCGCGCTGTTCCTGGCGGCGATCGACGGTTTCGGCGCGCTGCCTCCGCTCATCCAGAAGTTCAAGGGGGTGTTCGACAAGGACGAAGCGCGCCGGCTCGCCTATGGGGCGCTCATCATCGGGGCGGCGTACGGGGCGCTGGTGCTCGGCCCGCTGCCCTCCGTCGCCGCGCACGCGTTCTCGGACGGGAACGGTTACCGCCGCGCGGAGAACGCGGCCAAGCTCGTGGCCATGGTCCCTCCCCGGGCCGGGGTCGCGGCGAGTTACGCCTTTCTTCCGGCTTTGTCGTCCCGCGAGAAGCTCACCTCCCTGCACTACGCGTTCCTCGGCGTGACCCAGTTCGGCGAACGCCCGTTCACGCCGCCCGAAGACACGGAGTACGCCGTCCTGGACAACGACGACCTGCTGGCCTACCGCACGCAATTCACGGGCACCGCCTGGGCCGCGCCGCATTATGCCGGCGGCAACGCGAGGCTGAAGAAGGTCGCGAGCGCCTGGACCACCTACGCGACGCCGTTCGTGCTGTATCAAAAAGGGGTGACGACGCCGAACGAGCTCCTCCCGCCCCTTGATACGGACGTTATCGGCGCGCCGCCGTTCCCGTTCCTCGGCAACGGCCGCGCGCAGGTCATCCGCGCCAAGGACGGGGTCTTCCTCGAGGTGTACGCGTACTGGCAACTGCACGGCGTGAGCCCCGACGACCTCGTCGTGCGCGCGCGCATCCATCCTCGCGGCCTGCCCGTCGCCGAGCAGCTGACGCTCCTCGACGGCATCGATCCCGCGTCCTTCGCTTACGATGCCGAATACGGCGAGTACGTCACGTACCTGCGGATCCCGCTTCCGTCCAACGCGTCGAACGACGGGACGGTGCAGATCGGCCTCGAGCGGCAGAAGGCCGTGTACGAGCTCGACGGCCTCAGGTCGCCCCATCGCCGCGTGACCAAGGTCGATCCGCTCGACCTCGCCTTCCTGCCCATCCAACCGTTCCTGACCGACAAATGAAATGAAAAAGCCGCCCGGTCGGGCGGCTTTTTCATCGCTTGCGGCTCACCTTGACGCGCCGCAACTTGCCGATGATGGAGAAGAACTGCGCGACCTCGCGCCAGGTCAGTTTCGAGGTCCCTTTCAGCCGGTCGCGGAACACGATGGGCACTTCGACGACCTTGAAACCCAGCCGCTCCGCATAGAAGACGGTCTCTTCCTGGAAGGCATAGCCGCCGCTCGCGATGGGCAGCTCGAGCAGCGCCTGCGCGACGGACCGGCGGTAGCAGCGGAAGCCGGAGGTGACGTCCTTGGTCTTGAGGCCCAGGGCGACGCGGGACAGCATCATCGCGCCGCCGCTCATGAAATGCCGGTGCGGTCCCCAGCCTTCGACGCGGCCGCCGGCGACGCGGCGCGAACCGATGGACAGGTCGGCCCCGCGTTCGACCGCGTCGACGAGCAGCGGCAGGGCGGCGGGATCGTGCGAGCCGTCGGCGTCCATCTCGCACACGGCATCGAAACCGCGGTCGACGGAGGCGCGGAAGCCGGCGAGATACGCGCTGCCGAGGCCTTGCTTGCCCGCGCGATGCAGCACGGAGACGCGCTCCGGGCTCTCGGCCGCGAGCTCGTCGGCGAGCGCGCCGGTCCCGTCCGGCGAGCCGTCGTCGATGACGAGGATCGAGAGGTCGGCGCGCGCGGCCAGGACGCCCGCGACGGCGGAGCGAAGGTTCTCGCGCTCGTTGTAGGTCGGGATGATGACGAGTATCTGCATAGGTTCAGCGGACGCGATAGACGGCGACTGCGCCGGCACGGAAGACGGGTTCGAACGAAGGATCGCCTTCGAGCGCGCCCATGCGCCGTTCCGCCGGGCCTTCATAGACGTACGAAATGCCGCGCGACGCCGCGAAGGCCGCGCGCTCGGAAGACGGCATCGCGCCGTAGAAACGCCTGATCTCCGCGAGCTTGCGGTCCAGGTCGATGGTGTTCGCCCAGTGGCCTGCGTAGACCTTGCGGACCGCCCAGCCGGAGATGTCGTTGCCGGTGCCCATGTCGGAGAGCACGACCGCGTCCTCCGGGGTCGAGGTCCGCAGCCAGGCGAGCGCGGCCGATTCGTCGGCGTCGAAGTAGAACATCGACGGCGCGGGCTGCGCGTACGCCTCGAAGCCGCGCGCCAGCGCGCCGACGCTCGACGGCAGGAACACGGCGGCGGCGAGGAACGTGCCGTAGGTCACGGCGAAGGCGCCGTCATACCAGGGACGGCGGAGCATCGCCTTGCGCACCGCGACGATCGCCGGCACCGACAGCAGGACGAGCGGGAACTCAAGGCCCTGCAGGAGCCGGCGCTGGAACGGGAACGGGAAATAGACGAGGACGAGCTGCACGACCGCCCAGATGGCCAGGAAGCGCCGGTGCTCGGGCGCGAACAGCTTCTCGACGTCGTCGCTCGCCCAGCCGCCGAGCGCGAGGACGCTGACGGCGCCGAAGCCGACGAGCACATGGAAGAGGTTCGGCGTGGGGGTGATGTTGTTGGCGAGCATGAAGGCCGCGTTCGGCGACCAGTGCGTGAGCCAGTAATGGTAAACGACCGACGGCGCGGACAGCGCAAGGAAAGCGAGGTAGGCCGCCCATTGCGAGGAGCGGAAGCCGCGGGCCCGCGTCCGCGCGAGGAGCGCGACGCCGCCGACGGCGTAGAGCGTCGGGACATGGAACGGGTGGAACTCGAACAGCACGAGCGCCGCGAGGCCGGCCCAGGCGCCGTACCTGGCCTTGCCGGTGTCGAAGGCCATGAGCAGCAGCACGAGCGCCGCGATGATGAGCGTCCACGAGGCGACGAAATGCGGGCTGTAGAGCATGGTCAGGAAGCCGTTCGCTTCCGAGACCCAGAAATCGATCGGCCATTCGTAGCCTCCGCCCGTGACCGCCGCGGCCCGCAGGAACGGCGCCGCGTACATGCCGAGCCCGGAGCCGAGCATGAACAGCAGGAAGGCCCAGCGCCGATGCGCGCGCTGGCGGAGGAAATACGCGATGCCGGCGTACGAGACCAGGCCGAACGGGAAAATGAGGACGGTGCGCGCGACGTGGTAGGCGGCGAGCGGCGTCAGCGAGAACGCCCGCGCGAGCAGGCCGACCGACAGCCACAGCACGTTCAGCACCGGCGTCAGTTTTTCGGTCGTCGTAAGGTTCTCGAACAGGAAATGGCCGGCCTTGGCCTGCGCGATGTAGGAAAGGTAGACGCCGAAGTCCCCCGGCGAGAGGAACTGGCGGCCCGTGAACTCGACGCCGCGCGCCTGGGCGACGAGCGCGCCGTAGATCGGCGGGACGGCGGTGAGGACGGCGATGCCGGCCGCGACCGCGGCGGCGAAGAGCCACTCGTTGCGATCGATGCTTGCGAGCAGCGCGCGGACGCCGCCTTCCGCGTCCGCAGGCGCCGCGCCCAGCTCGCGCCGAAGACGCAGGACCTTCGTTGCGTATTCCTTGGCGAGCGAGAAGGCGCGCACTTTCGATGTGCGCCCCGCGGGTTTCAGTTCGCGCCACGTGACCGGGACCTCGTCGATGCGGTGGCCGGCGCGCTCGGCGCGGATGACCAGTTCGGTGTCGAAGAACCAGCGGTCGTCGCGCACGCAGGGCATGACGTCGCGGACCAGGCCGGGCGAGGCCGCTTTGAAGCCGCACGGGACGTCGGCCACGGACGTGCCGAGCGCCGCCCCGAGCAGTTCGCGATAACCGCGCGAAAGCACTTTCCTGAACGCGGACCGCTCGACGACAGAACCGGGATGGAACCGCGAGCCGACCGCGAGCGACGCGCCCTCGCCGATGCGCCGCACGAGCTCCGGCAGCGCGGCGAGATCGGTCGCGAGGTCCGCGTCCATGAAAACGTAGGCGTCGGCGTCGGCGCTCTTCCACGCTTCCCGGATCGCCAGGCCCTTGCCCCGGCCCGGGAGCCGCAGATAACGGACGCCCGGCAGTTCAAGCTCCAGCGCCCTGCCGATCGCCTCGGTGCCGTCGGTCGAGCCGTTGTCGGCGATGACGATCGTCACGTCATGGCCGGCGAGCGCCCGGACCGCGTGATCGCGCAGCGTCTCGACGGTCGCCCGAAGGACCTTCTCCTCGTTGAGCACCGGCAATGCGATGAGCACGCGCATACTAGCGGACCTCGTAGATGCCCGCGTCGTCGTCCTGGTACACGCGGCGGCAGCGCGGGTCATGCTCGACCTGCGCCCGCATCTCGGTATGGTCGTTCTCGACGAGTATGTAACGGCTGTCGAAACGCGTGCGCACGGCCTCCGCGAGCCCTTTGTCGGTCTTGCCGGTCGTGATGTTCACCCATTCCCAATAGCGCGCGGGGTCCTGCCGGTACAGGAAGGTCGGATCGAGGCCGACGATGTAGCGGTTATGGTCGTCGCGGAAGAAAAGCGGCGGGAAATCGTCCCAGTCGCTGTGGAGCACGATCGCGCCCTCGGGCGTGTTCTTGATGAGCCAGTCGGCGGCCTTGGCGTAATGCGTCCAGGGAATGCCGCCCGAATACGTCATCTTGTTGCCGACGACGTCGCGGGCGCCGAGGAACACGAACAGGAGGGCGACATAGGTGAGGATGGCGAAGGGGACGAACTGCGGCCGGGGGAACAGCCAGCGGATGCGTCCGACGAAGGCTTTGACGTCGAGCCGCGACGTCAGCATCGTGAAGAACAGGGCCATGGACATGACGGCGAACGGCGCGAAGTATTCGATGTGCCTGCGGCTCCGCATCGTCATGAGCGCGAAGAAGGCGGCGAGGAAGAAGGACGCGAGCTGCGACGTGATCTCCCCGCGCTCGTTCTTCGCCCTGCCCGGCTTGACCAGGTCGCCCCAGAACACCATCGAAGCGAGGATGACGAGGCAGACCGCGAATCCCAGGAAGATCGCGCTGCTCTCGGCGAAGAACTGGTTGCCGCTGAAGGGATACCACTCCACGCCGACGCCGATCTTGTCCTTGTAACCGAGCACGGCGATCTGCACGATCTGCTCCCAATAGAACCGCAGATTCTGCGGGAAGTACGGGTTGATGACGATGCCCGCGGCGAGGCCGGCCGCGGTCGCGAGCGCCTGCCGCACCTCGATGGCCATGAAGAAATCCTTCCTGGCCGCCTTCGATCCGGTCAGCAGCCTGCGCCAGAACCAGGGCGCGGCCCACGAATGCACGGGATGCTTTTCGAGGAGGTGGTCGATGACCGCGCGGGTGCCGAGGAAGACCGCGACGACCACGCCCAGGATCGGCCAGCCGCCGTAGAGCAGCACGTAGGCCCATGAGAGGAAGAACAGCAGGAGCGGCTTCTCTTTCTTGATGGCGATGAGCGCGAGCATCAGGAAGCCGACCGACAACGATGATGTCTTGGTCAGGTTCATCCGGAACATGAAGGCCGATGAGGTCGCGAGCAGCATCGTGAAGGCGAACGGCCAGCGGCTGCCGTGCACGCGCAAAACCGCGTAAAAAGCGGTCATCGTCAGCGCGCCGAACAGCACGGTCGCGATCTTCGACCCGACGAGCGGGCCGAAGGCGGCGACGAACGGGATGAGCAGGACGTGATAGAGGAAATGGTGGTCGGTGTAGGCATGCGCGAGCGTGGTGTACGGCAGCCAGACGAAATCCTTGATGACGCCGCGCTGCATCAGGAGCATCGTCATCTTCACGTGATAGAAGGAGTCGGGGTCCAGGAAGGTCGGCGACATCTGGAACCAGCCATAGATCGCGGCCACCAGCAAAAAAACGCCGAGATATCCGGCGCCCGCGGGCAATTTCTCCGCTTGTTTGGCGAAAAAGCGCATGGAGACAGTATAGAGATGAGGGAGCAAAAAGGACAGAGGGCGGAGGACAGAGTTTAGAGGAAAAGGCATGCAAAAACCGCGTCGCAGTGCGACGCGGTTTTTTGAAGTTCACTTCTCCTTTCCTCTGCCCTTTGCCCTTTGCACTCTCTAATACGTCCCCGTCGCAATGAACGTCAAAGTGTCCGCGTAGTCGGTATGCGCGGGGACGGAGGGCGAGATGGCCGCCTTGAGGTACAGCCGGAAGAAGGCGTTCTGGACGGGGCCGGAGAGGGACCAGACGGTCTGGGGGGATGTGGTGAGGCCGCCGACGGCGTGGGCGGAGGTGGAGCAGGAACCG
>DATJFD010000044.1:0-19983 GCA_035495855.1 Binatia bacterium | reverse complement strand
TACCGCGTGTTCGGCGACCTGGAGGGCAACACCGTCGATCTCATGTTCACCTGCAACCCCGCCGGCCACGCGCAGTCGCCGGAGGACACGACCGAGACGAAACTGAGCGAGACCGTGACGCGCATCAAGAAGACCGGCGCGTTCGGTTGCCCCAAGGATAAGGCCGACACCGGGTTCCCAGAACCGTCGGCGTCGCTGCGCGAGCTCAGGACGGCATCAGGCGCGCCCGAAGGACCCGCCAAAGCGCCGTCGAACGCCGCGCCGCTCGCCCTTGGCGCTCTCGGTACGCTGCTCGGCGCCGCGGCGCTCGTCATGAGAAAGAAATAGCATGCGCTTCCGCAGGATCGCCGCAGCGCTCGCCGTCGTCGCAGGCCTTTTCGGCCTGCCGGGTTTCGCGTCCGCGCACGCGACGCCCGTGACGTACGAGCCTGCGGCGTCCTCGGTCGCCGCGACGGCTCCCGCGCAGGTCCGCATCGATTTCAGCGAGCGCGTCGAACCCGCGGCGAGCTCGATCGTCATTTATGCTCCGGACGGCAGCCGCGCCGACGCGGGGGACGCCGCGCCCGAGCCGGGCGACGCGCGCGTTCTCGCGGTCGGCGTCCGCGATGCCGGAAGGGGAACCTACACCGCTTCCTGGCAGGTCGTGTCCGCGGACGATGGTCATTTCACCAAGGGCGCGTTCACGTTCTCCGTCGGCGAGGAGACCGCTCCCGCGGCGGCCGCGGCGCAGGGCTTCCAGATCTCGCACAGCAGTTCGGTGCCCGAAGCCGTGACCATCTGGCTCGAACTCCTCGGCCACGCGGCTTTGATGGCGCTCCTGGTCCTGCTCGCCGTGTGGAGACCGCTCCGCGCCAGGCACGGTCTCGGGAAACTGGACGCGCGCTTCCAGCGTCGCGCGGACGCGCTCGCCGCCGTGTCGGCGCTGCTCGGCGTCCTCGGCGCGGGAGGCGGCATCGCGCTCAAGGCGTTCGAACTGTCGTCCGCGCAGTCGACGGCTTACGCCGTCGCGCTGCCGAGATACCTGTCCACGACCGCAGGGAGCTACGCCGCCGTGCAGGCGGGCGCCATGCTCGCGGCGGGCGTCATCTGGTTCGCTGCCAGGAAGAAGCTGTACGGGCCGCGCCAGGGCTGGCCCGACGCCGCCGTCGCATGCCTGCTCCTCATCGACGCGTTCGCGCGGACGAGGGTCAGCCATGCCGCGGCGTCGCATCTCTTGCCGCGCCTCTCGGTCGCCGTGCAGTTCCTCCATCTCGTCTCCAAGGACCTCTGGATCGGCGGCGGCATCGTGATGGCGGCCGTGGTCGTGCCGGCGCTCGCGGGCTCCACGGGCGCACTGAAGGACGCGGCCCGTTCCTGGGCGCGCATCGCGGCCGTCGCCATCGGCGCTGCGGGCGTGACCGGGGCCTATGTCGTCTGGCTGCACCTCAAGGACCCCGCCAACATCTTCACGACGGACTGGGGCGGGCGGTTCATGCTGCTCGGCCTCGCGGGCGCCATGCTCTTCGCCGTGCGGTTCGTGCAGATGCTCCTTTTCGAATCGCGGCTCGGCGAAAGGGCGGCCCGGCTGGCCCACCGGCAGCTGCTGGGGGTCGAAGCCGTCATCGGCGCCTGCATGCTGTTCGTGACCGCGCTCATGATCATCACCACGCCGCCGCTCTCGCGCGGCTACGCGTTCCAGCGCTCGGTCGCAAGCGAAGGACTGCGGGTGTTCCTGGAGGAAACTCCCGATGACCGCGCGTCGCTGCACGTCCGCGTCGTCGATGCGGTCGGCGGAAAGCCGGTCGTCCCTTGGGACGTCATCGTCTCGCTCGAGAACCCGGGGCTCGACATCGGTCCCATCGTCGCGAAGACGGAGCAGCGCGCTTCGAACGTCTACGCTTTCGAGGAGAAGGAACTCTCGCCCGCGGGCGGCTGGAACATCGGCGTGACCGTCCGCCAGCGCCAGGGCTACGACGCCAACGCGTCCTTCTCGATCGACATGCCCCGCGAACTCGAGAACGGGCGCGCAGCCGCCGAACGTCGGGTCTACGGAGGCTTCGACGCCGTCTGCGCGTTCATGGCGGTCCTGTTCGGCCTGCTCGGTTTCGCGCAGTACCGTCTGGCGTCCCGTTCCCGACAAGACACCGGCGACGAAGCGGAACTCGCCTCGCTCTGGACCCCGGTGCCGCCCGCGCTCGCCGCGGCGGTCATCGTGCCGCTCGTGCTCTTCAGCGCGCGGGTCATCGCCTTCGAGGGGCCCTTCCAGAAGCAGTGCCAGGCGGACGGGAACTACTGGACGGATTCGGTCCCGCTCAGGGCGGGTGTCGTGACCTCGCCGCTCGCCGTGAACGGCTGCGCGACCGGCATGGGCGCCGGGGCGTACCACTTCGCGGACGAAGCGGAGTACCGCTATTACGCGCGGCCCGCCTCGCCCTCGGTCGCTCTCACGTCGGACCCTTTGAACATCGAGACCGGCAAACCCGCGACGCTGAACATCCGCGTCACGGACGGCGGCCTGCCGGCCACGGACCTCGTCGTCGAGCACGAACGGCTGCTGCACGTCGTCATCGTGAGCCGCGATCTCAGCGTCTTCGCGCATGTGCACGCTGAGGACGACGGACCGATCACCGCCGCGATGCGCGAGTCCGGCGTGTTCCCCGTGCACTATACGTTCCCGAAGGCCGGCCGCTATCTCGTGGCCGTCGATTACGTCATCCGCACGACCCATGGGTCGGCGCAGTTCCTCGTGGACTCCAAGGGCGGGCCGGACATGGGCGCGGTCGTGCTTGCGCCGGGCCGCGAAAGGGCGCTGGAGGGCGGCACGACGGTGAAGCTGTCGACCTCCCCGGGCACGGTCTGGGCGGGCCGCGTGACGCGCCTGCGCTTCGCGGTGAGCAAGGACGGCAAGCCGTCGAAGGACCTTGAGCCGTACCTCGGCGCGGCGATGCACGTCGCCATCATCCGGCGCGGTTTCGGATGGCCGTCCGCCGCCGTGGGCGATCCCGCGCCATGGTACGAACGCATCCTCGCCGAGCCGGCGGAAGCGCATATCATCGGTCAGATGGGAGCAGGGGCCGGCAGCGGCCCGAGCGGCGGGGGAACCGCCGACTACATGCACGCGCACGGCGCCCCGTCGCAGCCTTGGTACCTGCAGGTCCTCACCGGCGCGGCGTGGGCATCCACCGCCAGCCATCTGCACGCGTCACTGCCCGCGACGTTCGGTCCCGCCGTCGACGCCTACGTCATCTTCCCGTCGATGGGGTCTTACGCGGTCTTCGCCCAGTTCGAACAAGGGGGTGCGGTGCGCGTCGCGCCGTTCATCATCGAGGTCCGCGATCCGTCATCGCTCTGAGAAAGGGTGCCGCTGCGGGTGCACAGAGCAGGGTCCGTGCGCAAGTCCGTCGGGCCGCCGCGGCGATGCCTGTCCACGCGCGCGTTTGACGCTGACAGGCCCGTGCTTTTACACTGTGTGCATAACTCTTTGGGTATTTGACCAACAGTATGGCCAAAATGACGAAAGCGCAGGTTCTCTCCACGCTCGCCGACAAGACCGGCATGCAGAAGAAGGAAGCGGCAGCGTTCATGGAAGCGCTCAACACGCTCGCGCTCTCCGAGGTGAAGAAGAACGGCGTCTTCTCGATGGGCGATCTCGGCAAGCTCGTGAAGGTCCACCGCAAGGCTCGCCAGGGCCGCAACCCCGCGACCGGCGCAACGATCCAGATCCCGGCCAAGACGGTCGTGAAGTTCCGCGTCGCCAAGGCGGCGAAGGAAGCGGTGATGTAAAAGTCGAGAGTCGAAAGTCGAAAGCGGAAAAACCGGCCCCAGGGCCGGTTTTTTGACGAGACTCTTTTGTACGCTCGGTGTTGACTTCCGCAACTGAGTTGCGTTATCGTGCGGGCATGAAGACCGCCAAGGACATCCTCACCGGGCTCAAGGCCGAGGGCAGCAAAATGACCCGCGTGCGCGCCGCAGCCGTGGAAGCGTTCGCGCGCCATCCCGCCCCGATGACCGCGCAGGACCTCGGCGCGTCGCTGTCGCGCGCCGGCGTCGCGGTGAACAAGACCACGCTCTACCGCGAGATCGCCTTCCTCCTGGAGAAAGGCGTCGTCGCCGAGATCGTCTTCGGCGACCGCACCGCCCGCTATGAGCTCAAGGACCGCGAGCATCATCATCATGTCGTCTGCGTCCGCTGCGAAAGCGTCGTCGACGTCGACCTCGACGAGGACCTCGAGGCGCAGGCGAAGATCATCGCCAGAAAGACCAAGTTCACCGTGCTGCGGCATTCGCTCGAGTTCTTCGGGCTGTGCGCGTCCTGCAAGTGAAGCGCGCCGTGGAGATGCGCAAAGCCGCCCTCTCAAGGCGGCTTTTCGTTCTCCGCCCCCGCACCCGGCTACCCTTGACATTTTCGCATGAATAGCGTCTTATTGCGTTGCTTTGCGCCTATGGGCCGCAGGGCGATCCGAACGTTGACAATCAGCACATAGAGGGGACATTCCCTCGCACACAGCCCAGGAAAAGGAGCGTTCAGATGACGCGATATCTCGCAGTGTTCTCGGCCTTCATCTTGGCCATGCTCGCGGCGGTCCCGGCTTACGCCGACGACTGCAACGACATGGTCGTCGACGCCACCGGGCGGCTCAACGCCGCGGGCGTCGCCACCGTCACGGAAGCCGGCAACCGGCTCGTGAACGCCGGCGCCGACGTCCGCGTGCGGGTCATCCCGCGCGCGAGCGACTACGGCAACCTCGACCAGTACCTGGCGAGGATGCAGCAGCAGTGCGCTTCGTGGCGTTCCGCTGACGGCGGCCGGAAGAACAACCTCCTGGTCGTGCTGCTCTCGATGGACCGCCAATCCGGCGTGTTCTTCGGCGAGCAGTACCGTTCGGCGCTCGACGGCAGGACCGCCGGCATCCGGACGAACAGCATGAACCCGCGGTTCCGCGACGGCGACTTCGCCGGCGGTATCGCCGCGGGGCTCGATGCTTCCGGACGCCTGATCGCGGCGGCAGCGGCGCCTCCGCCGGTGCAGACCGCACCGGCACCCGTGCCCGTGCAGCCGCCCGTGGTCGTGCACGAGCAGCCTACCGACCTGTCCGGTCTCTGGACCGTGATGGGCTGGGGGCTCGGGCTCGTGGCGCTCGGACTGCTCATCTTCTTCATCGCGAGGATGATGGGCTCCAGGGCCAAGCGGCGCGCGGCACAGCAGTCGGCGCAAGCCAAGCGGAGTTCGTGCGCGAACCGCATCAGCGAGCTCGATCAGCCGATCGTGCTCCTGGGCGCGCGCATCAACAAGGCCGGGCAGACGGTGTCCGCAGAGGACATCCAGCCGTATCGCGACGAGCTCCAGGGCATCAAGGAGCTGGCCGATAGGACGACCGCCCAGTACGGCGATCTCCAGTCGGGGGCCAACAACCCCGACCGCAACGGCCTCTCCGAGGAAGAGTACGCCGGCATGACGCAGCAGTTCGATGCCGTCCTGCAGGCGCTCGACCAGGTGCGCACCAAGCGCACCGCGCTCGAGACCAAGCTCGGCGAGATCCAGAAGCAGATCGACGCGGCCAAGCCCGCCATCGACGCCCTCGACGCCGACATCAAGACGGCGGCGGCGGGCATCGGCGGCATCGAGGACCTCGGGTACAAGACCGGGGACGCGGAGGCCCTCCTCACGGAGGCCATGACCTCGCTCGAGACGGCCAACACCGCCTTCGGCGCGAAGCGCTTCGGCGCGGTGAAGACCGCGTGCGAGGCCGGCGCGAAGAAGGCCAAGGAGGCGTCGGCCAAGGCCGCCGCACTCCCCAAGCGCAAGGAAGCGATCGACGCGTCGGTCGCCGCCCTCAAGGGCCGGCTCCCGGCCGTGCAGACCGCCATCCAGGCGGGCCGCGCGACCTTCGAGGCCATCACCTCGCAGTACGTGGAAGGCTCGTGGCAGTCCATCAAGGGCAACGGCACCGAGGCGTGCAAGCGTCTTGAAGCCGCCACCAAGGCCTCGGTCGAGGCCGCAGTGTGCGCCGCGATGGACCGGCAGGAGTGGCAGAAGGCGGAAAGCAGCGTCGCGACGGCCAATGGCTGGCTCGACGAGGCCGAATCCTTCATGCGCTCGCTGGCGTCCCTCAAGACGACGCTCGACGCCGCCAAGCGCGACGCGCAGACGGAGATCGACGCCGCGCAGAAGGACATCGAGGCCGCCCGCGCGTACGAGCAGCAGAACGACGCCGACATCCGCGACTCCTACAAGCAGGAGATCGCGGACGCCCAGGCAACGCTCGACGCCGCCAAGGCGGAGATGCGCAAGGACAAGCCGGACTACATCGTCGTGGTGAAAAAGGCCAAGCAGGCCAACACCGCGGCTGACCGGATCCTGTCCGAGTGCCAGGGCGAGCACGAAGGCGAAGAGCGCAAGCGCAGGCTCTGCGAAAGCGAGAAGCGCGACGCGACCGCCGCCATCAAGCGCGCGAGCGAGTACGTCGAGGACCACAAGTCCGATGTGAAGCGCAGCGCGAAGGAGAAGCTCGAGACGGCGGAAACGGCGCTGAAGAGCGCGAACGCGACGAGCGCGGGACGCGGGGCGAGCGAAGATGCCGTCCGGCGGGCCCTCGCGAAGCGCGTCGAGCTCTACCAGCAGGCGCATACGGCGGCGGACGAGGCGTACAAGAGCGCCAAGAAGAACGTGTCCGACGCCGAAGACGAGCGTGAAGCCGCCCGCGAGGCGGCGCGCGCAGCGGCGCAGCGCAGCTCCTACTCCTCGTCCGGTTCTTCCGGTTCGGACGCCTTCACCGGCGGCCTGATCGGCGGCATCATCGGCTCCTCCATCGGAGGAGGCGGCAGCAGCTCTTCCGGCAGTTCGGACTCCGGCGGCTTCGGCGGCTGGGGCTCGGGCGGCGGAGGAGGCGGAGGCGACTCCGGCGGCTGGGGTTCCAGCGGCGGCGGAGGCGACTCCGGCGGCTTCGGCGGCGGAGGCGACTCCGGCGGCGGAGGAGGAGGCGGAGGCGACTCCGGTTCCTGGTAGCGAACGCGCGACCTTCCCTGGCGGCCCGTCAAAGCCGCCGGGGTCGGTCTTCTCTCGATACAGAAGCGCACCGACAACGAAAGCAACGACAAGGAGCAACGACCATGGCAAGTATCTGGCAGAAGATCCGCACCCTCACTCTCGGCAACCTCCACGAGCTGCTCGACGCGGCGATCGACCTCAACTCGGTCGCGGCATGCAAGCAGTACGTCCGCGACCTCGAAGAGGCCAAGGACAAGATGCGTGACGAGGCCGCCGCGGCCCGCGGCCGCCTGGGACAGTCCCAGGCCGCGGTCGCGACGCTCGAGCACCAGATCGAGACCGACACCGAGGGCGCCCAGCTGCTCCTCGACGACGGCGACGATTCGAACGACGGCGACGCCCAGAAGCTGATGGAGGGCGTGGTCCAGAAGCAGGAGCTGCTCGAGACCAAGAAGGCGCAGCTCGCCACCGACAAGCAGGTGGCCGACGCGCTCGGCGACGCGGTTCGCAAGATCACGTCGAAGCACGCCGAGATGGTGAACAACGTCCGCCGGCTCGAGTCGCTCGAGCAGCAGACGAAGGCGCAGGAGCAGGCGACCGCGGCCCTCAAGCAGGCCGGCAAGATCGCCAACTCCACCGACGGCGTCTCCGTCGACAACGTCGAGCAGCGGCTGCGCGATCGCGCGGCGGCGTCCAGCGAGAAGTTCAAGGACGCGATGGCCGACGTGAGCGGCGGCAGCGTGCAGGAGAGCCTGCAGTCCGCCAAGGCGAAGCAGCTCATCGCCCAGATGCGCGCCAAGAAGGCCGGTACGGCCGCCGGCGGCGCCGCGGGCGGCTGAGCGGCCCGACGCGTTCTTTCTCAAGAAGGGTTCCCTGCGGGGAGCCCTTTTTCTTTTCCTGCCTTCGTGCGCGGACCGTGCTATACTGTCCCCGTTATGCAGTCATTCTTCAGCCGGTTCGCCCACAAGACTTCCGACGTCCTTGGCTCGTCCAAGACCTTCACGCTGGCCCTCTGCGTGGTCGTCCTTTGGGCGCTCAGCGGGCCCGTCTTCGGCTATTCCGACACCTGGCAGCTGGTCATCAACACCGGCACGACCATCTTCACCTTCCTCATCGTCATCCTCATCCAGCACGCGCAGAACCATGACAGCAGGGCCGTCCAGTTAAAGCTCGACGAGCTCATCAGGGCGATGAAGTCGGCCCGCAACAGCCTCCTGGACCTCGAGGCCATGACGGACGACGAGTTGGAGAACCTCCATAGCGAATTCCAGCGGCTTCGGGCCAAAGCGGTGGAACGAAAGGAACGGCGAAGCGGCACGTCATGATACCGTTGACGGGTCCGTTGTCCGTGGACGGGATCCAAGGTATACCCATGCATATGGCCAGAACGCACGCTTTCGCGACCATCCTCTTTTTTTCGCTTTTTTCAGCCGTTCCCGCTTACGCGCAGACGGCCCCGGCGCCCGCGCAGGCCGCCGCGCCCGCCGCCCCGGTGACGCATCCCGCGAACGCCCTGGAAGCCGTCCAACAGGGACGCCAGATGCTCCAGGATATCTTGGCCGCTCGCCTCAAGCAGGCGAAGCAGCCTTATCGCGTCGCGAACGCCAACAGCGCCAAGATCACGCTCGCCGTCTGGCAGCGGAAGACGGGCGATATCGCCATCGTGGAGGCGGTGAAGACGGGGACCGACCTCGCCATCACCTCCGGTCCCAAGCTGCCGATCAGGGTGGCGTACAGCGCCAAACTTTCTTCGCGTTACGAGCTTCCGGCCGAGGCCGACGCGCTCGTCGTCGGCGTCATTTATCCGGTCACGGAAAAAAAGGCGGTCGCCAAGAGGAAATACGTTTATGAGGCGACCGACACGGTCTACGTCCCGTACTCTCCCGCATTCTACCTTCCGGAGATGCTGTCCTCGGGTTCGGACTACCTGTCGTTCCTCATCCAGGACGCGTATGACGAACTGCGCGCGAAGGGCATCCGGTCGCGTGCTTTCCCCGACAAGCTGCTTGCCGACGTCATCGATCCGTATCTCGTGAAGACGATCGCGGTCATCGAACACAGCGACAACGCGTCGTTCCTGGCCGAGGACGAGTCCGAGAGCACGGTCGGCAGGTTCCTCGTGAAGCTCGCCACCAACCGCGATGCGGCCTTCGACGCTTCGATCTCGAACGCGGGCGCCGCCGGCCTGGTCCAGTTCATCCCGTCTACTTACGCGCTCATGGTGAAGAAGCGGCCCGACCTCGGCCTCATCCCGGACTTCAGGACCGGCATGGCCGACCACCGCAACGCGGTGAAGGCGCAGGTCGCGTACCTCGACATGGACCTCGCCGGGATGGATGACGTGCGCCGGTTGTATCTCACCGACAAGGCGCGCGCGGCCGAATACCTGGCGGCTTCCTACAACGGCGGCTCGATCCGTGTGAAACGCGCGTCCGCGGCCTTCGGGGATGACTGGTCCGCCCCGCACCGGGCGGAACTTGCCCGGCTCCAGTCCACGGCTGCGGCGCTCAAGAAACGCATCGCCAAATTGCAGAAGCAGACCGGCAAGGAGGCGAAAGCCGCGCTCGTAAAGGCCCGAAGCGAAAGGGAGACGGCGGTCGGCAGGATCGCCCTGCTCCAGAGGTCGGCCCTGCGCCAGGAGACCGTCGATTATGTCGTGAAGCTCAGGCTCGCCTACGCCATGTTCACTGCCGGTTATTTCGCCACGCCGCGCGCGCCGTCCGGCGCCCTCCCCGCGCTCGCCGCGGCTACCGCTCCGGCCCCGGACGCCGCGCCGCAGCAGCCCGACGCCCCCGCGCAGGTCGCGGCCGCGCCGCAGAAGACCGGGCCGATCTGCTTCGACGACGGCGGTTGCGCCGCGACCGATTGACCCCGGGATGCCCCAAGAACGAAAACAGCCCCGTCGCTTCATGCGCACGGGGCTGTCATCGTTCTAATGGATCATCAGGGATGTTCATAATCGATAGCGATCGGGCCTGCGGCCTTGGCCGTGGCCTGGTGAGTCGGGACTGCGGTCTTGCGCCTCGCCCTGCGGATCCTCTTGAGGACCGCGGCGATGACGTCGTCGATGTCGAACGCGACGCCGATCATGGCTCCCGCGACGCATCCTGCGCCGTAGGGGACGATGGCCTGCCAGTTATCGATGTTCTCCACGACCTGGCGGATGACGAAGTACCAGATGGTGAAGTTGATGCCGGTGACCACGCCGGTCATGCGGACGTTGGCGTTCGTGACGAACCGCGTCCAGTAGGTGGCTATCGCCATCTCGATGATCCCCACGAAGAAGAGGATCATACGGTTCGCGTTTCGTGGCTTAAGTTCGCGATCTTTTCGACCTTTTCGCACCCCTTCGGATGCCCCAGGATGCTACCATCCATGGCGCTTTTTGGGAAGGCTCGCGGATGCTATACTTCGCGCCATGGAACCCCGTATCACGAAGAAGGGTACGTTCGCCGCATGGCTCTTCGCCGGAGCGTTCTTGGTGCTTGCCGGCGCGGGATGCGCGCTCCCCGCGCGGGTCGAAAAGGGGACCAGGGCGATGGTCCCGAAGGACCTGCCGATCCTGCAAGGGCTGGTGCCGGAACGCGAGGACGCGTGGACCGTGGAGCGCACCAAGGACGGCAAACGCAGGCTTGAGAGCTCCTGGACCTCGGACGCTGACGCCAGGGAGATCATCGACTGGTACGTCGGCGAGTTCTCCAAGCGGCACATGTCCACCCAGACCATCGCCAAGGACGGGGTGACGCGCATCTTCTGGGGCACCGCGGAGCAAGCGTACTACGCCGACCGCTCCGTGAACTCGTCCATCGCCGTGCATGACGCGAAGAAGGACGGCCGGACCTTGGTCGAGATGGAGCTGTACCAGCCGCAGCAATGAAGCGCCGCGGCTTCACGCTCGTCGAGATGCTCATCGTGCTCGGCATCATCGCCGTGCTCGCGACGCTCGGCATGCTGGCGGCCGGCAGCGCGCTGCGGCAGGCGAGGGACGTGAAAAGGAAGTCCTCGGTGGCGCAGCTCGGCCGGTTCCTCGCGTCAGGCCAGTGCTACATGCCGGACGCGGGGGCGGGGGACTATGACATCGGCGAGATCATCGGCGAGGTGAAGGCGAAGTTCCCGCAGTACGCGCAGTTCATGGGCTCGCTGCCGAAGGACCCGAAAGGCGGCACCGACGCCGTCACCAAGTTCCGCTACGTCGTGGCCGCCGACGGCCAGGCCTGCGCGCTCTATGCCAATCTCGAGAACGCGAACGAGCCGGTCACGCTGACGTCCATCAGCGCCCCGACGCCGGGAAGCGGCACCGGCGTGCTGGAGGCGTCATCGCCGGGCCCGAACGGAACGACGAAGTATTTCCAGGCGAGCAATAAATGACCGGCGTTCCGGCGTGCTGCGCGTGTCGCGCGACACGACGGTGACGTCGGGTCGGGGCGTGATCAGGAAACGGCAAAGAAAAAAACCGCCCGAGGGGGCGGTTTTCGATCGAGGAGGACCATTGAGGACGTCATCGCGCTCTCCGCGCGATCGCCGTTCTCAACCGATCTTCCCCATCTTCCTGGCGAGCGCTTCCGCTTCGTCGATCATCCTGCCGATGCTCACCTCGATGCCCGCGATCCAGAACCCGGGGTCCGTGGGATCGAGGCCGAAGGGCTTGAGCAGGGCGGAGACGTCCTGCGTGCCGCCGGTGCGAAGCAAGTCCAGGTAGAGCGGTTCGAACCGTTCGCCGAGACGCTCGCGCTGCGCGTAGAGCGACTGCGTGAGCAGCTCGCCGAAGGCGTAGCCGTAGACGTAGAACGGCCGGTGGAAGTGCGAGATGTAGGCCCACAGGTGCTCGGTGTTCTCGTAGGTGAACACCTCGCCCGGCTTGCCGTACAGCTCGTGCACCGTCTCGAGCCAGATGGCGTCGAGCTCCTCGACCGACAGCTTGGCCTTGGCGCCATGCAGCCGCCGCTCGAAGTTCGAGAAGCCGATCTGGCGGACGACCGTGTTCATGATGTCGTCCATCTTGTCCATGAGCAGCGCCAGCAGCGCCTGGTCGTCGCCTTTCTTCGCGAGCCCGTCCTTCAGGTAGTTGAAGGTCGTCATCTCGCCGAAGACGGACGCGGTCTCGGCGTAGGCCGTGGGCGCGTGCATCATGAGCTCTCCCTGGGCCTCGCCGGCGAGGAGTCCGTGGACCCCGTGGCCGAGCTCGTGGGCGAGCGTCATGACGTCGCCGTTCGAGCCGAGGTAGTTCAGGAAGGTGAACGACACCGGCACGCCGCCGGGGACGCAGATCGAGTAGTTGAACGCGCCGCCGCGCTTGCCTTTCACGCCGGGCGCGTCGATCCGCTTCGCCTCGATCGTCTTCCTGATGAGGCCGGCGAGCGTAGGGCTGAAGCTTTCGTAGGCCGAGAGCACCGTCGCCACCGCCTTGTCCCATGGCACCGTCGAGGTGTCCGCGAAGGGCATGGGCGCGTTGCGGTCGCTCCACTTGAGCGTCTCCAGGCCGAGCAGCTTCGCCTTGAGCCGGTAGTACCGGCGGGCGAGCGGACCCGCGCCCTCGACGACCGCCTTGTGCAGCGTCTCGACGACGGCGTCCGGGATGCGGCTCGACTTGTTGCGCGCCTCCATCGGATGCTTGTAGCCGCGCTCGCGGTCCTCGATCTCCTTGGCCCCGGCGATGACGTAGAGCGTCTGCGCCGAGTACTTGGCGAAGTGGCCGGCGAACCCGTCGTTGATGGCCTTGAGCGCGTCGGCGCGCACGGCCGCATCGGGGTCGTCGGTCAGCACCTTGAGGATCTCGGTGAGCGAGAGCTGCTCGTCCTTCCACGGGAACCGCAGGTCCGATTCGTACTCGTCGAAGTATTCGGACCATGAGCCCGCGCCGAACGGCCCGCGCTTGGTGAGCGCGGCCTCGATCTCCTCCTTGAGGAGGTGCGGCTTGAACACGCGGGCGTGCTCGATCCACGGCAGGTGCTTCTTCACCCTCGGGTCCGAGGCGGCGAGCGACGCGATGGCCGCGTCCTCGAGCGCCACGAGCTCGTGGTCGAAGAAGTTCAGCCAGTCGGCCGAGGCGAGGCTCATGCGCTTCTCCGCGTCGGCGATCTTTGCCTTCACCGGGTTGTCGCCCGTATCGCAGCTGAGCCGCAGGTACAGGTAGACCATGAGCTTGTTGGAGAGCATTCCGAGCGCGGCCTGGTCTTCGATGGCCTGGCCGAGCGTGGTCGCGAGCTTGCCCTTGTGGGTCTCGTGGAACGCCCTGGCGAGGTCGCACCAGGCGCTGATGTCGGCTTCGAGCGCCGGGTCGTCCGTTCCCTTGTAGAGGAAGGACAGGTCCCAGCGGACGTTTTCTGCTCCGGTCAAGATCTTCGATGCCATGGCATCCTCCTGCGCGCGCGAAATGCGCGCGTCTGTCAAAGAACGGTCGGGGTATCTATACGTCATGGTGATGCGGTGTCAATGGAAGGAATGCCTCGATCGCTTGGTGCATGATAGCGCATCCTTTGGTATGATGGCAGCGCTATGCGGATCGCAAAGAACATGCCGTTCCTCGCGGCGCTGCTGCTGCTCGGCGCGGGCTGCCTGCCGACCGGCCCGGCCATACCGAGCGTGGAGCGGATCCCGTTCCCGTCATCGGGCGCGCCCGTGAACCTCTCGGCCGGGCCGACGCCCAAGGTCGAGCCTTCGCTCGTGCCGGAAACGACCTCGGCCTCCGGCGTGCGCGGCGTCGTGCTCATCGGACCGAACTGTGCCGCGAAGAAGGCCCCGGATGACGGCAGCTGCGCGGACAAGCCCTACGCCGCCGATCTGCGCATCGCCACGAAGAACGGCACGCCCGTGAAGAAGTTCAGTTCGGGGGCCGACGGCAGGTTCGCGGTCGGGCTCATCCCCGGCACGTACGTCATCGGACAGCCGCCGACGGCGCCGTCCATGCCGAGCGCGCAGGACCAGACGTTCACGGTCGCGGAGGGTGCTTGGACGGACGTCACCCTACATTTCGATACGGGGATACGGTGAGGGAAGTGGAACGTTGAAAGTCGAGAGCGAGAGAGCGGAAAAACCGGCCAGAGGGCCGGTTTTTGGACGGGAATATCTTTAGATTCGTTTGCGCGCGCCGCGCAGGCCGGCAAAATACCCGATGCCGCCGGCGGCAGCGAGCGCGAGCAGGGCGGCGGTGGAGGACCAGGGAGCCGGTGCATGGGGTTCTGGCGTCCCGGACGCTGCCGCGGGCGCGGCAGTGACCTGGAACGTCCCGTCGAGCTCGCGTCCGCCGTAGGAATATCGCGCGGTGACGTCGTAAGCGCCCGGCGAAGGCAGGACGGCCTGGACCGTGGCGCTGCCGTTCGCAGGCGCGAGCGTTCCGGCGAAAGCGATGGCGTCGCCCTGGGCGATGCGCACCCAGACCGACTCGGGCGCAAGCGCTTTGGAGGTCGTCTCGTCGCCGAGATTGAACGCGAAGGTCGTCGTCGCGCCTGCGACGGGCGGCGCGGGATCGTAGCCGAAGTCCAGGATGCGCCCGTCGACGACGATGTCGTCGCCACCGGCGAGGTGCGCCGAGGCGGGCGAGCCCGCGAGGAGCATGAAGGAGGCGGCCAGCGCCGCGATGAGCTTTCGCATACGCCGCAAGACTAGCATCTTCACAAGGAAAGCGTCATGTGGCACCATGCGGCCACCATGCGAACAGCCAAACGGATCGCTCTTTCGGTGCTCATCGTGTTCGTGGCCGCAGCTTCGTTCTGGGCCGGGCGGGCTTCGGTCGGCGGCCATGGCCGCCAGGCCGGGGACCTTACCGCCAGGATCGAGGGGGCTCGCGACGTCGTCCGCACGGTCGACGGCGACACCTTCATCGTCGACGACGCCGGCGCGAACGTGCGCGTCCGCATCATGGGCATCAACACGCCCGAGACGAAGGACCCGCGCAAGCCGGTCGAATGCTTCGGGCGGGAGGCTTCCGCGCGTCTGCACGAGCTCATCGACGGCAAGACCGTGCGGCTCACGGCCGATCCCGGTCAGGACGACCGCGACCGCTATGGCCGCCTGGTCCGCTACGTCGCGCTGCCCGACGGCACCGACGTCGGGCTCGCCATGGTCCGCGACGGCTACGCCTACGAGTATACGTACCGTTCCGCGTATGCGCGCCAGGCGCAGTACCGTGCCGCGCAGGAGGAGGCCAGGCGCGAAAAACGCGGCCTCTGGGCCGACGGCGCCTGCGCGCCCCGACCGACGAGGCGGCATTGACATCCGACGCCCGGGCGGCTATCATAGCCGCTCGGGTTTCTCTTTTTTCCGCTTCGTTGAGGCTTCCCCGAAAGCCGAGCTCTTTCCACCCGACACATCGAAAGGACGCCTGATGCCACTTCCCAAGGACTGGAACGGGATCTTCTACTCGGCCGAGACCGGCGGCGATCTGCTCTACGATCTCGACGTCGACGGCTTCGCCCGCGTGGCGGAGGACAGCGGGGACGACCCCGCCTTCCTGTTCGCCGGCGCGCACTTCGACCTTCGCCTCCATGGCGATGACGCGCGCGCCGCGGCATTCCTCGCGGCCGGCAAGGCCAAATGGCCCGAGGCCCCCTGGAGCGCCTACGAAATGCTCGTGGAGACCAGCATGCCGGACGCCAAGGCGCGCCGGGACGACAAGGACCACGATCTGGCCATCAGCAACGCCGTGTCCTACCTGTTCACCGGCATCGCCGTCGTCGTGCTCTGAACGCAAGCCGCCCACGAAGGGGCGGTTTTTTCATTCCGCGAGCTGGATCGGGACGCTCACGACGGCGACGTTCTCGTGCAGCAGCTCGCTCTTGATGCGCGCGGCGGTCTGGTTGTGGAGGAGGAGCTGCCACCAGTGCGGGCAGACGAATTCCGGGATGACGACGGTGACGGCCGCCGCGGGATGCTGGCGCTCGATCTCCTGCACGTAATGGACGAGCATCTCCGTCAGCTGGCGGTACGGCGACGGGGCGATGATGAGCGGAATGTCCATCTCCCAGGCCGTCCATTTCTCCCGCATCGCGGCCGCGTCCTGCTCGTCGAAGGCGATGTGCAGCGCCTTGATGAAGGTGGGACGCAGGCCCTTTGCGTAGCGGGCGGCGGCGACGGTCCCTTTGTGCAGGTCGCTTACGAAAAGGATGGCGATGTGCTCCTGGGCGACGGGGATGCGCCGTTCCTCGGTGAGCGACAGGCGCGTCTTTAGGTGCTTGTAATGCCGGTTGGTGCCGACCGCCATGGCCACGAGCAGGGGAATGACCGCGATGACCGCCCAGGCGCCGTGCGTGAACTTCGTGGACGCGACGATGACGAGCACGACGAGCGTCGCGAGGCCGCCGATGAGGTTGAGCAGCATGCGCGGCAGCCAGCCGTTCCCGCGTTCGACGTACCAGCGGCGCACCATGCCGAACTGCGACAGCGAGAAGCCGATGAAGACGCCGACGGCGTAGAGCGGGATCAGCCGGTGCGTGTCGCCGCCGAACAGGAAGATGAGGGCGCCGGAGAAGGCCGCGAGCAGGATGATGCCGTTCGAGTAGACCAGGCGGTCGCCGAGGTTGATGAGCTGCACCGGCAGGTAGCGGTCCTTGGCCATGATCGAGGACAGGCGCGGGAAGTCCGCGAAGCTCGTGTTGGCGGCGAGGAGCAGGATGACGGCGGTCGCGGCCTGGATCAGGAAATAGAACCCGCCCCGCCCGAACACGGCGCGCGCGAGCTGGGAGATGACGGTCTCGTTCTCGAGCGGCGCGACGCCGATGCGGCGGGCGAGCGCGGTGACGCCGAGGAAGAGGCAGGCGAGCAGCGCGCCCATGACGAAGAGCGTGATGCGGGCGTTCTTGGTCTCCGGTTTCTTGAACGCCTGCACGCCGTTCGAGATGGCTTCGATGCCCGTGAGCGCCGTGCAGCCGGCCGCGAACGCGCGGAGCAGGAAGATCGGCGTGATGACCCAGACGGCCGGGTTCCCTGCGACGGGCGCGGGCGGCGGGAGCGTCCCCGTCGCCGCCCTCCACAGGCCGACGAGGATGAGCGCGCCGAGGCTGGCGATGAAGACGTACGCCGGGACGGCGAAGACGCGGCCGGACTCCCTGATGCCGCGCAGGTTCATGAGCGTGATGAACGCGAGCACGGCCAGGCCGATCTCGACGCGGTCGCCGTAGAGCGACGGGAACGCGGACGTGACCGCGGCGACGCCTGCCGTGATGGAGACCGCGACCGTGAGGATGTAATCGACGAGCAGCGATGCGCCGGCGATCAGGCCCGCGTAGCGGCCGAGGTTGTCTTTGGCGACGATGTAGGCGCCGCCGCCGGACGGATAGGCCCTGATGGTCTGCCCGTAGGACACGACCACCACGAGCATGAGGCCGATGATCGCCGCGGCGACCGGCAGCGAGTACCCGAGACCGACCGAGCCGGCCATCACGAGCACGAGAAGGATCTCGTCGGTGGCGTAAGCGACCGAGGACAGCGCATCGGAGGAGAAGACCGCCAGCGCCGTGCGCTTGGTCAGCCTTTCTTCCGTCGATTGGGCGGTCTTTAGCGGACGGCCGACCAAAAGTCTCTTAAGGACGTTCGGCATAGTTCCAGTTCCACCCAAGGATAGTCCCGCGAGGCATCGTTGTATATATCCTGCAAGAGTGGTACGCTCCGGCCATGCAAACCTTCGACCGCGCACGCAACGCCTATTATTACCTGCTTTCCGGCGGGTTGCTTGCGTATCGACGGTCCTCCTGACCCGATGACGACAGCCCGCCCCAAAGGCGGGCCTTTTCTTTACTTCCTCAACTATGAACACCTCCACCACGGCAATCGAAGACATCTCCCTGCTCGAGCTCGATCATCCCGGCGCGAACGATCCCGCGTACCGTGCCCGCCGCGCGGTCATCGCCGCGCTCGCCGCGCGTTTCCGCGCCACGGGCGAGATACCCGACGTCGACTACACGGCGGAAGAACAGGGGACATGGCGGACGGCCGTCTCGCGGCTGCAGGCGCTCCATGCCGGCAAGGCGAGCGCGGCCTACCTGCGCGCCGCGCGCACGCTCGCGATCGGACCGGACCGCATTCCGCAGCTTTCAGAGCTCAACACGCGCCTGGCGAAGAACGGCGGCTTCCGGCTCGCCCCGGTCGAAGGCCTCATCGACGGGAAGGTCTTCCTCTCGATGCTCGCGCAGGGGACGATGCTCTGCACGCAGTACATCCGCCACGCCTCGCGCCCCGAATACACGCCGGAACCGGACGTGGTGCACGAGCTCATCGGGCACGCGCCGACCTTCACCGATCCCGACTTCACGGCGCTCACGCGGTTGTTCGGGAGGGCAGCCGCGGCGGCCGAAGACGACGCGCTCGAGGCCGTCCAAAGGCTGTATTGGTTCACCGTGGAGTTCGGCCTGATGCGCGAGCCCGACGGCGTGAAGGCTTTCGGCGCCGGCCTCCTGTCGTCCTTCGGCGAGCTCGGCCACTGTTTCGGCCCGGACGTCGAACGGCGGGAGTTCTCGGCGGCTGGCGCGGCCGCCGCCGCGTTCGACTACTCCGCGATGCAGCCCCTGCTGTTCGTGTGCCCGCCGTTCGCGCCGCTCCGGCGCGAGGTCGAGGCGTTCCTCGAGCGTCTGCTCCCGGGGACGGGCTGGAAATAAGGCGGAAAAAAAGCTACAATGGACGCAAAGGAACTACCAATGCCAGAGCGTCCGAGCCCGGAAAATTTCATGGCGGCGTCCGAAGGACGCGAGACGGAGCACGGCGAGATCATCCGCCGCAGCTTCGAGTACGTCGATGCCGACGGCGAGACGCTCGGTTCGGCGGAGATCGAGCTCGAAGGGCCTGAGGTCGACGTCGAGTACAAGACCGCCAAAGGCGCGCCGGGCAAAGGCCGCAAGCTCCGCTCGTTCATCCTGCGCGGCGAGAAGGACGGCAAACCGACGGACGTCGACATGATGGCGCTCGCCAACAAGCACGGCGTCACCGTCGTCTCCTCGACGGAGAACCTCGAGAACTACCACTTCGACGACGGCAAGGATCTTGCCCTCGTGCCGCCGCTCGAGACCCCGCTGGACGTCGGCGTGTTCCTCCACGAGCTCGGGCACGCGGACCAGCACCACGAGGACCGCTTCAGGAAGATCGCGCCGCTCTACGGGCGGTCGAAATCCGCGGCGAGCGGCGAGGGGACGCTTTCGTATCCGGCGTTGAGCGAACTGCTCGAGGCCGTGGTCGAAGCGGTGCCTGACGCCGCCAAGGCGCTCGACACCGATGAACTCGAACAGCTTCGGCGGCTCGAGGACCGCCGCCAGGACGAACTCTCCCGCAAGGCCCGTTTCGAGCGCTCGCTCGACGAACAGCTGGTGTTCCGCAGCGGCGAGCTTCAGGATTTCCTCTCTGCCGCCATGGAGGACAAGGGCCTCGACCTCGGGAAACTCCTCGAGGAATGCAAGGAGACCGCCGACGACGAGAGGCATGTGTTCCCGCCGCTCGTTGCATCACCGCGCGTCGCGGCGCTCGTCGCGAAGCTCGAGGACGCCGGCGTGATGTTCCAGGAACGGTACCGGGACGAAGGGCTGGACCGGAAGCAATGGCGGCCAGAGGACCTGCGCTTCCCGTCCGAGCGCGAGCTACCCGCCGCGCCGCTGTCCGCGCTCTCGATCACGACGGGTGACCAGGCGAAGAGCGTGCTCGAGGCCATCATGGAGGCCAAGGCCCACGAGACCGAACTCCTCTACGACGTCGCCGCCGAGGAGCTCGTCATGCGCCTCAAGTTTCTGCCTGCCGGCGGCCAGGCCGCCGAAGGGCAGCCGGGCGTGACGAAGCGGAGCTTCGGACAGGCGCGCGTGCTCGCGGTCAGGGTCGGCGTCGATCATGACGCGTTCGAGCGCTACGCCGGGCAGCGCGAGAACGCGGACCGGCAGGTGCGGCTGCTCGAGGAGAAGACCGACGCGGCTTGGCGGGACGCCCAGAAGACGGCGGAGCTGCAGCAACTGCTCATCAGGGAGCTCGCCATCGACGACATCGCCGCGCTGCCGACGCGCATGATGGAACGCGACGCCACGCGGCGCGCGCTGCAATGGCTGCGG
>DATJFD010000043.1:0-17154 GCA_035495855.1 Binatia bacterium | reverse complement strand
GTCCAATCCGATTGGCTCGTGAACAGCACCGCCTTCTTGCCGTTGCGTACGTCCTTCGCGTCGAGGTCGTGGATCGCGCCCATCATCGTCGCGTAAGGGAAGCGGAGGCCTTCGCCGCGGCGCGTTCCGGGATCGTTCACGATGAAGACGCCGGCCGCGTCGTCGTAGCCGGTGAGCACGAGCACGTGGTAGTCGGGGGCGGGGGAGCCGTAGTAGGGGTTGCCCAGGGCCGGGGCGTAGACCGGCGCGATCACCGGGCGGCCTTCGGCGAGCTCGGCCTTGATGTCCTCGAGCTTCGGGTCGTAGACGATGCGCGCCTTCCACGGCAGCCCGAGCTCCTCGATGAGCGCGGCGATGGTCTCGAGCGATTCGTCCTTGCTCACGCGGAACTTCTCCTGCTTCACGCGGAAGATCTCCTTGATGCGGGCGATGGCCTGGTCGCGTTTGATGGGTTCCTCGGCGTAGAAACTCCCTACCATATAGATGGACGTTTCTTCGCAGGCGTTCTGCCACGGTTCGGACCAGTCGCCGGCCGGCGCCTGCGACGTGAAGGGCACGTTGATGGAAGCGGCCGGGGGCGAGCGGCGCCAGGCGCAACCGGGCAGGAGGCAGGCGGCGAGCAGGAGGAAGGGGATGGTTCGGTCGCGCATGCGTGCAGTGTACCGTATGGCGCCCGGAGATACGAAGCCGGCCGGTCATATCTGCGTGCCCTTCATGCTGCAACCCCGCGGGTCCTGTCAGGGTTTTGACCCCGCAGGTGCTCGGGACAAGCCCTGCGCGCCAGCGGGGTCCCCCAAAACCCTGCCACCCGCGGTTCGTGTATCGGCTGCCGGAAATTCTATGAACGATGGAAATCCGGCCCCAAGAATGGAGCGCCAACTGATCTCGACGGGCCGGATTTCTCGGCGGATCTCTTAGCCCGGCTTCGATGGTACGGGCAGTCATCATTTCTAGACCCCGCATCAAGTGCGGGGTGACAGTTTCTTTTGTCACCCCGGGCTTGACCCGGGGTCCAGAACCCACCGCACCATCGAAGCAGCCTCTAAGGTCCTGCCAGAAATCCGGCCCGGTGAGATGCGGCAGCGCCTTTTCCCTGAGGCCGGATTTCTTTGTTGTTCAAAAATCTCCGGGAAGCTTCTTTTCCGGCGCGAAGGCCGGGCCGGTCAGGCCAGCGGCGACCATTTCAGGACCCATGGGATTATGGGTCCTGGGTCGCCGCTGGCCTGACCGGACGGCCGGCTCCTTACGTGAGGCTGCAAATAAGACCGGCCTGATGGCCGGTCTTATTCGAGTGCGAGGTAGTCGCGCGCGTCGAGGAAGAGCGCCTCGTCCGCCGGGTCCTTCACGTAGCCGCGGATGTCGCCCGTGCGACCGAGGCGGATGCCGAGATGCAGGTGCTTGCGCGCACCGTCGGTCTGCTCGGTGTGACCGGCGCCGAGGTCGCCGACGAATTCGCCGGCCGCGAGGCGTTCGCCGGGCTCGGCGCGGACGCTCGCGACGTCGAGATGCCCGTAGATGACCGAGACCTCTTCGGCGCCGATGACGCAGCCCTGCACGGCGACGCCGCCGTAGCCCGTGGCCCACTTCTTGAAGAGGAGCGGGCCGTCGCAGACGGCGGAGATCGGGACCGCCGCATCCAGTTCGTCATCGAAGGTCTCGAAGTCGACGCCGACGTGGAAGCCGTTGAACTTGTCGTTGGGCACGGGCGAGGTCTCCGGATGGACCTCGAGACCGAACGGCTTCTTCGTCACGCGTTCGGAAGCGCGGGCGATCGGCGCGGGAAGGCGATGGACGACGGCGCGGGCCGGGACGAGGCGATGCTTCGGAACGTCGGGCGCGGCCGCGGCGGGAGGAACGTAGTTCTCCGCGCGGGGCAGGGCCGCCGTCTCCGCGTAGTGCCGCTCGGTCCAGGCGTCCAGGCCGGTCGAGAACCCGAAAGCACCCGCGGTCGCCGTGGAGACGGCGATCAGGGCGGCGAGGGCGAGGGTTGACGTGCGGGCCTTTTCGGGCATGGGTTCGGGGAAAACGGTTGAGAATAGCGTGACTTGGGGAAAAAAGCAAGGGTCACGCCATGGTATACTTTACTATATGTGCAACTATTTCCGCGCCGCGATCCTGGCCGCCGCCCTGGGCGTGGCGCTCCTTCCCGCCGCGGCGGGCGCGCAGACCGCCACCGAGGCCGCGCTCCCCGAGAACGGCGCCTTCATCCGGGCGGAGGCCGGGGACCCGCGGGTCTACTTCGTCGAGGACGGGCGCAAGCGCTGGATCGTTTCCGCCGAGGCCTTCACCGCGCATGATTTCCATTGGAGCGATGTCGTGACGGTGCCGCTCGCGGAGGTCGCGAAGTTCCCCGACGGCGAACCCATCGACACGTATACGAACATGGCGCTGCCCGGCGAGAAGGAAGTGTTGCCCGACCTCGTCCCGTTCGCGGCCCAGGACCTCCGTCTCGACACGGTCGCCGGCCGCAAGGTGCTGCGCTTCACCGCCCTCTTCTGGAACGCGGGCCACGGCAGGTTCGAGCTCGTGTCGCATCCCGGGACCGACACGACGGCCGACGCGTACGAGCCCACGTACCAGCACATCCGCAACTCGTTCGGCACGTACCGCGATCCGCTCGTCGGCAGCTTCTTTTGGCATCAGGCCCATCGTCATTACCATTATCTCGATTTCGCGGACTACGGGCTCGAGCCCGTCGCGACCGGCTCGAACGTCTCGGGCAGCACCAAGAAGACCACGTTCTGCATGCGCGACGACATGGCCGTCGCGCCGTCGTGGCCCGACACGCCGCGTTACGGCTACTTCGCGGGCTGCACCAGCCGCCGCCAGGGCGTGTCCATCGGCTGGGCCGACCGGTACGCTTCGTCGCTGCCCGACCAGTACGTCGACGTGCAGGACATCCCGCCCGGCCTGTACAAGCTGACCTTCAACGTCGACCCGCGCGGCAAGTTCATCGAGAAGCGGCGCGACAACAACGTGAGCGCCACGTTCGTGGAGCTCGACGCCGCCAAAGGCGTGATGAAGCCGGTCGCCTACGGCGCGCCGTTCGTCACGACGCGCAACGTCTTCCCCGACGGGATGCTGCTGCGCGGCGACAAGGACCCCGCGGTGTTCGTCATCAAGGGGAACAAGCGCCGGCCGCTGCGCACGCCGGAGATCTTTTCGTCCTACGGTTTCGCGCTGGGCGACGTCCGCGTCCTGCCGCAGAGCATCGTCGACGTCATCCCGCGCGGGAACCTCATACGCCTGGCCGGCACGCCGGAGGTCTACCTGGTCAACGAGACCGGCTACCGGCGCCACCTGCGCTCGCTCGAGGTGCTCGCGTCCTACGGCGGCGTCATCATGGACATCGACAAGCAGGACTTCGATTCCTACCGCGACACGGACCTCATCCTCCGCGCGGGCGAAAAGACGGTCTACCAGATCATGGGCGGCGAGAAGAAGGAGATCGGCTCCATCGACGCACTGCGGTCGCTCGGCCGCGACCCGGCGTCCGTGCTGGTCGTGAGCGACGCCGATTTCCATTTCTACGGCTCTCCGGCGACGGGCGGCCTGCCGACGCCGGATCCGAACGCGGCGCAGGCGGTGGCCGACGGCCTCAACGTGCCGTGGGACCTCGCCTTCCTGCCCGACGGCGACCTGCTCGTCACCGAGCGGCCGGGCACGCTGCGGCGCATCGGCAAGCAGCCCGCGACCATCGCGCTGCCGTCGGTGCCGACGTACGGCGAGGGCGGCCTCATGGGCATCGCCCTGCACCCGCGGTTCTCGGAGAACAAGTACATCTACCTCTATTACACCATCGAATCGAACGGCAAGCGCAACCGCGTGTCGCGCTTCACGTTCGAGGGCGACCGCCTGACGGACGAGAAGGTCGTCCTCGACGGCATTCCTTCCGCGATCTATCACGACGGCGGACAGATCGCCTTCGGCCCGGACGGGATGCTCTATGTCACGACGGGCGACGCGAGCACTTCGTCGCTCGCGCAGGACAAGAATTCGCTCGCCGGCAAGACCTTGCGTATCGATCCCGACGGCGGCCGCCCCGCGGACAACCCGTTCGGCACGCGCGTCTGGGACTACGGCCACCGCAACGCGCAGGGCCTCGCCTGGGACTCCCGCGGCAGGCTGTGGGAGACGGAGCACGGGCGCTCGGGAGCGACGTCGGGCCTCGACGAGTTGAACCTCATCGTCAAAGGTTCGAACTACGGCTGGCCGGTCATCGAGGGCAACAAGACCGCGGCCGGCATGGTGACGCCGGTCTGGAACTCGGGACCGGACGTCACCTGGGCGCCTTCGGGCATCGCCTACGCGGACGGGTCGCTGTTCTTCTCCGGACTCCGCGGGAGCGCGGTGTACGAGGCGACCTTCGACGCCGCCGGCAACGTCACGGCGGTGAAGACGCATCTCAAGAACGCGTTCGGACGCCTGCGCGCCATGGTGCTCGGGCCGGACGGCTATCTTTACTTCACGACCTCCAACAGCGACGGCCGCGGCACGCCGAAGACCGGGGACGACAAGATACTGCGCGCTACTCCGGCGTACATACGGGCGCACTGATCTATAAAAGGAAAAAGCGAAAAGCTTAGAGGATGAGCCTTCCTCTAAGCTTTTTTCTTTTCCCTCTTCTCTTTCTCGAGGGTGGCCCTTCCTCTAAGCTTTTCCCTTTTTGCTTTTCTCTTTCTAGTGGAGCGGTCCTTCGAGCCGCTTCTCGATGCCTTCCAGGTCGCGCTTCATCACGAGCTCGTGGAACGCGGGGTCATCGTCGAACAGCCTTCGGAATTCCGCGCCGTGCGCGCTGATCCAACGGATCCGGCTTTCGTCATCGGGCAGGCGGCCGACGAGCTCGCGCTGCACGAGGAGGGCGGCCTTCCAGGGATCCGTCTCGGCAGGCCTCGGCGGTTCCGGCACGTAGCCGTGCGTTTCGGGGTTCGGCATAGGCGGCCAGTATACCAAAAGACCCTCCTGCATGAGGAGGGTCTTTTTTATGTCAGCGCTTGCGCCGGAAATCGCGCGGGCGCGCGGGGCGCTTCTTGAGGTCGCCGGAGGCGTGCGGGCCGAAGAAGCCCACGCCGCCGTCGGAGCCGGCGCCGCCGAGGATGTCGTCCGGGCGATTGCGTTCGGGCGACGGGCCGCGGCTCTCGGGCGGGCGGGCGATCGGGCGCGCGATGGGGCGCGCCTGTCCCTGGCCGGGAACGATGCGGCGCGGGCCGCGGCCGGCGGCGTTCATGCGGTTGCTGCCGTAGGAACGGCGCTCCTCGCGCATGTCGCCGCGCGTGACCGGCGGCAGCGCGCGGTGCGGCGGCAGCTCGGGCAGCTTGGTGATGGGCAGCTGGATGCGCGTGACCTTCTCGATCTGCCGCACTTCGTCGCCCTGGTCGGGCTGCGCGAAGGTGATGGCGTGGCCGGAGAGGCCCGCGCGGCCGGTGCGGCCGATGCGGTGGACGTAGTCGTCCGGGTTCTCGGGAACGTCGTAGTTGATGACCGCGGCGATGCCGGTGACGTCGATGCCGCGGGCCGCGATGTCGGTGGCCACCAGCACGCGGTAGCGGCCGGCCTTGAAGCCGTCGAGCGCCTCGCGGCGCTGCGCAAGCGAGCGGTTGGAGTGCAGCTCGGCCGAGGTGTGACCCATGGTCTTCACCGCGCGCATGATCTTCTTGGCGCCGAACTTGGTGCGCGAGAAGACCAGCACGCTGCCGCGGTGCTCGTCGAGCATCTTTTCGAGCAGGCGGTTCTTGTCCTCCTTGCGGACGACGAAGAGTTCCTGCGTGACGTTGTCGGCGGTTGTGCCGGCGCGGGCGATCTCGATGCGCACGGGCAGCTTCATGTAGTTCGTGGCGATGCGGACGATCTCGTCGGGCATCGTGGCCGAGAACAGCATCGTCTGGCGGTCCTTGGGGACGCTGCTCAGGATGCGGCGGATCTGCGGCTCGAAGCCCATGTCGAGCATGCGGTCGGCCTCGTCGAGGACGAGCACCTTCACGTTCTCGAGACTGACCGTCTTCTGGTTGAGATGGTCGATGAGGCGTCCCGGGGTCGCGACGATGACGTGCGGGTTGGCCTTGAGCATCTGGTTCTGGCGGTACATCGAAGCGCCGCCGATGAGCACGGCGGTGCGCAGGTTGATGGCCTTGCCGATCTTCATGAACGTCTCGTCGACCTGGAGCGCGAGCTCGCGGGTGGGGAGTATGACAAGACCGCGGCCCTTCACCTGGGCGAGCCGCTGGAGCATCGGGACGCCGAACGCGAGCGTCTTGCCCGTGCCCGTCTGCGCGATGCCGATGAGGTCCTTGCCCTCGATGGCCATCGGGATCGCATCCCGCTGGATGGGCGTGGGGACGATGTACTTATGCAACGTGAGGATCTCGAGCAGCTTCGGCGCAATGCCAAGGCCGCTGAAGCCGCCTTCCGGCGGCGCATTATGAAGTGGCGACATACGTGAGTAGGGTGACCCGATCCCTGCATGGTCACCCTACGTGTCCCACCTGAGGTTCGAGTCCAGGCTGCCCGTCTTAAGGCGGGTGCCGGATTGATTACGTTGGAGCATACCACGTCTTGGCCTGGGCGTCAACCCCCCCGAGGGCCAGGTCTTGGCCTTACCTAGCGAAAAAAAGAAAACCCCGACGCGATGTCGGGGTCGTTCAGCGGTCTTTGATGAGCTCCGCTTCGAGCACGTCGGGCTCGTCGGAGGGCTTGCGGCCGGTGAAGCAGGTGGTGCAGTAGGCGCTCGTGGAGCCCTCGCCGAGGGCCTCGTAGAGGTCGTCGACCGTGAGGTAGGCCAGCGAGTCCACGCGCAGCGCCTTGGCGAGCTGCTCGGGAGACGCGTTCGCCGCCGCCAGCTCCGCGCGCCGGGGCGTGTCGATGCCCCAGAAGCAGGGATGGATGACGGGCGGCGAGCCGATGCGCAGGTGCACCTGGGTCGCGCCTGCCTCGCGGAGGAGGTCGGCGACCTTCATCGCCGTCGTGCCGCGCACGAGCGAGTCGTCGACGACGACGACGGACTTCCCGTGCACCGCGCTCTTCACGGCGTTGAGCTTCATGCGCACGCCGAGCTCGCGGGACGTCTGCTTCGGCGTGATGAAGGTCCGCCCCGTGTAGTGGTTGCGGATGAGCGCGAACCGGAACGGGACATGGAGCGCCTCGGCGTACGAGAGCGCCACGACGTTCGACGAGTCGGGCACGGCCGTGACCACGTCGGCGGCAACGGGTGCCCGCTTCGCGAGCAGCGCGCCGAGCCTTTCGCGCACCAGGTTCGACGACACGCCGAAGGCGTGCGAGTCCGGGCGCGAGAAGTAGATGTGCTCGAAGCTGCAGCGGCGCGTGAACGCCGGTTCCGCGAACGATACGGACGCGGAGCCCGTTGCGTCGACGGCGATGATCCTGCCGGGCAGGACGGGCAGCGACGGTTTGACGCCGAGCAGGTCGAACGCGCAGGTCTCGGAGGCGAAGAGGAACCCGTCGCCCATGCGCGCGACCGCGAGCGGACGGAAGCCGAGCGGATCGACCGCGGCGTGCAGCGAGTCCTTCGTCAGCACGAGGAGCGACCACGCGCCTTCGACCTGGCCGAAGCTCTCCTTGAGCCGGCCGACCGTGTCGGCGGCGTGGGAGCGCGCCATGAGGTGCAGGAACAGCTCGGTGTCGCTGCCCGACTGGAAGATCGCGCCCTGGTCCTCGAGCTTCTCGCGCATCGCGCGGTAGTTCGTGAGGTTGCCGTTGTGCGCGATCGCGGCCGGGCCGTAGCGCAGCGCCGCGGTGAGCGGCTGGATGCACTCGGGCGCGTCGGACGCGCCGGTCGTGGCGTAGCGGAGATGGCCGACGGCCGCGGTGCCGGGCAGCTTCGACGCGAAGTCGACGTCGCCGAACACCTCGTCCGCGAGGCCGAATCCGCGATGCTCGTGGAACGTCGCGCCGGTCGTCGAGACGATGCCCGCGGCCTCCTGGCCGCGATGCTGCATCGCCTTGAGCATGAGCGAGATGACGTAGGATGCGTTCGGCACGTTGAACGCGCCGGCGATAGCGCACATGGCTGGCTCCTTTTGCGGGTGGAAAGGGCTTCCCGGCGGCGCCGGGGGTGCCGCGGTTTTACCATGCGCGCGGCCGCGATGCAAGGTGCGGAGGTGAGAGCTCTAAAGGTCAGAGAGGCTTGGTTTCAGACACAAAAAACCGGCCAACAGGCCGGCTTACGCTCGGAGCTTGGAGCTCGGAGCTTGGAACTTTCCGTCAGGCCACCAGTACGAGCCATGTCCCTTTTTCGTCCAGCTTCTCGCCGAGCGGCAGCGCTTTGGCGCAGAGCGATACGAGCGGCCCTACCTCCGCCATCGTCGCGGCGTCGGCGGTCGCGGCCGAGGCGACATAGAGGAACAGACGGTGCCAGAGCGCCATGCCGTGGTGCAGCGAGAGCGGGACCTTCAGGGAATCCGGCACGCAGTTCTCGAGACTGGTCCAGAGGCTCTCGCCGAGATGCTCGATGAAGGCGCGCCAGCAGGGGATGCCGAGCGTCATCTTGAGCTTTTCCACGCGTTCGTCGAGCGCCGGCGCGAGCAGGTCGCGGTAGCTCGAGAGCAGCGTCTCGGAGACGAACAGGTCGTACTGCCGGGTTCCCATCCAGGGCGGTCGGGCGACCGGTTCGGCGAGCGAGACGGTCACGATCCCGGTGACGGGCCGTTTGACGGCGCGCGAGATCGCCTCGACGGCTTCGGCATGATCGAGCTCCGCTGCGGGGCAGAGCACGAACTGATCGGCTTCGGCCTGGGCGAAATACGGCGCCAGGCGCTCCATCGCTTCCGGCACGAGCGCCGGGCGCGGCGTGTTCGCGACCAGGAAATCGTACAGCGCGTCCCTTGAGACGGGCATGAGGGCCTCCTTTAAAAAGATCGACGCTCAAGCTTAAGGGAAAAGATTGAAAGAGTAAAGAATAGAGAGGAGAGACAGAAATGAAGATTCCTTATGGTCTTTATTCTCTACTTCTTTATTCTTTCCGTCTCGCGCGCCGCATCTGGATTTTTTCCCGGAAACGTGCTAGCGTCGCGGACAGGACTTTCACAAGGAAGGTGCGACATGGAACGGACGATCCGCATGTGCCTGGTCGCGGCCGCCGTTCTGGCCGGCTGCGCTGAACGCGTACCCGCCGCTTCCGCGACGGCGCCGCTCTACCCGTACTGGCCCGTTGCCGCGCTCCCCGCGCGCATGGCCGTGGACAAGGCTCCGCCGCCTGCCGGCGGCGCGGTGCTCGTCGCGAACGGCTACCTGCTCACCACGACCTACGGCATGGGCGCGGTCGCCGACGACTTCGGCCTCGACCCGGCGGTCTTCGTCTATGACGGGACCGCCTGGCACGAAGGCCGCTACGTCGACCGCGACAAGCGGCTGCATCTCGCGCTCATCCGCGCCGACGTGCCCGGCACGCCCGTGCGCCTGGCGCGCGCGGCGGGGCGCCCGGCGCGGCTCCTCGGCCTCGGCCCGCTCGCGGTCAACGTGCAGCGTTCGTCGCCCGTGAACGCGGCGCGCTGCCGCGAGGTCCCGCGCTGGGCCGTGAGCGACTTCGGGATGGCGCCGCAGCAGACGTGGTGCTTCTCCGAGGTGGTGCACGATCTCGCGGGCGGCATCTTCCTCGACGAGGACGGCGCGCTCGCCGGCATCCAGACGAACCCCTTCGGTTCGACGGAGACCGCCGGTCCCGACGCCGCGGACATCAGGTCGTATCTCGACCTGTACTTCGCGACCTGGGGCGCGTCCGTGAAACCGAAGCCCTCCTATTGAAAGAGGCCCCTGCAAGGGGCCTTTATTTTTTTCCGAGCACGGCGCGGATGATGCGCGTCGAGCTCAGGTCCTTCGTCGGGATGAGCCCCGCGCCGGCGGCGGCGATGAAGAACTCGTCACGCGTGAAGAGCGAGTCCGGCCGGTCGAACCAGCGGAACACCGGGTTCCAGAGCGCGAGCAGCTCGTCCATGACGGCCATCGCGCCGCCCGGAACGAGCGCGCGGGCGCATTCGCGGAACGCCGCCTGCCAGCGCTCGACGTGATGGAACGTGTTGAACTCGACGACGAGGTCGAACGAGGCGTCCGGGAAGGGCAGCGCCGCGGCGTCCGCCTGACGGAACGAGGCGCGCGCGTTCGAGACGCGCCCGCCGGCGAGCGCGACCTGCGCAGGATCGAAATCGGTCGCGACGATGGTCGCGCCGGGATAGCGCGCGAGCAGCAGCTTCGTCGTGTCGCCGCGGCCGCAGCCGATCTCGAGGATGCGCCGCGGCGCGCGCGGCATGGCCTCGAAGAGCGGCGGCAGGAACCAGCGCTCGAGCAGGGCAGCCCAGAGCGAAGAGTTCACGAAGGTCTTGAGCAGCGGGTTCATCTCCATGCCGCCATCATAGCGCGACCGGCCGCCGCGTGGTATCGTGCGGGGCGGTTCCTTGGAAGGAGGAAGAACATGGAAGGCACGAAGCTTGCCGAGGGCAAGACCAAGGTCATCCGGGCCATCGAGGGCTCGGACGAGGTGCTCATCGAGAGCAAGGACGACATCACCGCGGGCGACGGCGCACGGAAACACTCGTTCCCGGACAAAGGCGCGATCTCGACCGCCACCGCGGTCAACTGCTTCCGCCTGCTCGAGGGAAAGGGGATCCGCACGCACTTCGTGGCACAGGTCGCGCCGAACGTCTTCCGCGCGCGGCGCTGCGTCATGATCCCCATCGAGATCGTCACGCGGCGGCTGGCCGCGGGCTCGTACCTCAAGCGGCATCCGGACGTCGCCGAAGGCGCGCGTTTCGACGAGCCGCCGGTCGAGTTCTATCTCAAGGACGACGCCCGGCACGACCCGCTCATGCTGCTCGACGAGGCTACGAGCACCTGGATGCTCCACGACGCCAAGGCGCCGGCCGGCTCGCCGCCGATCGGCACGCGGCCGCTCTACGCGCAGCTGTTCGGCCACTGGTCGCTCGACCGCATCTTCATCGACAGGTTGCGGGCTATCGCGCGAAGCGCGTTCCTGGCCTTCGAAGAGGCCTGGGCGAAGCAGGGCGTCACGCTCGTCGACCTCAAGATCGAATGCGGCGTCGACCCGGAGACGTACGCGCTGCTCGTGGCCGACGTCATCGACAACGACGCCTGGCGCATCTGGCCCGGTGGCGACAAGGCGAAGATGCTCGACAAGCAGGTCTACCGGAACCTCGCCGACGTCACGCCCGAGGCGCTGGAGGCCGTGGCTGCGAACTACGCGCAGGTAGCTGCGGCCACCGAGAGGTTCCTCGTTCCTTGAACGAATCCCCGCACCATGGTGCGGGGATTTTTAGAATTGAGAATTTAGAGTTGAGAATTGAGAAGTTTCTAAACTCTCAATTCTCAATTCTCTTTTTCTTGTACGTATCAAGGCCGGCGGCCAAAAGCGCCATCCCTTCCATGAGCATCTTCGGCGGCCGCACCAGCGCGACGCGGACCTCGTTCGCGCCGCGGCCCGGCGTGGCGTAGAAGTCCCTGATCGGCGTGACGGTCACGGTCTTGCCGTTCCTGCGGAAATCGTTGATGAGGAAGCGGACGAACCTGTCGGCGTCGTCGACGGGCAGCCGCGCGACGACATAGAAGGCACCCTCGGGCTTGGCCGTCACGACCCCTTTGATCTTCCGCAGCGCGGCGACGGCGGCGTCGCGCCGTTCCCTGTAAGCCGCCACGACCTTCTTCACGTACGTCTCGGGAGAGCGCAACAGCGGGATGACGGCGAGCTGCTCGAGCGTCGGCGTGGAGAGCCGCGCCATCGCGAACTTCAGCACGCCGCCCATGACGTCGGCGTTGAAGCTCACGACCGCGCCCATGCGCGCGCCGGGGATGGAGAACCGTTTCGAGAGGCTGTCGACCACGACGACGCGGTCGCGGTGCTTCTTGAACGACAGCATCGTCGACGGTCTTCCGGTGAAGACGATCTCGCGGTAGGTCTCGTCGGCGATGACGAACAGCCCCTTGCGCGCTGCGACCTCGAGCACGGCTTCGAGCTCCGCCTTCTTCCAGACCTTGCCGGTCGGATTGTCGGGGTTGATGACGATGACGGCCTTCGTCTTCGGCGTGACGCGGGCCTCGATCTCCGCCGCCGAGGGCAGCCTGAAGCCGTTCTCGATGCCGAGCGGCACCGGCACGAGGTTCACGCCGAACATCCGTGCCGCGGCCTTGAAGCCGGTGTAGAGCGGCTCGAAGCAGAGCAGGTCGTCGCCGGGATCGGTCACGGCCATCATGGCGAGCTGGATCGCCTCGGCGCAGCCGGCAGTCGGCACGATGTTCGCCGGCGCGATGGCCACGCCGAGCTTCTTATAGTAGGTCTGCCAGGCGGCGACGTGCGAGGGCAGGCCGCTCGACGGCGCGTACGGGAGCGTCTTGCTGCCGTAGAGGCGCAGCGCGGACAGCATCCGCGTCGGCGCGTCGAGGTCGGGGTCGCCGATGTGGAGCTTGATGACCTTCGCGCCGCCGTCCTCGGCCGCCTTGATGAGCGGCGCGTACTTGCGGATGGGCGAGGCGATGACGTTCTTGGCGCGTTCGCTGACATTGAGCGGCATATGTTCCCATGGTAGCGCGGGCACGATGGCTTGTCATGGGCTTGCGGCCATGCCACGATGCGGCAACGGTCTTTCTACGCGACCGGCACGCCGCCCCGCGGCGGAACAGGAGAACGCATGGGCGTCATCAGGAAGATACGGGCGTACGCGGCTCTCGGTCTCTATCTGCTCGGCGTCGCCCTGTTCGGCGCGCCGCACCTCTACGCGCTGCTCCTCTGGGACAGGATCGCCCGCGTCGGCAGGACGGCGCATCGGCGCCGCGTCGCCGGCTGGCAGATGTTCTGGGGATGCGCGCTCGCGAACGTCACGTTCCGGATCATGGGCATCGAGATCGGCTTCGACCTGCCGCGGTTCCCGCAGGACCGGCCGCTCGTCGTCGTCTCGAACCATCCCTCCGGCCCGCTCGACGGCTTCCTGCTGATGCTCATGTTCTCGCGCATGGGCCGCCGGGATTTCCGCTCGATCATGAAACGGGAGGTCACGAAGATCCCCGTCATCGGACGCTCGTGCGTCGAGACGGCCTGCGCCTTCCTGACGCGCGGCAAGGACAAAGACGCCGACCTCGCGGAGATCGCGCGGTGCGCGCGCGCCGCCTTCGCCGACCGCGCCGCCGTCCTCATCTTCCCGGAAGGCACGCGCTTCCGCGGGCCGAAGGCCGGCTCGGGATTCTCGCGCGTGCTGCCTCCCAAGAGCGCCGGTCTCCGCGCGCTCCTCCAGGAGATGCCGGACTGTCCGGTGCTGTCGGTCACCATCGCCTGGGACCGGGAGATCAGGAACGGCGCGCACACGTCGTCGACCATCGGCTCGTACGTCGGCGCCAGGGTCTCCATCCACGCGACCGTGCTCGAGGACATGGACCCGGGCTACGTCGAGGAGTGGCTCCGCGGAGAGTGGCGTCGCAAGGACGACCGGCTCGCCGCGCAGGGAACTTGAAAGACCGCCTTGGCGGTCTTTTTTAAGTCGAGAGTCCAGAGTCGAGAGTCGAAAGGACGCGACCGGTCGCCCTCTCGACTCTCGACTTTCAACTTTCGACTTCCAATGTTACGGTCCCGGTGCTCTTTTCTTGCGCTGTTCCGCGCATTCGCCGGAGGATGTCCCTGCATGAAAACGTTCTGGCGGGCCCGCGCCGTCGCGGCCCTGATAGCGTTCGCGGCGGCCATCGTGCTGCTCGCGTTCCCGCATCTGTACCTCATCTTCGCGGTCTGTCGCGTCAAAGGCGTCGCGCCCCGCGAACGCCGCGATCGCATCGCCCGATGGCAGTCGTTCTGGGGGGTCGCCGGCTACCGTCTCTGCACGGTCTTCGGCGGCGTGCGCGGACGCTTCGTCGTCGAGGACCATCCGTACCTCGCCGGCAAAGGACCGTTCATCGTCATCGCCAACCACTATGGCGCCTTCGACGGACCGCTCATCGCGGCGCTGCTCAAGTCCATCGGACGGCATGATTTCCGCGCCGTCGCCAAACAGGAGGTGGGCGCCATCCCCGTCGTCGGACGCGCCTGGCGCGAGCTCGGCGTGGCCTTCCTGGCGCGCGACCACCGCAAGTCGGACGTCGACGCGGTCGCGGCCCTGGCCGAACTCGCCATCGAGGACCAGGCGAGCATCCTCATCTTCCCGGAAGGGACGGTGTACGATCCGGCGAAGCTCTGCGCGCCCTTCACGAAGATCCTTCCGCCCCGCGGCGGAGGTTTCCGCCGGCTGGTGCAGGAGCTGCCGGGGTATCACGTCCTCTCGGTGACCATCCATTGGCGCGACTTCGCGCCTGGAAGGCTCACCGTAGAGGGCGCCATACCGCCCGGCCACATCGTCACGGTCTCGGCCCGCGTACTCGAGCCGCCGGAGCCCGACGACACCGATCGCCTGCTGCTCGACGAGTGGCGCGACAAGGAACGGACGCTCGCATCGTAAAGACCCCGCGGCATCGCGGGGTCTTTTTTCATTGCTTGATGGGAGAAGTGAACGGCATCGGCGGCGGCGCGAGCAGGTACGCGAGGAAGTAGCCGGCCACGCCGGAGATGACGATGACGCCGGACCACATGTGGACGCTCCACCAGACGCCTTCGGTCGCGAGCAGCGTCATGAAGACCGCGAGCGCGTAGACCATCGGCACCTTCGCGCCGAAGCGGCGGAGCGCGACGGGGTCCTTGATGGACGGCGCGAGCTTGCGGTTCATCCAGTCGGCGGCGAGCCCGGCGAGGATCGCGCCCCAGACGAGCCGCTGCTCGTCGGTCATCTGCGACATGCCGAACATGTTCGCGCCGAAGACGACGGCGAACGCGCCCATCGGCAGCGACCTGCCCCAGCGGCGCACCGCGAGCAGCGCGAACCCGGCGAGCAGCGCGGTCTGCATGACGAACCCGGCGGCCGCGCGGCCCTGGAGCACGTCGGCCATCGTCCCGTCGGGCTTCACGCCGGTGGCCGCGTGACGGACCGGATGCGCGAACTGCGTCATGAAGGTCACGAGCGAGAGCATGAACGTCATCGAGAGCAGCATCGGCAGCGAAGCGATGAGTCCCTTGGGCGGCTCGGACCGCCGCCAGGCCGCGCGGAACGGTCCGCCGACGACGAGCACGGCGCCGAGCGCGAGGATGAGATGGGCGGGGGAGAGCAGCGCCTCGATGTTCTTCTCGATGCCGAAGGTCAGGTGCCAGAACAGGTCGAAGCCGCCGCCCGCGGCGAAGATCCCTGCGCCGGCGAGCGAGGGCATGTAGCCGGCCGGCAGCGAGCGTGACCAGGCGTAGCCCCTGCGGCGGTTGATGACGGCCGCAACGGCGAGCGCCAGAGCGCAGGCCGTGAACCCCGAGTACATCACCGCGTGCCACGGCGTGAAGAACGTCTCGAGCGCGGACGCCAGGTGATTGTGCGCCCAGCCGTCGAGGAAGACGCCGCCCGCGAACCAGAGGCCGAGCACGGTCATGAGCCAGTCGAACCTGGCGCTCTGCGGAGGCGTCGCGCCAGCCGCTTCACGGATCCTTCGTATCGCCGCGATGAGGGTCTTGAACATAGAAGAGTGAATGGTCACGGGCAGTATCCCAGATTTTTCTGCCGGGGACAAAGCGGCGGCCCGTTGACCCGCGGGCCATGCCGTGGGACGATGGCGGTCGACCGTATGTCGCAAGACCGCCCCCGTTCCGTCGCGCCGATCATCTTCACGGTCTTCATCGACCTGCTGGGCTTCGGCATCGTCATCCCCATCCTCGCCCCGCTGTTCCTCGACCGCGCGGGCGGCATCCTGCCGCCGGGAACGGCCTTCGCGACGCGCACCGAGGTGCTCGGCGCGCTCATCGCCGTCTTCTCGATCATGCAGTTCTTCGGCGCGCCGGTCTTCGGCGCGCTCTCGGACCGCTACGGACGCAAGCCGATGCTGCTCCTGGCGCTCGCGGGGACCTGCATCGGCTATCTCTGCTTCGCCGTCGGCATCATGACGCGGAACCTCGGCCTGCTGTTCTTCGGCCGCGCGCTCGACGGCTTCATGGGCGGCAGCATCTCCACGGCGAACTCGGCCATCGCCGACCTGAGCGACGAGGAATCCAAGCCGCGCAACTTCGGGCTCGTCGGCATGGCCTTCGGCCTCGGCTTCATCCTCGGCCCGTTCCTCGGCGGCAAGCTCGGCGACCCGACGGTGCTGCCGTGGTTCACGTACTCCACGCCGTTCTGGCTCGCCGCCGCGCTCACGGCATTCAACTTCCTGCTCGTGGCGGTCCGTTTCCGCGAGACGAACATGCACCGCCGGCACACGCCCGTGAGCGCCTTCACCGGCGCGCGCAACCTCGCCAAGGCGTTCAGGATGAAGAACCTGCGCACGCTCTTCATCATGATCTTCCTGATGACCTTCGGCTTCAATTCGTTCACGCAGTTCTTCCAGGTGTTCATGGTCGAGAAGTTCAGGTACACGCAGTCGCAGATCGGCGACATCTTCGCCTACATCGGCCTGTGGATCGTGCTCACGCAGGGCCTGCTCACCGGCCGCGTGGCGAAGCGTTGGAAGCCGGGCCGCGTCCTTGAGGTCACGCTCCTCGCGCTCGGACTCACGCTGCCGCTCCTGCTGCTGCCGAGCCATCCCGCGGTCCTGTACGCCATCTTCCCGTTCATCGCCGTCTCGAACGGACTGACCATGCCGAACGTCACGTCGCTCGTGTCCGGCACCGCGGGCAAGGAATCGCAGGGCGAGGTCATGGGTCTGCAGCAGTCGGTGCAGGCCGCGGCCATGACGCTGCCGCCGCTCATCGCCGGGTTCGTGGTGGCCTTCCACGTGAACCTTCCCATCCTTCTCGCCTCGTTCTCCGTCCTCGCCGCCTGGGCCGTGTTCATGCTCGCCTTCGATTCGCGCAGGCGCGAGGCGTTCCACGAGGTCTGACGCGGAACGAAAAAAGACCCCGGCGAGATGCCGGGGTCTTTGCGTTGCGGGCCGCGGGACGCGGCGCGTCAGTCCTTGCGCTTGCCCATGAGCGAGAGCAGGCGGAGGAAGATGTTGATGAAGTCGAGATAGATGCCGACGGCGCAGTCGATGGCGTTGTCGTGCGTGCGCTCGACGCGCATGGCGCGGTTGAGGTCGTAGATGACCAGGAGCGAGAACAGTCCGACGCCCAGCCAGTCGAGCGCGGTCATCGCGGCGCCGACGTGCACG
>DATJFD010000042.1:0-43341 GCA_035495855.1 Binatia bacterium | reverse complement strand
CCTTTGCGGCATCACCGGCGCGCCCGACCGCCACGCGGCGCAGAAGGTCGCGCTCGGCGCGGAGAAGAGCGTGCCCTGGGAAAGGGCGCCCAAGACCTGGAGCGTCGTCGAAAGGCTCAAAGCCGACGGCTATGCCGTCATCGGCCTCGAGACCGGCAAGGGCGCGCTGCCCATCCAGAAGTTCCGGCCGCCGCAGAAGGTCGCGGTCGTCGTCGGCAACGAAGTGACCGGCATCACGCCGTCGCTGCGCAAACGCATCGACGCCGTCGCCAAGATCCCGATGCACGGCATCAAAGAGTCGTTCAACGTCGCCGTCGCCGCGGGCATCGCCCTCTACGCCTTCCGCCACGCGTGACAAAAAACCGCCCTCCGATGAACATCGGAGGGCGTTTCGTATCCCGTCAGCCGGCGACGGGCATCTGTCCCAGGAGGAAGGACGAGAACATCTTGAGGAGGGTCTGCGAGCCGCGGATGAGGACCTGGGCCTCGTCCTCGGCCGAGAGCTTCTGGTCGAGCGAGTCCGACAGCGCCCGCACGAGCGCGTCGCCGGTGCCGGGACCGGCGTGGAACTCGCCGCAGGCGAAGTCGGGCGCGAAGAGCGCCGAGAAGGGCGCGCCGGCGTCGGCCGCCGCGGGATGGACGTGTCCGCCGATCTTCCCGGCCGCGGCCTCGAGGTTCTCCGCCTGGACGGCCATGAGGGGCTTGGGGAAGAGGCCGCCGGCGGGACGCTGCACGAGGCCGATGAGAAGGAACGTTTTCATGCTGACTCCTTGTTCGAGGTTGGTGGACGTCGATCGTGCCCGAGCGGGGCACGAGGACGGAGGAGAGTAGCAAAAACGCGCCGTTTTGTCAATCCTCACCGGCCGGCTTTCAGGGCATCCCTAGCGCGCCGTCCTTCGAGGATCCGACCCTGATATTGATGCTCAATGGAGCCATTTTTGACCCTTCGAACCTTGCCAGGCCGGCCTTTTTCTGCTAGGGTGCCTGTACCGTGTCTCTATGCTTTCCATCGTCATCCCGACGTACAACGAAGAGGAGTACCTCCCGTTCCTGCTGCGCTCCATCCAGGGCCAGACCTATAAGGACTACGAGGTCATCGTGGCGGACGCCAAGTCCTCCGATAAGACCCGCGAGATCGCGGCTTCTTTCGGCGCGCGCGTGGTCGAGGGCGGCAAGGTCGCCGTCGGCCGCAACGCCGGCGCGGCCGCGGCCAAGGGCGAGAACCTCCTGTTCCTCGACGCCGACGTCGTCCTCCCCGATCCCTGGTTCCTGCAGATGACGGTCGCGGAGTTCGAGAAGCGGACCTTCGGCGCCGCGACCTGCAAGATCGACCCGATCTCCGAGAAGAAGATCGACAAGGTCTTCCATGAGGTCTTCAACTATTTCATGTTCGTCACCCAGGAGACGCTGCCGCACGCGCCGGGGTTCTGCATCTTCGCGCGCAAGGCCATCCACGACAAGATCGGCGGCTTCGATCCCGAGATCAAGCTGGCCGAGGACCACGACTACGTGAACCGCGTCGGCAAGGTCGCCAAGTTCGGACTGCTCAAGACCTACAAGATCCCGGTGTCCGTGCGCCGCTTCGACCGCGACGGCCGCCTGAACATCGCCGTGAAGTACCTGATGTGCGAGGTCTACATGCGCACGCGCGGCAAGGTGAAGACGGACATCTTCAACTACACCTTCGGCCACGAGAAGAAGAACAAGAAGAAGGTCTCGGCCTGACGGAAAGGGCGCGCCCATGGACGGGGCAGCGCCCTTTTCTTATACTGCGGCCATGCCCAAGGTACCGCTCGGAAAGATCGACGAAGTCCCGCCCGGACGTTCCAAGACGTTCGCCTGGCAAGGCAAGAAGGTGATCGTCGCCAATGTCGGCGGCGCGCTCCATGCCTTCGAGAACCTCTGCCCGCACATGGGCGGCGCGGTGCGCTATGACGGCAAGCGCCTCGTCTGCGGCTGGCACGGCGCGATGTTCGATCCCGCCACCGGCGTCGCGCAGGCAGGCATCACCGAGGGCGCGAAGCTCACGCCGCTCGCGGTCGAGCTCGTCGACGGCGTCATCATCTTCGACTCCGACAGCTTCCCCAAGTCGCCGTGGGCGATGGACTTTTGAGAGAGTCGAAAGTCGAGAGTGTAAAGTCGAAAGCGCGAAACCGGCCCCAGGGCCGGTTTTTTCGACCATTGAACGCATCATCGAAGCAGAGGTCAGAGATCCTGCGAGAAATCCGGCCCGGCGAGGTCAGGCCGCGAAACATTCATGAGGCCGGATTTCCATCGTTCCAAAGAAGCCAAGGCGTTCGGTCCGCGGACCGCGGGTGGCGGGGGCAACGGGGACCCCGGCAGCGCGCAGGGCTTGTCCCGAGCACTGACGGGGTGGCTGCCCCCGACAGGACCCGCGGGGTCCTTCGAGAGTCGCACGAGCAATTCCTCCGTGAGACAGAATCATGTATAGTGGACGGGAACATTCCGACCGCTTTTCGTATGGCAGAAAAGAAATTCCTCATGGGCAACGAGGCGCTCGGCCGCGCGGCGCTCGCCGCCGGCGCGAAGGCGATGTACGGCTACCCGATCACGCCGACCTCGGAGGTGCTCCACTTCTGGTCCAAGGAAGCCTGCCAGGACGCGGGCAAGAAGAAGGGCCTCATCTTCCTCCAGGCCGAGGACGAGATCGGCGCGAGCTTCATGCTCATCGGCGGCGTGCTCGCCGGCGTGCGCTCGTTCACCGCCACCGGCGGCCCGGGACACGTGCTGATGCAGGACGCCTTCTCGATGGCCGAGGCGATGCGCCTGCCGGTGGTCGCGTACCTCAACCAGCGCGGCGGCCCGTCGACCTCGACGGTCATCTATTCGCAATCCGAAGTGAACCTCGCCTGCTACGGCGGCAACGGCAACGGCTACCGCATCGTCTACTCGCCGTCGACCCTGCAGGAGATGTACGACTACGGCATCAAGGTGTTCAACATCGCCTGGAAGTACCGTTTCCCGACGTTCCTGCTCGGCGACGGCTACCTCGCCAAGATGATGGGCGAGGTCGAACTGTATTCGCCGGAGGAGCGCGGCATGAAGATGGAACCGACCGAAGCGTACATGCTCGAGAAGGAGCGCACGCGGCCGCTCGAGGGCATCGTGCCCTCGCCGGAGCTTCATGTCCGCAAGGGCGCGGACGGCACTTCCTACGACTGCTACCGCAACTGCCTCAACATGGAGGAGGAGACGCTCGCCGTGAACATGGAGATCAAGGACGCATGGGACAAGGTCGCGCCGGAGATCATCGAGCATCAGGAATACGGCGATCCGAACGCGGAGATCCTCATCGTGGCGCACGGCATCGTGGCCGCGGCGGCGAAGGCCGCGATCGACAAGCTGAAGGCGAAGGGGATCAACGCCAGGCTCTTCCGGCCGATCACGCTGCGGCCGTTCCCCGACGAGGCGCTCCGCAGGTCCGCGCTCGGCGCGCGCCGCATCTTCATCCCCGAGTCCGCGCTCCGGCAGCTCGCGCGTTTCGTGCGCGACGCGCTCTACGGCTCGGTCTCCTGCCCGATCGTCGAATACGGCCGGCCTTCGATCGGCATCACGCCGAACGAGCTCGTCGATCTCGTCGCCGGGAACTCGAACCCCTAGCGCTATGGCCAAGAAGACCCCGACCATCGCCATGAAGGACCTGAAGCTCGCGTTCCCCGCGTGCGTGCGCATCGAATCGAAGCCGCATCTGTTCTGCCCGGGCTGCGGCCATCCCGAAGTGCTCAAGGCGCTCGGCTTCGCCATCGACGAGCTCGGCATCCAGAAGAACACCGCCTTCGGCATCGACATCGGCTGCTCGCTGCTCGCCTGGGACTACTTCAACCTCGACACCATCGAGACGCACCACGGGCGCACCATCCCGACGATGGTCGGCTTCAAGCGCGCTCGGCCGGACGCGGTCGCCATCGCCTACGTCGGCGACGGCGGCGGCTATGCCATCGGCGGCGGCCATCTCATGAACGCGGCGATCCGCGACGAGAAGATCTTCGTCATCGTCGTGAACAACGCCGTCTACGCCATGACCGGCGGGCAGGAGGCGCCCACGACGCTGCCCGGCATGGTGGTCGACACCGCCCCGTGCGGCGCGGACCAGTACTATATGAAGGGGCCGCAGATGATCCGCAACGTGAACCCCAACGCCTTCGTGGCCCGCGGCATCACCTCGCGCCAGCTCTCGCTCCGCAAGCTCATGAAGGAAGCGCTCGAGTTCCACATCGCCGGCAAGGGCTTCACCTTCGTCGAGGTGCTGTCGCCCTGCACGCTCAACTGGGGGACGATGGACAACCCGTGGAAGACCTTCGACTTCCTCGAGCACACGCTCGCGAAAGTGTTCCCGGTAAGGAAATACTAGCTATGGCAGACCCCTACAAGATCGTCGTCTGCGGAGAGGGCGGCCAGGGCGCGCTCTCCATCGCCAAGATCATCGCCTACGCCGCCTGGCTGCAGGGCAAGCAGGCGGTCTACGTCCCGTACTTCTCGACCGAGAAGCGCGGCGGCGTCTCCATGGCCTTCGCGCAGATCGGCGACGAGCCCATCCCGTTCCCGAAGTTCAGCAAGGCCGACCTCTGGGTGGTGATGTCGCAGCGTTCCATCGACCGCATCTACGATTTCCTCCAGCCCGGCACCAAGGTCATCGTCAACAGCTTCCTGGTGAAGGACGTCTCGCGCATCGCGGCATGGGACCCGCAGCAGATCGACGCGAGCACCATCGCGAAGACGCAGCTCAAGAAGCCGCGCACCTTCAACATGATCATCATGGGCGCGATGCTCAGGTACATCCCCGGCATGGACAAGGAATCGTTCGGCAAAGCGCTCGAGAAGCAGTTCAAGTCCAAGTACGACAAGGACCCGTCCCTCAAGACCCTCAATGAGAAGGCCTTCAACATCGGCTACGACCTGACCAAGTAGTATGGACCCCAAGCCGACCAACAACGTGCCGCTGGGCAAGTCGCCGAACCGCGACCTGTCCGACCCGATGCGCTTCACCCCCAAGGTCGCGGAGACCTCCAAGATCCGCGTCACGCGTTTCACGAACCTCTGCAAGAGCTGCGGCGAATGCATCATGAAGTGCCCGGTCAACGCCATCTCCTGGCACGACAAGGAGCTCGGCATGCTCGGCGACCCCGCGATCTACATCGACCTCGACAAGTGCATCGGGTGCGAGACCTGCGAGCGCGTCTGCCCGGACCACGCCATCGAGATCACCAACAAGCGCCTGGAGTCGAAGCTCTTCAGCACGGGCGTGCTCGGCTGGATCGTGCGGCTGAACGCCAAGACCATCGAATGGGTCGTGACCCGCGTGCACACCTCGAAGGACCGGCTGAAGAAGGTCGGCAAGACGAAGGACAAGACCGTCGTCGCGCGACTGATGCGCGGGTTCCTGATGTACTGGGACGAGCCCGTCAAAGAATACGACGTGAAGGAATGAGAGAAATGAGAGTTCAGAGTTGAGAATGTAGAGACGCCGCTCTAAATTCTAAATTCTCAATTCTCATTTCTCCGCCGTCATGGTGTTAAGGCCGGTGTTCTCGTTCAAGGAGTTCGGGACGCGCGTGAGCGACGTCCTGCTTCGGCGCAACGACGCGGCGCTGCGCGAGCTCATCGCCAAGGCCGGCGACGAGGAGCTCGCGTCGGTCATCGACCCGATGGCCGGGGACGAGAAGGTCCGGACGCTGCGGGCGCTGCCCGCGGAGCGGCGCGCCAAGATCATGGGGGAGCTTTCGGAATACTCGCAGGAGACGGTGCTGCGCCTGCTCAAGAAGGAGGACCTGGCGGCGATGATCGGCGCGGCAGAGTCCGACGACGCTGTCGACGTCATCCAGCTGCTCGACGACGCGGCGAGGGCGAGGATCGTCGGCGAGCTCCGCCGCCACGACCCGAACGGGCTCCTCCCGCTGCTCGCGTACGGCGAGGAGACCGCGGGCGGCATCATGAAGACCGAGCTCGCGCGGTTCCGCGCGACCATGACCGTCGACGAGGCGCGCCGGCAGCTCGCGAACGCGCCGGCCAAGCGCGTGTCGCAGCAGATCTACGTCGTCGACGAGCAGGACGCCCTCGTCGGCACCATCGCGCCGCTCAAGCTGCTCCAGGCCCCGACCGCCGCGGCGCTCGCGGAAGCGATGCAACCCGCGCCCGCCTCGCTCCCGTCGACCATGGACCAGGAGGAGGTCGCGCGGCAGTTCGACGAGCAGAACGCCATCGAGCTCCCGGTCGTCGGACCGAAGGGCAAGCTCATCGGCATCATCACCGCGGACGACGTCTTCGAGGTCATGGAGAAGGAGTACAGCGAGGACATCTCGCGGCTCGCCGGCGTCGACGAGGACGACCACGTCTCGGACCCGGTGCTGCGAACCGTCTCGCGGCGCCTCCCGTGGCTCATCGTCAACCTCGGCACCGCCATCCTGGCCGCCTCGGTCGTCGGCCTTTTCCAGGGCACCATCCAGAAGGTCGTCATCCTCGCCGCCTACATGCCGATCATCGCGGGCATGGGCGGGAACGCCGCGACGCAGACGCTCGGGGTCGTCATCCGCGCGCTGGCGCTCGGCGAACTGCACGAGCTCAACACCCTGCGCACGGTCGCGGCGCAGACGATCGCCGGCTCGCTCAACGGCCTGGCGAACGGCGTCATCATGGGCGGCATCGCCTACGCCTGGGCGCATGACGCCAAGCTCGCCGTCGTCATCATGGTGGCGATGACCGTCAACATGTTCATCGCCGGGCTCGGCGGCGCCATCATCCCGGTCGTCATGAAGCGGCTGCGCATCGATCCGGCGCTGGCCTCGGCCGTCTTCGTCACCACGCTCACGGACTGCTGCGGCTTCTTCGTCTTCCTGGGGCTCGCCACCGTTTTCCTGACGTAACTGGTATACTTCCGTCGCTCATCATTTTTCCTATGGACAAGTCGCTCGCCGCCATCACCATCGAAGTCTCCGCCCGCCACGTGCACCTCTCGCAGGCCGATCAGGACGCGCTGTTCGGTCCCGGTCACGAGATGAAGAAGCTCAAGGACCTTTCGCAGACCGGACAATGGGCCGCCGAGGAAACGGTCATGGTCAAAGGCCCGAAGGGGCAGCTGAAGGCGCGCTTCCTGGGGCCGTGCCGCAAGCAGACGCAGGTCGAGCTCGCGCGCACCGATTGCTTCGCGCTCGGCGTGAAGGCCGAGCTGCGGCTGTCCGGCGACCTCAAGGGCACGCCGGGCTGCACGGTCGTCGGGCCGAAGGGGGAGGTCGCGATCCCCGAGGGCGTCATCGTGCCGCTCCGCCACATCCACATCTCCGACACGGAAGCCGCCGAGCGCGGCATGAAGACCGGCGACCGCATGACCGTGAAGGTCGAGGGTGCCCGCGCCGTCACCTTCCACGAGGTCCACGTGCGCGTCGACCCCAGCTTCCGCATGGCGATGCATCTCGACACGGACGAAGGGAACGCGATCTGGGCCGACATCTCCGGCGCGAAGGGAGAGATCAGCGATTAGGTTGTAGGTGGTAGGTTGTAGAGCGCCGAAAAAGGGCTACAACCTACCACCTACCCCCTACAACCTCATCTATGTTTTTCGTCATCAACTCCGGCAGCAGCAGCCTCAAGTTCAAGCTCTATTCGCCGGCGCTCAAAGAGCTGGCGGGCGGCCTTGTCGAGCGCATCGGGCTCGACGCGCCGTTCATGAAGGTCGCGGTCGGCAAGGACGAGAAGAAGGTGGAGTTCCCCGAGGGCATCGCCGACCACGCGGTCGCGCTCTCCAAGGTGCTTGATGCGCTGAAGGCCGCCGGCGTCGACGTCACGAAGGTCCGCGCGTTCGGGCATCGCGTCGTGCACGGCGGGGAGGAGTTCACCGAGCCGACGGTCATCACCGACGCGAACCTCGCGAAGCTCCGCGAGTACAACCGCCTCGCGCCGCTCCACAACCCGCCGAACCTCGCGGGCATCGATTCGTGCCGCAAGCTCCTCCCCAAGGCGGCGAACGTCGCCGTCTTCGACACGGCCTTCTACAAGACCGTGCCGGATTACGCCTTCATGTACGCGCTGCCGTGGGAGTACTACGAGAAGCACAAGATCCGGAAGTACGGGTTCCACGGCATCTCGCACCGCTACGTCACCGAGCAGGCCGCGAAGATCCTGAAGAAGGCCTACGCCAAGACGAAGATCGTCTCCTGCCATCTCGGCAGCGGCTCGTCGGTCACGGCGGTGATGCACGGCAAGGCCTTCGACACGACAATGGGCTTCACGCCGCTCGAAGGGCTGACCATGTCCACGCGCTGCGGCGACATCGATCCGGCCATCCCGCTCTACATGATCCGGACGTTCAACATGACCGAGCAGCAGGTGGATGACGTCCTCAACAAGAAGTCGGGGCTCCTCGGCGTGTCCGGCTACAAGGACCTGCGCGACGTCATGGCCGCGGCGGGCATGAAGACGCCGGGGTACGTCTTCAAGGACAAGGTCACGAAGGAAGGGAAGTATCGCGCCAAGCTCGCCATCGAGATGTTCTGCTACGACGTCGCCCGTTACGTCGGTTCCTACGCCGCGCTCATGGGCGGCGCGGATGCCGTCGTCTTCACCGCCGGCATAGGCGAGCGGAGCGATCACGTGCGCGACCGGGTGATGTCCATGCTGAAGCTCGCGGGCCGGCCGAAAGTGCTGGTCGTGCCGACGAACGAAGAACTGATGATCGCCAAAGAGACCAAGCGCGTGCTGCGCGCGTAACGAACGATCCCATGGGATTCTTCGGAGAGATGTTCGGGATGGGGGAGCGATGTCCGCACGGCCTGCCCAAAGGCGAACGGTGCAAGCAATGCGATCTCGATCGCGACAAGAGCGAGGTGCTCGAGGCCATCAAAGAAAGCATCTGCCCGCACGGCGAGGATTGGCGGAACTGTCCGGAGTGCAAGAAGTCGGGCTGGATGCCGGGCGACAAGACCGAGAAGAAGGGCTGAACAGCCCCGAATGACGCGCCCGCCGGAAGCGGGCGTTTTTCGCTCCCGGACCCTTGCTTTCGGCGGGTCCGCGCCCTATACTCACGCATATTCCGTCCCGCGCGGGACGTTTTTATGGTACGGAAACTCCTCACGAAAGCCTCCGGTTCCGTCACGGCCGCGGCCGCGGTGCTCGGCATCGCTTCGATGGCCAGCCGTTTCGTCGGCGTCCTGCGCGACAGGCTGCTTTCCGGCACGTTCGGCGCGGGCCGCGAGCTCGACGCCTACTACGCCGCCTTCCGCGCGCCCGACCTCATCTACAACCTCTTCGTGCTCGGCGCCGTCACCGCGGGCTTCATCCCCGTGTTCACGCGGTACCTCGCCAAGAAGGACGTCGGCGAGGAGGCGATGAACGAAGAGGCGAGCGAGCTCGGCTCGCTGCTCTTCACGATGCTCGGGGTCATCCTGCTCGTCCTCGGCGTGCTCGGGGCGCTCACCGCGCGATGGTTCGTGCGCGCGCTCGCGCCGGGTTTCGACGAGGCCGGCCGCGACCTGACCGTGAAGCTGACGCGCGTGATGTTCCTGTCGCCGCTGTTCCTGGGCCTCTCCGGCGTGCTCGGCGGCATGCTCCAGACGCGCCGGCGCTTCTTCATCTACGCGCTCGCGCCGATCCTCTACAACTTCGGCATCATGGCCGGCGTCGTGCTGCTCTCGCCGACGATGGGCATCATGGGCGCGGCGGTCGGCGTGACCATCGGCGCGTTCCTCCATTTCCTGGCGCAGCTCGTCGCCTGCCGCGCCATGGGCTGGCGTTTCCGCCCGGCATGGAGCGCGAGGCACGAAGGCGTGGTGCAGGTCGCGAAGATGACGGGGCCGCGCATGGCGAGCCTCGCGGTCTCGCAGTTCAACGTCTGGGTGCTCACCGGCATCGCTTCGACCGTCGGCGCGGGCGGCATCGCCGTCTTCAACCTCGCGAATAACCTGCAGTCGTTCCCGGTCGGCATCATCGGCGTGTCGTTCGCGGTGGCCGCCTTCCCGCTCATCGCCGAGCTCGCGGCCAAAGGCGACCGGAAGGCTTTCGTCGAGCAGCTTTCGAAGACCGTCCGCACCATCCTGTTCCTCGTCGTGCCCGCGACGGTCGCGCTGCTGCTCCTGCGCGCGCAGATCGTTCGCGTCGTCCTCGGCACGGGCCGCTTCGACTGGAAGGACACCATCGACACGGCCGACACGCTCGCGTACTTCTCGCTGTCGCTCTTCGCGCAGGCGCTCCTGCCGCTCTTCGCGCGCGCCTTCTTCGCCTTCCATGACGTGAAGACGCCGCTCGTCCTCGCGGCCGCGTCGGTCGTGCTCGAGCGGAGCATCGCCTGGGTGCTCGTCGGCCGCGGCATGGGCACGCCGGGACTCGCGTTCGCGTTCTCCGTCGGCAGCGTCGCCAACATCGTCTTCATGTGGGTGGCGCTCCGCCACCGCATCGGCGACCTCGGCGAGAAGGCCGTGCTGCGCACGCTCGCGCTCACGAGCGTCGCCGGCGTGGCCATGGCCGCCGCCATCCAGGGCCTGAAGATCGCGGTCGCGCCGGTCGTGAACATGCAGACCTTCGCGGGCATCTTCGCCCAGGGCGCGATCGCGGGGTGCGCCGGCATCGGCGTCTACGTCGCGGCCGCGTACCTCATGGGCAGCGAGGAGGCGCGCGACGTCGTGCGCATGTACCGCCGCAAGTTCGTGCCCGAGCCCGCCGAGGCGCAGATCGGCCAAGAAGGGGAGACCATCATCGCCGAATGATCCTATGGAACTGCCGAAGCTCCGGAATTTCTGCATCATCGCCCATATCGACCATGGGAAGTCGACGCTCGCCGACCGCCTTTTGGAGATCACGCACACCGTCTCGCAGCGCGAGATGCGCAGCCAGCTGCTCGACCAGATGGACCTTGAGCGCGAGCGCGGCATCACCATCAAGCTCCAGCCCGTGCGCATGGACTACGTGTCGCGCGCGGGCGACGCCTACGTCCTGAACCTCATCGACACGCCGGGCCACGTCGACTTCACCTACGAGGTCTCGCGCTCCCTCGCCGCCGTCGAGGGCGCGATCCTGCTCGTCGACGCGACGCAGGGCGTGCAGGCGCAGACCATCGGCAACCTGTACCTCGCCATCGAGCAGGACCTGACCATCATCCCGGTCGTCAACAAGATCGACCTGCCGAACGCCGACCCCGAGAAGGCACGCGCGGAGCTCGTGCACCTTATCGGCTGCAAGCCGGAGGACGTCATCTTCGCGTCGGGCAAGACCGGCGCCGGCGTGCCCGAGATCCTCGAGGCCATCGTCGAGCGCGTCCCGCCGCCGCAGGGCGAGCCGGACAAGCCGCTGCGCGCGCTGGTGTTCGATTCGGTCTACGACGCCTACAAAGGCGTGGTCGCCTTCGTGCGCGTGTTCGACGGCTCCATCGCCAGGGGAGAACCGATGAAGCTCGCCGCCACCGCGATGGCCAGCACGACCATCGAGGTCGGCTGGTTCAAGCCGAAGTTCGCGCCCTCGGAGCGCGTCGGCGCGGGCGAGATCGGCTACATCGTCACCGGCTTCAAGCAGATCGAAGGCTGCCGCGTGGGCGACACCGTCACCGTTCCCGACTTCAAGGAGCGCGGCGTCGTGCCGCTCGAAGGCTACAAGGAGATCACGCCGATGGTCTTCGCCGGCCTGTTCCCGAAGGAAGGCGACGCCTACGAGAAGCTGCGCGAGGGCATGCTGAAACTGAAGCTCTCGGACGCGGCGCTGGCCTTCGAGCCGGAGCATTCGTCCGCGCTCGGCTTCGGTTTCCGCTGCGGCTTCCTCGGCCTGCTGCATCTCGAGATCGTGCAGGAGCGCCTGCGGCGCGAGCACGCGCTCGACGTCATCGTCACGTCGCCCTCGGTCGCGTACGAGGTGGAGAAGACCGACGGCACGCAGCTCATCGCCAAGAGCCCGATGGACCTGCCGGACCCTTCCGCCATCCGCAGCATCGCCGAACCGTGGATGCGGGCCGACATCGTCGCGCCGCGCGACTACATCGGCAACATCATGGCCCTCGTGCAGGAGAAGCGCGGCCTCTACCGCGACACCGAATACCTGGCAGCGACGTCGGGCGAAGGGCGCGTCATCCTGCACTACGACGTGCCGCTGTCGTCCATCCTCGTCGATTTCTACGACAAGCTGAAGTCCGCGTCGTCGGGCTACGCCTCGCTCAACTACGAGTTCGCGGGCTACCGCCAGGCCGACGTCGTGCGCATGGACATCCTCGTGGCCGAGGACCCCGTCGAGGCGTTCGCCACCATCATCTATCGCGACGCCGCGCCGCGCGAAGGCAGGCGCATCTGCGAGCGCCTCAAGGAGACCCTGCCGCGCCAGCAGTTCGAGGTGAAGATCCAGGCCTCCATCGGAAGCAAGATCATCGCTTCCGAACGCATCGCCCCGTACCGCAAGGACGTGAGCGACATCTCCGGCGGCGACTGGACCCGTAAGGCGAAGCTGCTCGAGAAGCAGAAGAAGGGGAAGAAGCGGATGGCCGGCAAGGGCCGGGTGGACATTCCGCCGGAGGCGTATCTGGCCGTTTTGCGACGGGACTGATATAGTGTCTTTCTTATGGCCTTCTGGACCAAGGACAAGACCAAGGGCAAGCCGAAAATGAAGCTGCGCAGGCGCCATCTGCGGCGCGGACTGCTCATCGCGGTCTACGCGTTCGTCGCCATCGTGACGGTCATCGGCATCGTCGCGCCCGCGCTGCAGTAGGCGCCAGGACGCGAAAGCGCGCCGGAAGTTCCGTCGTCTTGACGTCCCCGGAAAAATGCGGCCCTTGGCCGTTTTTTGTTCCACGTGGAAATGCTATCTTGGCGAGGTTACGAGGTATCAGGTAACAGCTATCAGGTCGAGGCGCGGATGCCACCGCAAGCATGATCTACACCCTGATCCCTGATACCTGCCACCTGTTACCTGCCACCTGATCCCTGTCACCCTTCCCCGATGCAATCCCGATGGCGCGTCGCGCCCGAACTTTCCGACGAGGTCCGCCTGCGTTTCCCCGAGGCGCATCCGGTGGCGCTGCGTCTGCTCGCCAACCGCGGCATCGCCACGTCGCAGGAGGCGATCGACGAGTTCGTCCAGCCCGACTACGAGGACCTGCACGACCCGTTCATGTTCCGCGACATGGAGCGCGCCTGCGAGCGCGTCTGGCGCGCGATCGAGAACGGGGAGAAGGTCGTCATCCACGGCGACTACGATGCCGACGGCATCACCGGATCGACCGTGCTCATGACCACGTTCCGCGACGCGGCCAAGCGCCTTGGCAAGGACCCGGGCCTGTTCGCGAGCTACCTCCCGCACCGCGAGAAGGACGGCTACGGCGTGCGTCCCGAGACGGTCGAGCGGCTCGCCGCCGAGGGCGCGACGCTCATGATCACCGTGGACTGCGGCATCTCCTGCCGCGCCGAGATCGCGCTCGCCGCCGAGAAGGGGATGGACACGATCGTCGTCGATCACCATCAGATCCCCGAAAAGATCCCGGAGTGCATCATCCTGCACCCGCTCGTCGACGGAGAGACCTATCCTTTCAAGAAGCTCGCCGCCGTCGGCGTGTCGTTCAAGTTCGCCTGCGGCTTCATCGCGCACTGCGCGAAGAAGGGCTCCCCGTTCGAGCCGGGCTACGAGAAATGGCTGATGGACCTCGTCTCCATCGCGACGGTCACGGACGTCATGCCGCTCGTCGGCGAGAACCGCACGCTCGAGCGTTACGGCCTCATCGTGCTCAACAAGACGAGGCGCATCGGCCTGCGCAAGCTCATTGAGGGAGCCGGGCTCGAGTACGGCTCCATGGACACGATGTCGGTCGGCTTCTCCATCGGGCCGCGCATCAACGCCGCCTCGCGCATGGAGCATGCCGAGCTGGCTTTCAAATGCCTGATGGCCGAGACCGAAGAGGACGCGGTGCTCTACGCCGAGCGGCTGAACCAGGCCAACCGCGACCGCCAGAAGTATACCGAGCAGATCATGGCCGCGGCGCGAGCGATGATGGCGGAGATGGGCGACAGGAAGATCTACTGCCTGTGCGGCGACGGCTGGTCCGCGGGGATCGTCGGCCTCGTCGCCGGAAAGCTCGTGAGCGAGGTCGGCCGCCCGGTGTTCGTCTTCGGCAAGGAAGGGGAGCGCATCGTCGGTTCCGGCCGCAGCATCCCGGGCTTCAACGTCGTCGCGACGATGGAGCGCGCCAAGGCGTACCTCGCCCGTTTCGGCGGCCACCCGCAGGCCTGCGGCCTCACGATAGAAGGCGACGCGAACTACGCGGCGTTCTGCCGCGAGGCGGACGCGTACGCTGAGGAGATGCTCGCGGGCGCGGACCTCCGCCCCGCGCTCGACATCGACGCCGAGCTGCGCATGAGCCAGGTGTCGTGGGAGCTGGTAGAATGGATGGAGAAGCTCGAGCCGTTCGGCGAAGGCAATCCGCGGCCGAAGTTCCTGCTCCCCGATCTCGCCGTCTCGGCCGTCGACGTCATCGGCAAGAACCGCAACACCGTCCGCATCGCCGCGCGCGGCGACCTGCCGAAGGAGGCGAAGCTCATCGGCTTCAATTTCGTGCAGAAGGCCGAAGGCATCTGCCCGGGCATGCGCGTCGACGCGGTCGTCGAGCTCGGCGTGAACGCCTGGAACGGACGCAAGGAGATCCAGCTGAAGCTCGTCGATGTGCGGCCGGCCGCATCGGCGGAGAGTACCGCCTCGACCGCAGCCGCTGCACGCGGGAACAGCTCAAAGGTTTAGAGTTTGAAAGTTTGAGAGCCGGTCGTCTTTCAAACTTTGAACCTCTCAGCTCTCACCTCTCTCCATGAAACTCATCATCCACACCGATGGCGGCGCGCGCGGGAACCCCGGTCCCTCCGGTTTGGGCGTGTACATCACCGGTGCCGACGGCGAGGTCCTCAAGGCCCATTCGCGCTACCTCGGCCATCAGACGAACAACTACGCCGAGTACATGGCGATCATCGACGCGCTCACGCACGCCAAGGAGCTCGGTGCCGACGAGGTCGACATGCGCATGGATTCGGAGCTCGCCGTCAAACAGCTGAACGGCGAGTACAGGGTCCGCAACGCGGCGCTCGGCCTTCTGTTCGTCCAGGTCCACAACCTCAAGCTCGGCTTCCGCAAAGTGACCTTCACGCACGTGCGGCGCGAGATGAACAAGCAGGCCGACAAGCTGGTCAACGAGGCCATCGACCGGCATCTCCGCGGGCAGTGACCCGCGCCTGAAAAATTCCGTCCACAGCGGCCCCGGGGCGGCCGCTTTTTATGCTATACTAAGGTCAGTATGCAAGGTCGGGCCCCCCAGGCTCCGTTCATACGGATTTTCGGCGCCGCCGCTGCGCTCGCAGCCGCGCTTTTGTGCGCCCCGGCCGCGCTGGCCGGCAGCGCCGACAACGTCACCGGCTGGGCCTGGTCCGGATCGATCGGCTGGGTTTCGATGAACTGCACCAACACCGCGACCTGCGGCACGGTGAACTACGGCGTGACCATCAACGACAGCGCGACCTGCGGCGATTGCGGCGATCTCGTCGGCTGGGCCTGGTCCGAAACGCTCGGCTGGATCTGCTTCGGCACGACCTGCGGCGGCACGGCGCCGGACGGCTTGCCCGCCGCGGCCCAATACCGCGCCAACTACAACGGCAAAGTGGACCAGTTCTGGGGCTGGGCGCAGGTCCAGAGCATGGGCAGCGAGGGCTGGATATCCCTCAACTGCGACCACGACGGCTCGCTGGCCGATGACTGCGCGGCGTCGAACCATTACGTTCTGCTCAACAACGCGAACGGCAACTTCAACGGCGGCAACCCCGCGGTCCCGGATCACTGGGCCTGGGGCGTGAACACCGCCGGCGTCGGCGTCGGCTGGGTGGACATGAGCGGCGTCAACACGTCCTGGACGCTCGCCAAGCTGGGGCTCATCAAGCGGCCCCGCGGCGTCTATGAGCCGACGACCGCCTACAGCGCGTTCGCCTGCACCACCGACAACGACTGTTCCACGCACGCGCCGTACACCCAGTGCGAGAAGCAGCTGCTGCCGTTCATCACGCCCTGCACCGTCGACGCGGATTGCGCCGCGTCCGCCCCCTACACCCGCTGTTTCCCGCAGTCGGGGAGCTGCTACAAGACCGACAAGTGCATGCTCCCGGGCACGCATCTCGGCCACATGTTCTCCGTGCGCTTCGAGAACTTCTCGGGAGCGCTCAACCAGTTCCTCGAGTGCGAGTTCCTGCTGCCGGACGCGTCGCGGCGCATCGTCAACAAGATCCTGACCACGCCGTTCAGGAACGGCGTCACCACGCTCGACTACGTCATCCAGAGCACCGATCCCTTGCAGTCCAACAAGATCTGGTATCTCGACGTCTGCCGCATCGCCGGCTCGGCGCTCGGCGCGGCCTGCGCGACCGACGCGGCCTGCGGCGCGGGCAAGATCTGCGACGAGTCGGCCGGCAAATGCCGCACCGTCATCGAGGAGTCGAACAAACGCAAGCCCGTCTACACGCACGGCAACGCCTGGACCGGCCTGAACGCCAGCCAGGACCAGTACATGGCCATCAAGTGCAACGCCGGATTCCCCAACAATTATTTCAAGAACGCCGCGCAGTGCGACTTCACGGGCGACGCCTCGTTCGCGCTGTCGATGCGCCGCGGCATCCCGCTCGAAGGGGACTGCGGCGACAACATCGACAACGACGGAAACGGGCAGATCGATTGCGCCGACCGCTATTGCCAGGGCATCTCGTACCGCTGCCAGACGCTCCATCGGACAACCTGCATCTGGGGAGCGGCGGGCGACGGCATGAACGACTGCACGGACGTTTCCTACGCGAGCGGCGACCTTTGCTGCACGAAGGAGAACCACGTCGTCGACGGGCTGGAATGCACGCACGGCGATCCCGATGACGGCTATTACGACTGCGACGCGGCCGGCTACACGACCGGCGACCTGTGCTGCGACCTCACCGATCAAGTGACGAAACAATGACGCCCCGACGCCGACAACCCGCGCTCCTCGCGCTGGCCGCCGCGTTCGCGGCGGTCGCGGCGTTCACGCTCCTCGGCGGCAAGCCCGCCTCCGCGGTCATTTCCGGCTCGCCCTGCGCCGGCAACGTCTGCACGGGCAGCATCGTCGTCGGCGGACAGACGGTGCAATACGCCTACACCCAGCATCTTTCCTCGAACGGCCAGTTCCGCGTCCGCTTCAACGGCGGCACGTACGGCACGACGAGCCTCGTCTCCTTCATCATCCACGACGCGCCCGTCTTCGCGTCGACCGGTTACCTCGCGAACCCCACGAACGGCGCGCAGGCGATGACCGAAGTGGACGTGAACCCCGGCAACACCGCGTACGAGCGCCGCGATTCCGACGGCTGCGCGAGCTGCATCTACGACCACGTGATGTCGCTCAATTACTCCGGCCTCGCCGCCGGTACTTACGCCTTCAGCTTCACCGTGGTGCAGAACGGCGACTCGGGCGGCCGCAACGCGCTGCCGTTCTACGTCGACGCGACCGCGCCGTCGAACATCAACGAATCCAACACCTGGACCGCCGCCGGCGCGCCGAGCGGCATGGACTTCCCGTGCGCCGACGGCGTCGACAACGACCTCGACTTCTACGCGGACTGCGCCGACGTCCAGTGCAACGGCTCCGTCGGCCAGGTGGCGACGGGCGCGCGTTGCCAGATCCCGGAGACCACCTGCAACGACGAGTTCGACAACGACGCCGACGGCAAGCCGGACTGCCTGGACGCGGACTGCGACGGCCGCGTCGGCCAGCCGCTCGGCACTGCCCTCTGCCAGTACCAGAACGAGCGGGGCGCCGGCTGCACCGACGGCTTCAACAACGACGCCGACGTCGATCCCGCCGACAATCAGCCGCTCACGGACTGCGTCGACAACCTTTCGGTGCCGCCGAACAACCCCGCGAACTATTGCTGGAAGCAGGTCGGCTACGGCTGTCCCGCGGTCGAGAACTGCGCCACGGCGACCGATGACGACAAGGACAAGAGCTACGATGACGCCTGGGACAAGGACCCCGGCACGGGCATTAACTGCCAGGACTACGATTGCGCCGGGAACGCCGCCTGCCCGGCGCGCGAGAACAAGACCGCCGGCGGCGCGGACGCCGACGCGCAATGCTTCGACCATCTCGACAACGATCTCGACCACCTCACCGACTGCGCGGACCCCGATTGCGCGGGCATCGTGAACCCCGGCGACACGAGCCAGGTCTGTTACGAGAAGGAGTTCGACCTCGGACAGAGCTACCAGTTCTGCGGCAACGCCTTCGACGACGACGGCGACGGGCCGGTCGACTGCGCCGATTCCGACTGCAAGCAAAAGTTCGGCAATTGCGGCCCCTGCCCCGCGCGCGAGGACATCACCTTCGATTCCTGCGCGAACGACGCCCCGGGCCAGCCGAAGGACGACGACGCCGACGGCGCCGCGGGATGCGCGGACATTGATTGCTCCGGCAAGCTCGGGACCACCGGCGCCGCGGCGATGTGCGCCGCCGCCGAGAACACCAACGACCTCTGCTCGGACGGCTTCGACAACGACCTGGACGGCAAGATCGACTGCGCCGACGCCCAGTGCGCCGGCAGGCTCGGGCCGCTCGGCGCGACCTGCGAGGCGACGGAGGCGACCTGCGGCGACGGAAAGGACAACGACGGCGACGGCCTCATCGACTGCGTCGATCCGAACTGCGCCGGCAACGGCTCGTGCGCGCCCGCATCCTGGACGCAGGCCGCGTCCTGCCAGCTCGTGCCCCGCTATTCCGGTCCGACGACCTTCACGAGCAACGACCCGACCGTCACCGCCGTCGTACGGCTCGCCACCTGGGTGAGCACCACGGACACCGTGCACCTGATCGGCACGGCGACCTATTCCTCGGTCACCGTCATCCTCGGCGACAACACCGACGCCACCAAGTACTACCCGTACGCCGCGGACCCGGCCTGCACCATCAGCGGCACGAACGCCGGCAGGTTCGACTACACCGCCGTCGCCGGCCACGCCGTCCAGATCTACAGCATCGGCGTCGGGAACATCGGCGGCTTCGACATCACCTTCACCTGTCCGACGCCCGCCGCGCCCGCCGCGCTCAAGAACTATCCCATCAGCATCTCGGTGCTCAAGGAGCCCGGCGCGATCGCCGAGTATGGCGACGCGAACTTCTCGACCACGCTCTACGAGCACACCCCGCCGACCGTCTCCGAGGTCGAGCCGGAAGCGGCGATCGGCGCCGTGTTCAAGGTGCCGTACGGCGGCCTGACGCCCCCGCCGCCGGTCCCGACGCGCAAGTTCCGGGGCGTCCCCGCCGACCCGGGCGCAGGGCTCAACTCGTCCGGGATCTGCCGCTGCCAGCTCTCGCTCGACGGCGTCCTCTATGACGCCGGGCCGGACTGCGTCTCGGCCGGCCTCTCCTTCACCGCGGACAGGAACCCTTTCGCGGTGCAAGCCCGCGCGGAGGACGGCGCCGGCAACCTCGGCGCGTATTCCGCCGTCCAGAACTTCACCCTCAACGTCACGCCGGTCGTGAAGACGCCGCTCACGCTCAGCCCGGCCAAGCCTTTCCTGAAGACGGGCGCGATGGGCATCACCGTCGACTCGGAGTTCCAGACCGGCGGCTCGGACTTCTTCAACGCCTCCTGCGAGCTGTACGTGCGCGACGCCGCGGGCGTCATCGCCATCAACGGACCGGTCGGTCCTTCCGCGACGCTCCCGGCCCTGCCGCCGTTCGTCGCCGCGACGCGCTGCCAGGCGTCCCTCACGCTCGGCGCGCTGCCCTCCGACGGCACCTACTTCGTCACGGTCAAGCAGACCGACAACGACGGCGACAGCGTCGAGACGAACCGCAAGGTGCTGTTCATGTGCGACAACGTGCCGCGCTCCGGCGATCCCGAACCGACCAACGGCTGCCAGTGGGCCGACTTCGACGGCGACGGCGCCTCCGAGGGGCTGTTCACGACGCTGTACTCGACCGCCCCGAAGGCCTGCGACAACTGCGTCGGCCTCGCCAACGATCAGACCGACGCCAACGCCAACGGCGTGGGCGACGTGTGCGAGCCGAACGACCAGTACGGCCGCTGCGAGATCGACACCGACATCGTCTGCAGCTACAGCTCGGACAACGCCCTGCATTGCCCCGGCGACCCGCTGTGCTGCCCGGGCCCGTCGATCGGCATCGATTATTCCAACGACCTTTCGCCCGCGATCCCGGCCTTCCAGCCGAAGAACCCCCAGGAGTGCAAGTTCGCCTGGGGCATCTGCACGCTCGGCGGCCAGGTCTGCTTCCAGGACTCCGAGTGCCCCGGCGAGCCGCCCAACAACGGCCTCGGCCGCTGCCAGGACAACCTGACGACCTGCAAGCGCGACGTCGATTGCAGCGCGATCACCGGCACGCCGAAGTGCGGCGGCCGCTGCCAGGACAACGCGACCTGGTGCGTGGGCGATTCCGACTGCGGCGCCGTCTCTGGCACGCCGAAGTGCGCCGTCGCCGACGTCTGCGAGAACCTGCTGTTCCCGTGGCTCCAGACCGTCTTCGGCAACGTCTTCTCGAAGAAGAAGATCACCGGCGCGGACGTGCCGCCGCAGAACCAGTACAACGCCACGTTCTGCATCACGGCCAAGGACACCATCACGAAGTTCGAGTCGCAGGGGCTCGGCGGCTGCGCGGCCGCGACCGACACATCGGTGCGTTACGAGCTGCCGCAGGCCTCGAACGCGTATTCGAGCGTGCTCGGACGGCTGGACGTCGCCGGCCTGCGCAACGGCAAGTACGGCGCCGTCACCACCATCGGCGGCGCGGCGCTCGACTCCTACCTGGACACGGCGCTCGAAGGCCGGATCATCCGCGTGGCGGGGGACGCTGCGGTCAGCGCCCACACGATCCTGAACGGATCGGCCAGGGGCGCGGGAACCGTCTTCATCGACGGCGGCAACCTGACCATCCAGGGCGACCTCCAATACAGCGGCGCTTCCGTGCCGACCTCGCTCGACCAGCTCGCCTCGCTCGGCTGGATCGTCGTGCCCGACAGCGGCGGCGCCAAAGGCAACGTGTACGTCAAAGGGACCGTGACGACGATCGTCGGCACGTTCTACGTCGGCGGCTCCGACGGCTTCTATTCCGTGGCGCCGCCCGACTCGGACAGCCCGGCCCCGCTCACGCTCTACGGCATGATGATCGCCCGCGAATTCCACCTGAGCCGTTCTTATAAGAGCCTGACGCAGGGTTCCGAGCGGTTCATTTACGACGGCCGCGCGGTGGTCGACCCGCCGCCCGGCTTCGGGGACCTCACCCGCGCGCTGCCCCTCTTCGGGGACGCGCCGACCGGGCCTTGAGGGCCGTCCGGCCGCCTTCAACGGGCGGGGATATCATTGCAGGCCAAAAACGGGTATAATAAGGGTGGAATTTTATCCGCAGGCGCCTTGAGGCGCGGACACGCCGTATGGGACTTTTCGGACCGAAGAAACAAAGCTATCTGGGCATCGATCTCGGCGCGGGCGGCATCAAGCTCGTCGAGCTCCAGAACGAGAAGGGTCGCGCCAGGCTTTTCACGTACGGCTTCACCGAGCGGCCTCCCGAGGCGCAGCCCGGCAACCTCGTCGATTCGCCGAAGGAGACGGCCGAACTGCTGAAGAAGATGGTCCAGAAGGCCAAGACGAGCACCATGCGCACGGTCGCGGGACTGCCGATCGCGTCGGTGTTCAGCGCGGTGATCACCGTGCCCAAGGGGAGCGAACGCGAGGTCCGCGAGGCCATCCAGTGGCAGGCCAAGAAGCTCATCCCGGTGCCGCTCGAAGAGATGGTGCTCGACCCCAAGATCATCACGGCGCCCGGCGAGAAGACCGCCAAAGCGTCCGCGCCCGCCGCGAAGGGCGAGATCAAGAAGGATGAACAGAAGAGCATCCAGGTGCTGCTTACCGGCGCTTCCAAGTCGATGGTCGGCAAGTACACGGCCGTCTTCAAGCAGGCGGGCCTCGAGCTCGTCAGCCTCGAGACCGAGGCGTTCGCGCTCATCCGCTCGCTCATCGGCAAGGACCGTTCGACGACCATGATTGTCGACATCGGTTCCATCCGCACCAACATCATCATCGTCGAGAACGGCATCCCGTACGTGACGCGCAGCCTCGACATGGGCGGCGTCACGCTTACGAAGATGATGGCCAAGACGCTGTCGATGGACCTCAAGAACGCCGAGGCCATGAAGAACGACATCAAGAGCGTGTCGACCCTCTACCCGGGCGAAGGCCTGCCGAAGATCTTCGAGACGACCATCGCGCCGATGCTCACCGAGCTCCAGTACTCGATGAACCTCTACATCGGCCAGGGCGACCAGCGCACCGGCAAGACGATCGAGAAGATCATCCTGACGGGCGGATCGGCCGCGCTGCCGTCGCTCGCGGGGTTCTTCGCGAAGCAGCTCAACATCAAGGTGTACCTCGGCGATCCCTGGGCCCGCGTCGTCTATTCGGACGAGCTCCGCCCGGTGCTGGAGGAGATCGGGCCGCGTTACGCGGTCTCGGTCGGCCTCGCGATGCGCGATATCGAATGACGGAGTGGAAAGTTTAAAGTGGAAAGTGGAAAGCCCGATGCGCCACTCTCCACTCTCCACTTTCCACTTTCCACTCTCGTATGGCTCTTGAGCCGCAAGAACAATCCGGAAGCGGCGATGAGGGGCTGGAGGCGTACTCCCCGGCGGTGCGCCGGCGCGCCAAGAAGCCTTCCGCGGCCAAGGAAGCCGCGCCCGCCGAAGCGGCGGCGCCGCCGGCTCCGCGGACCGAACGTGGCGGGGGAGAGCCCTTCGCCGGCCTTCGCGTTTCCCTCATGCCGAGCGAGCTCGAGGGCAGGACCGGCCCGGACATGGGGCGCGGCCTCATGATCCTCGGGCTCGTGCTCGTGGTCGAGACCATCATCGCCGGCGCCCTCTATTTCATGACGGCGCGCGCCACCGACGCGCGCATCGCCAAGCGCGACGAGCTGCAGACGAAGGTCGACGATCTCGACAAGCAGGTCGCGGCGCAGGAGACCCTCGCGAAGGAGGCGGCCGCCTACAACGGCCAGGTCGCCGCGGCGAAGGAGGCGCTCGACAAGCACCTGTTCTGGTCGCGTTTCTTCGCGGCGCTCGAATCGAAGACCCATCCGACGATCAAATACCTCAACTTCAGCGGCGATTCGGATTCGGGCATCGTCACGCTCGACGCGCTCGGCAAGTCCTACCTCGACGTCGCGCAGCAGATCGTGGCCTTCAAGGAGTACCCGCTGGTCTCCGACGTCCGCACGACGTCCGCGGCGGCCAAGATCAGTGAGAAAGGCGAGGTCACCGGCGTGTCGTTCACGCTGGTGCTGAAGTTCAAGCCCGAGGTCTGGCAGCTCAAGCCCGAGGACCGCAAGGCGGCCATGTCCGGTCCCTCCGCGGTGTCAGGAGTGACCGCGCCGCCCGCGGATTGCGGCATCTACAAAGGCGTCGTCAGCCCCTACTTCACGTCGGAGAAGCCCGAGCAGATGGACGCCGCGAGCCTGAAGACCGCCGCCTGCATCAACGACCGCTTCAAGACCTGCGCGGCCTCGACCGCGCTCTCTTCCTTCGTGAAGGGCGACGTGACCGTCACGCGCGCGCTGGAGCTTCGCGGGCCCGTCGAAGGGGGCTGCCAGGCGAGGATCAGGTACGGCGACCCCTCCGCTCCCGAGCTCGACGGCAAGGACATGACCTGCGTCTTCGACCCGCAGCAGACCCTCGCGAGCAACATGTTCACCGCCGAGAACGAGGGCATCGACCAGGTGCACTGCGCCGGTCCGCTGGCGGACGCGCTCAAGGCCGCGAGGGCCCCCCAATGATATGGCAGGACCGAAACGCGCCATCCCCATGGAAAGCATCGCCAAGATGCTGCCGATCATCACCGGCCTCGCCGCCGTCGGTTTCGCCGTGGCCGCCTACGTCATGCTGTTCCTCCCGAAGCTCGGCCGCCTGGTCAAGGGCGGCGAGCTCGACCTGACCGCCTACGAGGACCGCATCAATGAGACGCAGGGCTATCTCGACGGCCTCAAGTCCACGGTCGCGGCCTTCAACAAGGTGAACCCCGAGCGGCGCGCCCGCGTCCAGAACATGGTGCCGGTCACTGCCGACGCGCCGGGCCTGTACGTGCAGATCGACGCCATCGCGAGGGCGCACGACATGGTGCTCGTCTCGGTGGACGCGCTGCCGGACGACAAGCCGCCGACGGCCACCGGCCGCCAGGGCGTGCGCGTCACGATCGACGTCGCCGGCGGAACGTACCAGCAGATGAAGCTGTTCCTCACGGACCTGGAACGGTCCGAGCGCATCCTCGACGTGCAGGACGTGGTCTTCACGCCTTCGAGCGCGAGCTACGGCCTCGTGCTGCACGCCTACTATTTCGACGCCGAAAAGGTGCTGCATCCCGAGCTCCAGCTCGTGGTGCCGACCGGCGAGGCGCCGCCGACCCCCTGACGCTCCTCCTATGGCCAAGTTGAAGAAGGAACAACAGCAGGTCGTCATGCTCGTCGTGGTCCTCGTGATCATCGCCGGCGTGCTCATCTATTTCTATCGCGACAAGTTCCTGCCCAGGCCGACCGGCGAAGCGGTGCTGCTCACGCCGCCCCCGCGCATGACCGTGCCCCCGGCGCCGCCCGGGACCTGCCAGGACGACAAGACGCCCTGCGCCAACGACGAAGCCTGCAAGGCCGTGTCCGGGACGCCCTCGTGCACGAACCCGCTCTACAAGCGCGACGACTTCAAGTCACTGAAACGGTTCGGCGACGTGCCGGTGCGCCCGCTCGAGACCGGCGGCTCGCCGGAACCCTTCGCGTCGGAGACCGAGGCTCAGCAATGATCCTATGGATGGCAACGCTTCCGCCGAACTTCTCACCATCCTGCTCGAGGCCGGCCGCATCACCGAGGACCAGTACCGGACGGTCACGAACGAGCACAACTCGACGGGCAAGCCCGTCGAGAAGCTTTTGGTCGAGAAGAAGCTCGTCGACGAGGAGTTCCTGGCGCGCGCGAAGGGCACGATGCTCGGCATCCCGTACGCCGACCTGATGGGCAAGGACATCCCCCCGCAGGTGCTGAACCTCATCCCCAAGAACGTCGCCGAGGCGAACAAGGCCATCCCGTTCGAGAAGACCGACGACCACGTGGGCGTGGGCCTCGTCGATCCGCGAGACATGGGTTCGATGCAGGCGATCGACTTCCTGGCCCAGAACGCGAACTTCAAGCCGAAGTACTACATCATCTCGAACCAGGCCTTCACCGTCTCTTTCAAGAAATACGCCTCCATCGGCAAGGACGTGGCTACGGCGCTCCAGGTCGCCAAGGAGAAGTTCACGCCCGTCGAGAAGCCCAAGGAGCTCGAGGAGAAGCTCGAGGAGGTCATCAAGGGCGCGCCGGTGTCGCGCATCGTCTCGGTCATCCTCCGCCACGCGGTGGACGGGGGAGCGTCGGACATCCACATCGAGCCGTTCGGCGACGAGACGCGCGTGCGCTATCGCGTCGACGGCGTGCTCCGTACCTCGCTCACGCTGCCGAAGTACATCCATGCGTCGCTCGTCGCGCGCGTGAAGGTGCTCGCGAATCTCAAGCTCGACGAGACGCGCGTCCCGCAGGACGGCCGCATCACCGAGAACATCGGCGGCAAGATCATCGACTTCCGCGTCTCGACCATGCCGCTCGCGGAGACCGAGAAGGTCGTGATGCGCATCCTCGACACCACCCGCGGCGTGCCGACGCTCGAGCAGCTCGGCTTCCGCAAGCAGTACATCGACACCATCAAGCTGGAGATCCGCAAGCCGCACGGCATCTTCCTCATCACCGGCCCGACCGGTTCGGGCAAATCGACGACGCTCTTCACCATCCTCAACATGAGGAACGAGGAGGGCGTGAACATCTCGACGCTCGAGGACCCGGTCGAGTATTACATCAAGGGCGTCAACCAGTCGCAGATCCGCCACGAGGTAGGCTATACCTTCGCGAGCGGCCTGCGCGCCCTCCTCCGCCAGGACCCGAACATCATCATGGTCGGCGAGATCCGCGACGGCGAGACCGGCGAGCTCGCCATCCACGCGGCGCTCACCGGCCACCTCATCTTCTCGACGCTGCACACCAACGACGCGCTCGGCGTCGTGCCGCGCCTCATCGACATGCACGTCGAGCCGTTCCTCCTGTCCGCCACCATCAACATGGCCATCGCGCAGCGCCTCGCCCGCAAGATCTGCGAACGCTGCAAGGCGCCGATCGTCATCCCCGCCGAGGTCGAGGCCCAGGTCCGCAAGGAGATCGCCGAGATCCCTGCCAAGTACATGTCGCACCTCAAGCTCGACGGCGAACATCTCCCGTTCCACAAGGGCCGGGGCTGCGTCCGCTGCGGCGATTCCGGCTACGCGGGCCGCGTGGCCGTCGGCGAGATGATCCAGTACGACGAGGAGATGCGCGCGCTCATCACCAAGGGTTTCCCCATGGACGAGGTCCAGAAGGTCCTCAGGAAACAGGGAGCCATCTCGCTCCGCCAGGACGGGCTCTTGAAGGCTTTGGAGGGTTCCACTACAATTGAGGAGGTCATGCGGATCACTTCAGAATGATGAACGCGCCGAACGAACCGACTTTTATGCCAGACAAACCGGTCAAAGTGCTCATCGTGGACGACGACGCCTTCCTGTCGGGGATCTACGCGACCAAGCTGGAGCTCGACGGCTTCGGGGTCGTGACGGCCCGCGACGGCGAGGAGGGCCTGAAGGCGGCCATGAAGGAAAAGCCCGATCTCATCCTGCTCGACGTGCTCATGCCGAAGCTCGACGGCTTCGAGGTGCTCAAGAGGCTCAAGGCCGACCCCGAGACCAAGCCGATCCCGGTCATCATGCTTACGAACCTCGGCCAGAAGGAAGACATCGAGAAGGGCCTCCAGGACGGCGCGGTCGATTACCTGATCAAGGCGCATTTCGTCCCGGCCGAGGCCGTCGAAAAGATCAAGAAAGTGCTCAATTTGCCCTGAGGGCCGAGCGGCCATTCTCTAGCGGTGAAGTGGTGCGGCGGTCGTGCGGTTGAGAAGGGACGAAGCCACTCAGCCGCGCGTCCGCTTCACCACTTTTTCAAATGCCGAGGTACGACTACAGCGCCAAGGACGCGCAGAACAACACCGTGCAGGGCCTCGTCGAGGCAGATTCGGTGGACATCGCGACCGATACCCTCAAGGACAGGGGATTGTTCGTGCTTTCCATCGAGGAGCACAAGGACAGCACGATGTCCTTCGAGCTGCCGTTCTTCAACAAGATCCCGGTCAAGGAGCTCGTGATCTTCTCGCGCCAGTTCAGCGTGCTCATGGGCGCGAAGGTGCCGCTGGTGCAGGCCCTCAAGACCAGCGCGCGCCAGACCCAGCATCCGCGTCTGCGCCGCATGGTCATCGACGTTGCCAACGAGGTGGAGACGGGCACGTCCCTGTCGGTCGCCATGGCCAACCATCCGCAGGCGTTCAGTTCGTTCTTCGTGAACATGATCCGCTCCGGCGAGACCACCGGCCGCCTCGAGGACGTCATGAACTACCTCGCGGACCAGATGGAACGCGACTTCGACCTCATGACGAAGATCAAGGGCGCGATGATCTACCCGATCTTCATCATCATCGGCCTCGTCATCGTCGGCTTCATCATGATGGTGTTCGTGGTGCCGAAGCTCACCGCCACGCTGAACGAGTCCGGCGCGAAGCTGCCGTGGACGACCACCCTGCTCATCAATACGAGCTCGTTCTTCAAGGCTTACGCCGTGCAGATCGTCATCGCGGCGGTCCTCGCGGGCGTGGCGTTCCGCTGGTGGACGAGCCAGCCGGGCGGCAAGGCCATCTGGGACCGCTACAAGCTGAAGATCCCCGTGTTCGGCGACCTGCTCAAGCACATCTACATCGTCCGCTTCACGCGCAGCATGTCGACGCTGCTCGCCGGCGGCGTCGACATCCCGCAGGCCCTCGAGATCTGCGCCGACATCGTCGGCAACGAGTACTACCGCCAGCAGATCCTCGAGACCAAGAAGGAGGTGTCCGACGGCAACTCGATCACGACCGTCTTCCTGCGCGACCGTTCCGTGCCGTCGATGATCCCGCAAATGATGGCGGTAGGCGAGGAGACCGGCAGGCTCGGCGAAGTGCTCGAAAGGCTCACGGGTTTCTATTCGCGCGAGCTTTCGAACAGCGTCTCGAACCTGGTGTCCGCGATCGAGCCGCTCATCATGCTCGTCATGGGCGGCGCGGTGGGCATCATGGTCTCGGCCATCATCCTGCCGATGTACAACCTCGCCTCGCAGATGTAAGAACGGCGGGGCTCATCCGTCGCGCGGTCCGCGGGGCCTCGGAGGGTCCCGTTTTTCGTTGCAACTGAGCGGAAAAAGAGGGTATGGCCTGGTTGTGGATGATTGTCCTTGCCTCGAAAAAATGCTATACTGAAAGAGCCTAATATTGTGGATAAGGTTTAAGCCTTATTCGCGGCTTAGGCTCCAAGATCTTGGAGTCATCCTAAGCTTTGAAGGGGGGTGTAACTATGACGAAGTCGTCTAACAAGGGTTTTACGCTCATTGAGCTGCTCGTGGTCATTGCGATCATCGGCTTGCTCTCGACGCTTGCGGTGGTCGCCCTGAACAGCGCCCGCCAGAAGTCGCGCGATTCGAAGCGCGTGGCTGACATCAAGCAGATCCAGACGGCGCTCGAGCTGTATTTCGCGGATGCGAACGGCTATCCGACGGCCGCGACGGCGGTCGAACTCGGAACGGGCAGCCAGAAGGCGCTCTGCACCGGTGGCTGGAAGGCCGCTTGCGCGATGGGCGATACGACGTACATGGGCCTCGTCCCGGCGAAACCGACGCCGAACGACGGCACCTGCAACTCGACCTCGACGCTCCCGTCGAACCTCTACCAGTACACGTCCGCGGCCGGCACGACGTACACCATCACGTTCTGCATCGGCGGCGCGGTCGGCGACCTGACGGCCGGCGCTCACACCGCCTCTCCGAACGGCATCCAATAGCCCGTTCATCGGTCCTCGGTGGCCGCCGAGGATCGGCGTAAAGCCCCCTTCGAAGGGGGCTTTTTCGTTCTTCATGCTATACTGTCGGCATTCATCCCGCGGCCAGTCCGCGTTCATCGTCCATATGCGACATCCTTCCAAAGCGGCCGGCCGGGGTTTCACCCTCATCGAACTGCTCGTGGTCATCGCGATCATCGGCATCCTCGCGACCATCGCGGTGGTGGCGCTGGGCGACGCCCGCGGCAAATCCAGGGACACCAAGCGCGCGTCGGACGCGCAGAGCATCAACACCGCGCTGGCGCTCTATTACGCCGACACCAACGGGTATCCCGCCGACACCGGCGTGGTGCTCGGCGTCGGGAATTTCAAGGCGCTCTGCACCGGCGGATGGAAGGCGGCCTGCGCCATGGGCGACACCGTCTACATGGGCATCGTGCCGGCCGCGCCGAACCCGCCGGACGGCGGCTGCACATCCGGGCAGAACGATTACACCTATACCTACGGCAGCGGGGGCTATTCCGTGACCTTCTGCCTCGGCAGGCAGGTGGGGGATCTCGGCCCCGGCGTCCGGGCGGCCAGCGAGGACGGCATCAATTGAGGGGGGTTTTGCGCATCGTCGTCTCGTGCTATACTTATTCCATAGCGTCTCCGGTCCTCCCGCATTTAGAGGAGAACCGCCTTATCATCTCGCAGCCCTATGCGAAAGACAGCCAGGGGTTTCACCCTTATCGAGCTGTTGGTGGTCATCGCCATCATCGGCATCCTCTCGACCCTCGCGGTGGTCGCCCTGAACAGCGCCCGCCAGAAATCGAGGGACTCGAAGCGCGTGGCCGACGTCAAACAGATCACCACCGCGCTCGAGCTCTACTACGCTGACGCCAACGGCTACCCGGTCGCGGCGACCGCGGTCGAACTCGGCACCGGCAGCCAGGTCGCGCTCTGCACCGGCGGCTGGAAGGCGGCCTGCGCCATGGGCGACACCACGTACATGGGCCTCGTCCCGCAGAAGCCGACGCCGAACGACGGGTCGTGCAACTCGACCTCGACGCTCCCGTCGAACATGTATCAGTACACTGCGGCTGACAACACCACGTACTCGATCACGTTCTGCCTCGGCGGCGCCGTCGGCGACCTCACGGCCGGCGGACACACCGCTTCTCCGAGCGGCATCCAATAGACCGCGAAGGGGCCCCCGCAAGGGGGCCTTTTTCGTTGGCGCCGCGCTGGGGATTTCCGGCGGCGTTCATGCTATGATGCCCGCATATGACGCCTCTCGTCGCTATTTTCGTGTTCGGTTTCGGAACGATCATCGGGAGCTTCCTGAACGCCGTGCTGTGGCGCCTCCGCACGGGCGAAGGCTTCGTGTACGGGCGCTCGTATTGCCCGTGCTGCCGCCACATGCTGTCGGCCAGGGACCTCGTGCCCGTGCTGAGCTACGTGCTGCTGCGCGGGCGCTGCCGGTATTGCGCCAAAGGCATCCACCCGTCGTACCTCGCGGTGGAGCTCGCCATGGGGACGCTCTTCCTCGCCTTCGCCTGGCCGGTCATCGCCGCGGGACTGCTCGACGGGAAGTCGCTCGCGGGCCTGCTCCTCTCCTGGTATTTCGCGGCGGTGCTCGTGCTCATCTTCGTCTACGACCTCCGCTACATGCTCATCCCGACGCAGGTGACGGGCTGGGCCATGGGGATCGCCGCCGTCGGCGGGCTGCTCCTGGGGGTGCCATGGCAGTCGATGGCCCTGGGGCTCGCGATCGGCGGCGGCTTCTTCTGGCTGCAGCACGCGATCTCGAAGGGAAAATGGATCGGCGGCGGGGACATCCACCTGGGCGCGCTCATGGGCATCATGCTCGGCTGGCCGCGCATCCTCGTCGCGCTCTTCCTCGGGTACGTCTCCGGCGCGATCGTTGGCGCGGCGCTCCTGGCCAGGAAGAAGTCGTCCTGGAAGAGCCAGATCCCGTTCGGGACGTTCCTCGCCGCCGCATCCATCGTCTCGCTGCTCTGGGGAGACCGCATTTTGGCGTGGTACCTGAGCCTGACCATATGAAAGTCCAGGGTCGAAAGTCTAAAGTCGAGAGGCATCGCGGTCGAAGCGCACTTTCGACTTTGGACTCTCGACTTTCGACTCGGCGGCGATCCGGCTTCACGATGATCGAGATGCTCATCTCGCTCTCGATCTTCGCCGTCGTCACCGCCTTCGTGACCGCGAACTTCCGCGCCGGGCGCCAGAGCGACGAACTGCGGCTTTCCACGCAGCTCGTGGCTACGGCCATCCGCCGCGCGCAGACGATGGCCATCTCCGGACAGACCGTGCCGGCGTGCCAGGGCGGATCGAACGACAAGGGCATCTGCCCCGGCGGCACCAATCCCGAATGCCCGGGCGGCATCTGCGTCAAGGACGTCCAGAAGGGATACGGCATCCATCTGACCACGACCGGCGCGGGCGCGAGCAAGGCGGTGCTGTTCGCCGATACGGACGGGGACAAAGCCTTCAGCGTCCGCGAGACCGTCAGGACGGATTCCATCACGCCGGGTCCTTTCGTGGTCGCGTCCGGCCTCAATCCGATCACGGCAGGTTCCGCGCTCGACATCGTCTTCGAACCGCCGAAGCCGAAGACCTGGTTCAACGGCTCGCAGTCGACCGGCATCGCCACGATCACGCTCCGGCACACGACCACCGGCCAGACCAGGAACGTGACCATCAATCTCATCTCGGGCCAGATCAACGCCGATTGACCCCGCAAGGGAACGCCCATGCAATGCTCGAAGCTCAAAGCTCGACGCTCGAAGCTGCTGACCGCCGGCCAAAGCATGCTCGAGGGCGTCATCGCCACGGGCATCATCGTGACCGCGATCTCGTCCGCGCTCACGCTGGTTTCGAGCTCCATCAACGCTGAAAAGGAGAGCGAAGCGCTGCTCACCGCCGGCAATCTCGCCAGGGAGGGCATAGAAGCCGTGCGCTCCATCCGCGATTCGAACTGGCTCGCGGGCGCGGCCTTCGACACGGGTCTCTCCTCCGGCACGGATTACAGCGGCATTCCCATGCTCTCGACGGCCACGGGGCTCTGGAGCATCAACTTCACGCCGAACGTCGTGACCGACGCGGGCACCTACGTCTACCGTTGCAGCGCCTGCGCAGGAGCCTTGGCGTCGGGCGTCATGCTGCAGGCTTCCGCGCCGCCGGTGGGGACCGTTCGCACGCCGTACCAGCGGCTCGTGACCATCGACCCGTTGTGCGACAACGATGCGGGCGGCTATACCATCGTCTCTTCGGGGTCGAACTGCGGCTCGGCGGCGAAGATCGGCGTGCGGGTCATGTCGAAGGTGCGCTGGACGGTCGGCACGCGCACGCGGACGCTCGATATGGAAGAGCGGATGCTTGATTGGCGCTGATATGACCGAAGTGAAAAGAGAAAAGAGAAAAGAGAAGAGCTTCCGCCCCGCTTTTTCCTTTTTCCTTTTCCCTTTTTTCTTCCGCGCTCGCCCGACGCTTCACGGTCGCGCGCGCAACGCGGCGCGGGGGTTCACCCTCATGGAGCTGCTCGTCGTGCTGACGATCTTCTCGACCGTGGTCGTTTCGGCGAGCGACATCTTCCTGCTCGCCAACAAATCGCAGCGCAAGGTCTTCGGCCTCGAGCGGTCGCAGGCCGACGCCAGGTTCACCATCGAGGCGATCGCGCGCGAGGTGCGCAACGACACCATCGATTACGCCTATTACGCGGGCCGCGCGACCGCGATGGCCGTTCCGGACATGGAGCTCGCGCTCGTCGACAGCACCAACACCAAGATCAGGTTCGAGACGAGCACGGCGGCGACGCAATCGGCCTGCGCCGACGCCCAGAGCCGCCCCTGCCTGCTCGTGACCGTCGGCGCGAACCCTGCCGTGGCCATCACGCCGAAGAAGGTCGCCGTGCGCGTCGCGAGGTTCTATATCGCGCCGCAGTCCGACCCGCTGACCTACGACGTCACGACCGCGTCGTACCCCGTGAACGTGCAGCCGCACGTGACGATCGTGCTCGTGCTCGAGAGCCGCGGCGACCGCGTCGGCGAGCAATCGGTGGTGTATCTGCAGACGACCGCCACGAATCGGGGTTACCGGAGGTGATTATGAGAGAAGTCGAAAGTCGAAAGTCCAGAGTCGAAAGGATCGAGCGCCGGCGGGGCGCGGCTTTTGGCGCGCATCACTCTCGACTCTCGACTCTCGACTCCGCACGCGGCACGGTTCTCCTCATGGCCCTCGTCGTCATGTCCGGCGTGGTCATCTCCTCCGTGGGCCTCGGTTCGCTCATCCTGAGCTCGCTCCAGCAGACCCGGGCCATCGACAGCGCCAGCGTGGCCTATTTCGCCGCCGAATCGGGCGTGGAGGAGGCGCTGTTCACCGCGCGCCATCGCGACTCCGGCGGCCATCTGGCCACGGGGCAGGCGGTGCTGCCGGCAACCGTCTCGACCGCGCAGACGCTCACGAACAACGCCACCTGGAAGCGCACCGTAAGCGGGCGCGAGTCGGTCATCTACGCGGGCACCATCCCGCAGGATTCGTTCGTCGAGGTCGCGCTCTACGACCCCGATGCCCAGACCACCTCGCAGGACATCGGCAGGGTCCAGATAGACTGGGCCGACGCCTGCGGCGGCTGCACCGTGCTGCAGACCTCGCTCGTCGGCTGGCAGTCGGGCGGTCCCGTCGTCTGGGACCCCAACGCCACCACGGCGCTGTATCCCTGGAACGTCTCCGGCGCCTCCGTCACGCTCGCCGATCCGAGCCGGCTGTACCGCCTGCGCCTCGGCGCGAAGAAGGACGCCATGCAGAACGTGCAGATCCGCGCCTACAACGGTGCGGGAGGGGCCACGACGCTGCCGGGCCGCATCCGCGTCGATGCCGAGGGATCCTTCGGCAACGTGAAACAGAAGCTCACCGCCACCCTCCCGCGCAGGATCCCGCTCGCCGGCATCTTCGACTTCGTGGTCTTCAGCGAATGCTCGCTCGTGAAGGGCGGGGCGATAAGCTGCCCTTAGGCGAGGTTGTAGGTGGTAGGTTGTAGGGTGTAGATTTTTCCGGCGCTACCACCTACCACCTACCACCTACAACCTACAACCTGACCCAGATGGACCGATCACAGGCCCGACAACGCATCGACCAGCTCCGGAAGTCCATCGACCGGCATCGCTACCTGTATCACGTGCTCGACGAGCAGGAGATCTCGGACGCCGCGCTCGATTCCCTCAAGCACGAGCTCTACAAGCTGGAGCAGGAGTTCCCGGACCTCATCACGCCCGACTCGCCTACGCAGCGCGTCGGCGGCCGGGCGCTCGCGAAGTTCGAGAAGGTTCGACACGCGACCCCCATGCTTTCCATGGAGGACGTCTTCGCGCCCGAGGAGTTCGACGAATGGCACGCGCGCGTCGGCAAGCTCCTCGGCCGCGAGCGCTTCGCCGTGTTCTGCATGGTGAAGGTCGACGGCCTCGCGACCTCGCTCGTCTACGAGGACGGCCTGCTCTCGGTCGCGGCCACGCGCGGCGACGGCCGCGTCGGCGAGAACATCACCGCCAACATCCGCACCATCGACGCGGTGCCCCTGCGGCTCAACGCCCCGACGGAAGCGCAGGTCGCCGCCTTCCTGAAGAAGCACCGCGGCGCGGTCGACGAGAAGAAGGTCCGGCGCGCGCTCGAGCGGCACGGCGGACGGATCGAGGTGCGAGGCGAGGTCTACATGACGGAGAAGGCCTTCGCGGCGCTCAACGAGGAACAGAAGAAAAGGGGCGATGAACCCTTCGCGAACCCGCGCAACGCGGCCGCCGGCGGCGTGCGCCAGCTCGATCCCGGCATCACGGCCGAGCGCAAGCTGTCGTACTTCGCCTGGAAGCTCGTTTCCGACATCGGCCAGACGACGCACGCGCAGGAATGGGAACTGCTGCCGCTCCTCGGCTTCAAGGTGAACAGGGAGGCCGCCAGGGCGGACGGCGTCGGCGAGGTCCGTTCCTACTGGAAGCGGATGCAGGAACGGCGCGCGAAGCTCGGCTATTGGATCGACGGCACCGTCGTGCGGGTGGACGACAACGCCGCCTTCGAACGGCTCGGCGTCGTCGGCAAGACGCCGCGCGGGCTCGTGGCCTGGAAGTTCCCGGCGGAGGAAGCGACCACGGTCGTCGAGGACGTCCGCTGGTACGTCGGGCGCACCGGCGCGCTCACGCCGGTCGCGAACCTGCGTCCCACCTGGCTCGGCGGCACCACGGTCCAGCACGCGAGCCTCCATAACGCCGACGAGATCGAGCGTCTCGGCCTGCGCGTCGGCGATACCGTCATCCTTTATAAAGCGGGGGACATCATCCCCAAGGTGAAGAAGGTGCTCACCGAGCTCCGGCCGGCGGGCGCGAAGGACGTGCGCGTGCCGAAGAAGTGCCCGGTGTGCGGCGCGGCGGTCGAGCGCCGCGAGGGCGAGGTCGCCATCGTCTGCGAGAACGCGAAGTGTCCCGCCAAGCAGGTGGAGTTCCTCGCGAACTTCGTTTCCAAGCGCGCCTTCGACGTCGGCGGGCTCGGCTACAAGGTCGTCGAGCAGCTCATGGGCCACGGCCTGGTCGCGCGCCCGGGCGACCTCTTCCGCATCAAGGCGTCGGACCTCATCGACCTCGAACGGTTCGGCGAGACCTCGGCCGCGAACCTCGTCGCGGCGATCGACAAGGCCAGGCGGGTCACGCTGGCGCGCTTCATCATCGCCATGGGCATCATGCACGTCGGCGACGAGACCGCCGCGGACCTCGCGGACCGCTTCGGCACGCTCGAGAAGTTCCGGCGCGCCGCGAAGGACGATCTCGAGTCGGTGTCCGGCATCGGCGAGGTCGTCGCCGGTTCGGTGGCGGCCTGGCTCGCCGACAAGGAACACCAGCGCATGATCGACGACCTGCTCGACGCCGGCGTGAAGGTCGAGAGGGCACGCAAACCCGCAGACCAGCCCTGGAAAGGCCTGTCGTTCGTCTTCACGGGCGAGCTCGAGTCCATGTCGCGCGACGAGGCCAAGGACAAGGCTCGGAGCCTGGGAGCGGACGTGCCCGGCTCGGTCTCGAAGAAGACGAGCTACGTGGTCGCCGGACCGGGCGCGGGGTCCAAGCTCGAAAACGCCAGGAAACTCGGCGTCAAAGTCTTGAACGAAGCGGAATTCCTGGCTATGCTGGGGAAGTTATGAAGCTGACGCCTGAACAGGTCGACCACATCGCCACGCTTTCGCGCCTCTCGCTCACCGACGAGGAACGCGTCCGTTTCGCCGAGCAGCTCTCCTCCGTGCTCGAATACGTCGACGCGCTCGCCAAGGTGGATACCGCCGGCGTGGAACCTATGAACCACAGCATCGCGCTCATGAACGTTTTCGGCGCCGACGAGCCCGCTCCCTGCGACGCGGCTACGCGCGCGGCCCTGCTGGACCGTTTCCCCGAGCGCGAAGGCGACCTCCTCAAGGTGAAGGCCGTCTTTTCCTGATATGGACCTTTCGAAAGCGACGCTTACGGAGGTCGTTGCCGGCCTCAACCATCTGGATTTCAGCTCCCGCGAGGTCGTGGATGCCTGCTTGGCGGTGGCCGAGAAGAACGCGGGGACCACGCACGCGTACGTGCAGGTGCTCGCGGCCGAGGCCCGCAAGGCCGCGGACGAGGCCGATACCCGCCGCAGGAATTCCCTGGCAAAGTCGCCGCTCGACGGCGTCCCGGTGGCGGTGAAGGACAACATGCTCATGGTCGGCTCGCGCACGACCGCGGCCAGCGCCATCATCGCGAACTACGAGTCCCCGTACGACGCCACCGTCGTGCGCAAGCTGCGCGGCGCGGGCGCCATCCTGCTCGGCAAGACCAACCTCGACGAGTTCGCCATGGGTTCTTCGACCGAGACGTCCGTCCATGGCCCGACGCGCAACCCGTGGGACCTCGCCCGCATTCCCGGCGGCTCCTCCGGCGGTTCCGCGGTCGCGGTCGCCGAAGGTTCCGCGACGATCGCGCTCGGCTCCGACACCGGCGGCTCCATCCGGCAGCCGGCGGCGATGTGCGGCGTGGTCGGGCTCAAGCCGACCTACGGCCGCGTCTCGCGTTACGGGCTCATGGCCATGGCCTCGAGCCTGGACCAGATCGGCCCGGTCGCGAGGTCCGTCGAGGACGCCGCGGTCCTGCTCGGCGCCATCGAAGGCCGGGACCCGATGGACTCGACGAGCGTCGAGCTCCTGCCCGGCTGGGCGCTGCCCGACAAGTGGCCGGAGTCGCTCAAGGGAGTGCGCATCGGCCTGCCGAAGGAATATTTCGTCTCGGGCATGGACCCGGAGGTCGAGAGCTCGGTGCGCGGCGCGGTCGCGATGCTCGAGCTGCTCGGCGCGGAGGTCAAGGAAGTGTCGCTGCCGCACGCCGAACACGCGCTCGCCGTCTATTATGTCCTCATGCCCTCCGAAGTGAGCGCCAACCTCGCGCGCTTCGACGGCATCCGCTACGGCGTCCGCAAGACGGGGGACTCGCTCGAAGGCACGTACCGGAAGTCGCGCGGCGAAGGGTTCGGGAAGGAAGTGCGCCGGCGCATCATGCTCGGCACCTACGCCCTGTCGTCCGGCTACTACGACGCCTACTATCTGCAGGCGCTCAAGGTCCGCCGCCTCATCGCCGAGGATTTCAACCAGGCGTTCCAGGAGGTCGACTGCATCCTCACGCCGACCTCGCCCGTCACGGCCTGGAACATCGGCGAGAAGGCCGACGATCCGCTGTCGATGTACCTGGCCGATATCTACACCGTCTCCGTGAACGTCGCCGGCCTGCCCGCCATCAGCGTGCCGTGCGGCCTGGCAAAGGGCCTGCCGGTCGGCCTGCAGCTCATCGGCAAGCATTTCGACGAGAAGACCATCCTTACCGCCGCCAAAGCGTACGAAACCGCCGCCGGGCTTCGCGCGACGATGCAACCCCCCGCGACAAGATATGAGAAATGAGAATTGAGAATTTAGAGCGCCACGCTCTCAATTCTCAACTCTAAATCCTAAATTCTCCGCAATGAGTATGGCCAAGAAGAAACCCGCGAGGATCATCAACAACAGGACGAAGAACACGGGAGGCTCCGGTCCGTCCGTCAAGCAGCGCAAGGAGATCACCGGCTCGTTCAAGGAGCAGGCCCGCCGCGACGGCGTCGCCGTCGGCGCAGGCGCGGGGAAGAAGGAGCATTCCTACGGTCCGGGCTGGGCCGGCGAGGTCGTGCTCGAGGGGCTGACCGCGGCCGAGAAGCAGGAGGTCCTCAACATGGTCCGCCACACCGGCGCCGTCGGCCCGCGAGACCCCGGGGATCGTGTCCTGAAGATCGAGGACACCGCCAAGGGTCTGCGCATCCAGACGGCCGAGAACCGGCTGGCCATCTCCATCGGCAAGCGCGTCAACCGCAGCCGCAAGGGCGGCACGCTTACCATCACCTGGTCCCCGGGCGACATGCCGGTGCGGGTGCACTGGAAGAAGTGAGGCGGAGTACACAGTAAACAGTACCCGGTAAACAGAGATCGCTTCACGCACCGTGTACTGTGTACTGAGTACTGTTTACTGAGTACTGGATCATATGACCCTGACCATCGACGTCGGCACCGCCGGGAAGGTCATCGCCGTCCTCGCGTTCGCCGGCGTCGGCATCGCCATCGTCGCGCTGCTCGTGAGCCGCGTCCGCGGCTTTTTCGCGTCGCGGGCGTTCGAGGTCCGGGACCGCGAGACGATGCGGAGGCGCTGGCGCGAGATCGAACAGATGCTGTCCGCGCCGGGCGAGATGAGCCGCAAGGTCGCGGTGCTCGAGGCCGACAAGCTGCTCGACTACGCGTTGAAGGCGCTGGCCATGCCGGGCACGACCCTCGGCGAGCGCCTGAAGTTCGCGCAATATAAGTATCCGGAGCTGCGCGACGTCTGGTGGGCACATAAGGTCCGCAACCAGCTTGCGCACGAGGCGAGCTACCATCTCGACCCCAGCGTCGCCCGCAGCGCGCTCAAGGCCTTCGAGAAGGCGCTCACGCGCGTCGGCGCCATCTGACCCTATGGAACTACCGGACCCGAAGGCGGCCATCGGCGACCTCAGGAGGTTCCGGCAGGTCATGACCGTCCTGTTCGAGGAGGGCCTGTCCTTCGCGCTGGCAGACGCCGAGGTGCGCCTGCTCGTGCCGCTGAAGAGCCGCGTGAAGTGCGCGGTATCCAGGACGGCCAAGGAATGCCGGCGCGCCTTCCTCGGCGCCGAGGTCGACCCGCCGCCCCAGGTCCGCCTGCGCCGCGCCTTCGAGCGCCTCGGGCCGGCCTTCGTGAAGCTCGGCCAGATCCTGAGCCTCCGTCCCGACATCGTGCCGGGGGACTACGCCAAGGAATTCTCCCTCCTCCAGGATGCGGTCCGTCCGCTCGCGCCCGGCGTGGCCGAGAAGATCGTGGAAAGGGAGCTCAAGCAGCCTTTCGAGAACGTCTTCTCGTCCTTCGAGGAGAAACCGCTGGCCGCGGCCTCGCTCGCGCAGGTCCATCGCGCCCGGCTGAAGAACGGACGCCGCGTCGCCGTGAAGGTCAGGCGGCCCGAGGTCGACCGCGTGCTCAAGACCGACATCCACATCATGGCCTACGTCGCCGGGCTTCTTGAGCGGTCGTTCCCGCTGGGCAAGGCCTTCAGGCCAGGCCGCCTCGTCAAAGAGTTCGCGGACTGGACCATGCGGGAGATCGACTTCGAGACGGAAGGCGCGAACATCGACCGTTTCCGCCAGATGTTCAAGGACGAGCCGACGGTGGTCGTGCCCGCGGTCCATTGGGAGTTCGTCACGCCCGCGCTGCTCGTCACCGACCTCGTCGAAGGCGTGAAGATCGACGACATCGAGGCCATGCGCAAGAAGCGCATCGACCCCGAGAAGCTCGCGCTCATCGGCCTCAACGCCGGCTTCCGCGAGTTCTTCGTCGAGGGGTTCTTCCATGCCGATCCGCACCCCGGCAACCTCACGGCCTTGCCGCCCGCCGAGCCCGGCCTGCCGCCGCGCCTCGGCATGTACGATTTCGGCATGGTCGGCACGCTCTCCGAGCGGTCGCGCCATGAACTGCTCGGCCTTTTCGCCTGTTTCATCAACAAGGACGTCGAGGGCTACTTGCGCCACGTGCTCGACCTCGCGGAGCCGGGGCCGGACGCCGATCCCGAGGCCTTCGTCCGCGACACGAAGAACATCGTCACGGGCGTGCTCTACAAGCCGACGCGCGCCAAGGGCATCGCCATCGCGTTCTACGACGTCGTGCTCGCCGGCGCGCGGAGCGGCATGTACTTTCCCACGGACCTGGTGCTCCTCGGCAAGGCGTTCCTCGCGCTCGAGACCATGGGGCTCGCGCTCTACCCCGGCATCGACCTCGACGAGGCCTTCAGGCCGTTCGTGGGCAAAGTGCTCGCCATGGAGCTGTCGCCGAAGCGCCTCACCGCAGTCGCGCAGGGCGACGCCTTCGATTCGCTCTATTTCCTCAAGCACCTGCCCGACCGCACCCGCGCGCTGTTCGAACGCCTCGAACGCGGCACGCTCGGCGTGAAGATCGACCTTCAGGAGCTTCACGACCTCAAGGCCGAGTTCGACCGGCAGAACGACGTGCGCGTGCTGTCGCTCCTCGTCATCGTCGTCCTGGCCGCCTCGGCCATCGTGCTGCGCCTCGACGAAAGCACGGCCTTCCTGCGCCCGTCGCTCGGCGCCGCCGGCTTCGCCGTCTCCGCGGTTCTCGCCGTCTGGCTGTTCGTGCTCATCGCTAAGCGTCCAAAGCCGTGATCCCGTACTTCCGTTACACCTTCATCCCGCTCGGCCCCGTGCACATCCAGGTGTGGGGCCTGATGGTCGCGACCGGCATCGTCGTCGCGACGCTCGTCGGCCGCCGCGAGGCGAAACGGCGCGGCCTCGATCCGGACGCGTTCGTTGACCTCGCGACCTGGATCATGATCTCGGCGCTCGTCTTCGCCCGGCTGTTCCACGTCTTCGTGTATGAGCCGGCCGCGTATCTCGCGGCGCCGCTCCGGATCTTCAAGGTCTGGGAGGGCGGCATGTCGAGCTTCGGCGGCTTCTTCGGCGCGGCCGTCGGCGCGCTGTACTACGCGCGCAAACGGAAGCTGCGCTTCCTCGCCTATGCCGACGCCGCCTGCTACGCGTTCCCGCTCGGGTACGGCATCGGCCGCATCGGCTGTTTCCTCATCCACGACCATCCGGGCACGCTGTCGCACTCGCTGCTGGCCGTGCGCTATCCGGGCGGCGCGCGCCTCGACCACGGCCTGCTCCTGTCGCTCACCGGCTTCGCCATCTTCGCCGTTTTCTATGTCCTGAACCGTCGCCGCATCGCGCGCGGCGAGGCCTTCGGGCGCTTTCTTCCGCTGCTTATGGTATCGTATGGAGCGGTACGGTTCGTCCTTGATTTCTACCGCGCTTACGACCTGCCCGGTTCCGATGTCCGCTATGCCGGACTGACGCCGGCGCAATACGGATCGCTCCTGCTCATCGCCGGCGGCGCCTGGCTGCTCGCGGGCATGCGCAAGGCCGGCCGCGCACGAACATGAACGTCTTCAAACGCGACCAGAAAGAACTCGCCGTGATCGTCCTCCGCTTCGCCGTGGGGTCGGTCTTCTTGTGGTTCGGCGTGGACAAATGGGTCCATCCCGACGCCTGGTACGGCTGGATCCCCGCGTGGCTCTGGCAGATCATCCCGATGAGCCCGGACATGTTCCTGTGGCTGAACGGCGCCTTCGAGTTCACGCTCGGCATCTTGTTCGTCTCCGGGCGCTTCCTGCGAGCCGCCAGCGCCCTCGCCGGCCTGTTCATGGTCGCGATCGCCGTCACCATGGGCATGAACGAGGTAACCGTGCGCGACAACGCGCTCATCGGCATCTGCCTGGCGCTGTTCCTCGAGGCCAACGCGCGGTCCAAGAAGCCGGTGCCGGCGAACATCGTGTCCGCCGCCTGCTCCCTCTACGCGCTGTTCCTGTTCATCGGAGGCGTGCTCTATCTGCGCAGCGGGCAATGATATGTGGGACCTCCTTTCCCGCAAGCCCGCGAAACCCCGCGAGCCCGTCATCGCGGCCGCGACGTTCGTCATCGGCATCGGCGTGATGGCCATCGAGATCACGGCGTCGCGCCTGCTCGCGCCGTACTTCGGCGCGTCGATGTTCGTGTGGACCAGCCTCATCGTCACGGTGCTCGTGGCGCTTTCGGTCGGCTACTTCCTCGGCGGACGCCTGGCAGCGAAGGACGCGGGGCTCGACGTCGTGGGCTTCCTCTGCTTCGGCGCCGCGCTTTGCCTGATGTTCGGCACGCTCATCATCCCGTCGTTCTCGTCGGCCATCTCCGGCCTGCTCATTCGGCTCTCGAGCGCCTCCATCGCGCTGTTCCTCGGCTCGCTCCTCGTGACCATGATCGTGTTCGCCGCGCCGGTGTTCCTCATGGCGCTCGCGGGACCGATCCTGCTGAAGGCCTGGTCGGCCCTCGGCGACGTCGGGGCGATGTCCGGCCGCTATTTCGCCGTTTCCACCATCGGCAGCGTCATCGGCACTGTCGCGCCGACGCTCATCCTCGTCCCGACCATCGGCAGCCGCGGCACGGTGTACGTCATCGCGGGGATGTTCATGCTCCTCGGGGTCGCGCTCGCCTCCGGCTGGCGCAAGACCTCGCTGGCGCTGCTCTTCATGCTGGCCGTCGTTCCGCCGGCGCTGCCCGCGCATGCGCCGCGCGACGTCGTGCTCGAGCGCGAATCGCCTTACCAGCTCATCCGCGTCGCGAACGCGGAAGAGGGGAAGCGTTACCTTATCTTCAACGAAGGGACCGGCATCCAGTCGGTCTATGTGCCGGACCGGGGACGGACCGGTTTTTATTTTGACTACCTCGGCATCGTGCCGTTCCTGCGGCCGCGGCCCGACGGCGTGCGGCACAAGGCGCTCATCGTGGGACTGGCCGGCGGCACGGCGGCCGTCCGCTATTCGTCCTTCCTGCCGCCGGGGGAGACCGTCGACCTGACCGGCGTGGAGCTGGACCCGGCCGTCATCGACGCGGCGAAGCGCTGGTTCGACCTGGATTCGACGGGCGTGAAGGTGGTCAACGCCGACGGCCGCGTGTTCCTCAAGAACGGCGCCGGCACCTACGACTCCATCCTCGTCGACGCCTACAGCACGCAGCTGTACATCCCTCCGCATCTCGCCACGAAGGAGTTCTACGCGCTCGCCAAAGAGCATCTCGTGCCCGGCGGCGTGCTCGCCATGAACGTCAACGCTCCCAGCGACGATTCGCGCCTGCTGCGCGGGCTCGTCAACACCGCGGCATCGGTCTTCGGCCACGTGGTCTACGTTCCGGTCGCGGACACCTGGAACTACCTCGTGCTCGCGAGCGACGAGCCGTTCGA
>DATJFD010000041.1:0-9071 GCA_035495855.1 Binatia bacterium | reverse complement strand
GGTGTTCCACTACACCTACGGCGGCGTCTACGGCGCCGGGGTCCTCATGGACCGCGGCATCGCCTTCGCCACCGCCCAGCAGGGCACGGGCCGCACGGGCGCGTACATCACGCTCTCGTGCTACTACCACTTCGTGTCCGGCAACACCCACGTTCCGTTCCTCGACGGGTTCGGGACCTTCTCGGTCATCGGCGCCGGCACGTCCGGGGCCCTCGACTACGTGCACATCGTCGCGACGCATCCGGCCCTCACCGGCCTGACCGACGCCTATCTCTCCAACTGGCACAACTCGGTGCATGAGAGCTTCGGCATCGCGGTCAACAGCTGGCCGAGCGACTTCGAGGTCCTCGCGGTCGCGCAGGACGGCTGGGGCAACTTCACCGCGCCTGACGGCGTGACGGGGTATCCGTACATCCTCGCCCGCGGCGTCATCCCTGATCGCTGCGGCAACGGCACGCTCGACGCCAACGAGGAGTGCGACGACGGCAACAACATCGACCACGACGGCTGCAGCGCGGCCTGCAACCGCGAGGCCTGCACCGACAGCGACGGCGACGGGGTCTGCGACGCGCAGGACCTCTGCCAGGGCAACGACCTGTTCGGCGATCCCGACCAGGACGGCATCTGCAGCGACATCGACGCCTGCCCGAACGACCCGATGAACGACGACGACGGCGACGGCATCTGCGGCAGCGTCGACAATTGCCCGTTCGTGGCGAATCCGACGCAGCAGGACGTCGACGGCGACGGCCTCGGCGACGCCTGCGATCCCGACTGGGACAACGACGGCGTGGCCAACGCCGCGGACAACTGCCCGTACGACGTCAACCCCGACCAGGCCGATACCGACCATGACGGCGCCGGCAACGCCTGCGACTCGGACTACGACGGCGACGGCGTGATCGATTCGCAGGACGCCTGCCTCCCGACCGCGACCGGCGAGACCGTGAACTCCCAGGGATGCTCGCTCGCGCAGCTGTGCCCGTGCGTGAACAACTGGAAGAACCACGGGGCCTACGTCAGCTGCAACGCGCGGCAGAGCACGGCCTTCGTCAACGCGGGACTCATGACCCAGGCCCAGAAGGACGCCTGGATGAGCCAGGCGGGCCAGTCGAGCTGCGGACAGTGACGCGGCGACGCTGACCGCTCCGCGGTCCTCTCTGAGCATCGGACGTTCGTCCGGTGCTCTTTTTTTGTCTCCGTGCGCGCGCATTGGTATGCTGGCCGCATGAAGATCGACATCCGCCTTTGGCTCGGCACGGTCCTGCTGACGCTGCTCTCCCTGCTCGCGGCGTTCTTCGTCACCTTCAACATGGTCTTTTCGGACGTCTTCGGCGCCTTGGAGCGGCTTGAGAGCTATCTCTTCGCCGGGACCGTCTTTTTCGCCCTCGGGCTCGGCGCGGGACTCATCGGCTCCGCGCGCGTCCGGCGCTGGACATGGATCCTCGGCGCGCCGTCGGTCGCCATCCTCGCGCTCTATACGTTCACGGAGTACCAGAACGTCCTCATCCATCTCGGCTTCGCGGTGCTCGTGCCGCTCGCGTCGTACGGCGGCGCGCGGCTCGGCTCGCGCCTGCGCGGGAAGAAGCCCGCCCCGCCCGCCCGCCCGTGACGCCGCCCCCGCAAGGGGGCTTTTTTCATGGCGCGACCATTGATGAAACATGCAAATATGGGTACCATGACGACAGCTATTCCCCCCGACCCTATGCCTTACGACAGCCATCGCGCGCCGAACTGCCTCGCCTTCGACACCATGATCGAGACGCCCGCCGGAGACGTGCCGGTGACCGGCGTCAAGGAGGGCGACATGGTCATGACCGTGGACGAGAAAGGCGACCGCGTCGCGAAGCCGGTGCAGGCGCTCGGCTCGGCCATCGCGCCGCCCGACCACGTCGTCATCCGTCTCGTGCTCTCCGACGGCCGGCAGCTCCGCATCTCGCCCGGGCACGCGACCTCCGACGGCCGCACCATCGCGGACCTCGCGATCGGTTCTCCCTACAGCGGCGCGACGGTCGCTTCCGTCGAACGCGAGAAGTACGGCAACGCCAAAACGTACGACTTGCGCCCCGAGGGAGCCACCGGCCATTACTGGGCCAACAAGGTCCTCGTCGGCTCGACGCTCATGGAGACGCCGCCGCAGGTCATGGAGGGCCGCCCCGCCGAACCGCCGCCGGAAGGTTGAGTTTCGCCCGATACCGCGAAAAACGGCGTCCACGGACGCCGTTTTCGTAATGACCGGGTTCCCAGCCCGTCATCCATATTGTAAGGTCATGGAGAACTTTATGCGCATGGCACGACGCCTGACCGTCATCGCCGTTTCCCTCGCGCTGCTCCTGCAGCCGTTCTTGTCGTCCGCGCAGGAAAGCGTGAGGCCGGGCTTCGACCCGAACGTGCTCATTCCCGACGAGCGCTTCGTCGACGTGCAGACGTTCGGCGGCGCTCCGGGCATCCAGCGGTTCCTCGAATCGAAGGGCAGCCCGCTCGCGGACACCTCGCCCGAATTCCTCGCCAAGCTCGGCGAGCCCTCCACCTCGAACATCAAAGAAGCGCTCGGCGACGCGGGCGCGACGCTCGGCCGCAAGCGCACCGCCGCGGAGCTCATCTGGGACGCGGCGCAGGCCGGCGGGCTGAACCCGCAGGTGATCCTGACCACGCTGCAGAAGGAGCAGGGCCTGGTGCTGGGCGGTACCAACGCCGCCCCCGACCGCATCCAGCGCGCGCTCGACCACGCCATGGGCTTCGACTGCCCCGACGCTTCCGGCTGCGGCGAGCTGTTCGGAGGGTTCTACTTCCAGCTGTTCGGCAACGTCGACACGGAGAACAACCGCTATCTCGGCTCGGTGCGATCGCTCGCGAAGTCGTACTCCTTCGCCGCGGGCCGCGGACCGCGCATCAACGGCCATGACACGCAGGTGGGGGAGAGCGTGACGCTGAACAACACGCTCGGGGGGTTCGCGGGCGTGCAGCAGTCGCAGACCGTCACGCTCGGCAATCGCGCCACGGCCGCGCTCTACCGCTACACGCCGCACGTCTACAACGGCAATTACAACTTCTGGCGGTTCTTCACCGACTGGTTCAAGTACGCGAACGGCACGCTCGTGCGCGTCCCCGGCGACGACAACGTCTATTCGATCCAGAGCGGCGAACGGCGCCGCGTGCTGAACTTCGTCGCGCGTGCGCGCGGCCTGAACTTCGCGAACGCCGTGACCATCTCGCCGGTGGAAGTGAAGGATTATCCCGTCGGCGCGCTCTACGGCCCGGCGGACGACACCGTCATCGAGGTCATGGGCAAGAGCTACGTCTTCCAGGACGGCGTGAAGCATCCGGCCTCCCGCTTCGTGCTGGCGCAACGGAAGCTCAACATGACGCCGGTCGTCGAGGTAGACGCCGGGGAGGCCGGCCAGTTCGCCGACGGCACGCAGCTCACGCCGTTCGACGGCACGGTGCTGCGCGGCACGGTCATCGAGGACGCATATCGCGTGGAGGACGGCGTCCTGAGGCGCTTCAGCCCGTTCACGTTCGCGCAGACGGGCGCGGCGAAGATCCTCAAGTACGTGCCTGACGACGAGCTCATCAGTTATCCGAAGTCCGGCTGGGTCGCGCCGCTCGACGGCACGCTCGTGAAGGCGCCGGACGCGAACGCGGTCTATCTCATGGGCGACGGCCAGAAGCTGCCGCTCGCGCCCGCGCTGTTCAAGAACCTGCGCTTCGACGCCAGGAAGGTCGTGACGCTCTCCAGGGACGAGGTCGCGTCGTACGTGACCGGCGTGTCGCCGACGCCGCGCGAACAGACGTTCTTCGCGGCGGACAAGGCCAAGTCGCTTTTCGTCTTCCGTGACGGCGCGAAGCACTACATCCCCGCGTTCGTCGCCAAGCAGCGCTACATCAAGGCGGACTACGTCTTCGACGACTCGATCGTCGGGCAGTGGCCGAACGGCATCGCCGTGCCGCCGCGCGACAACACGCTCGTGAAGGCCGACGACGCGGCCGCGGTCTACGTCGTGCTCGACGGCCAGCTGCGGCCGCTTACCGGCGAGATCTTCAAGAACCGCGGGTATCGTTTCAGGAACGTGGCCACGCTGCCCGGCAAGGACGTGGAGGTGCTCGCCAAGGGCGATTTCGCGCCGCCGAAGGAGCTGACCTATTTCACGGCCGCGAAATCCAAACAGCTCTTCATCTATAAGAAGGGGGAGAAGCATCTCATCTCGCCTTTCGTCGCCAAGCAGCGCCATGTCACGTCCGACTGGACCTTCGATGACGCCGTCGCGGCGTCCCTGGATTCGGGCGCGCCGGTCCCGCCGCGCGACGGCACCATCGTGCGCGGCGACCGTTCGACCTCCTACTTCACCGTGCTCGGCGGCAAACTGCGTCCGCTCTCCGAGTACGCGCTCGCGCATCGCTTCGCCGTCAGGGCCAGGAGCGCCGTCACCCTGCCGCAGGCGGAGGTCGACGGCTACGAGAAGGGGACCAACATAGAGAAATAGAGAAGAGAGAACAGAGAACAAAGATAAGAGGTCGCGGACCTTTCAAAAACCGCCCCGCAATACTGCGGGACGGTTTTTTGTTGGCATCGGATCCGCTGATCATTGTCACCCCGGCCCCCGAGCCGGGGTCCAGAAAAAAACCGCACTATCGAAGTCGAGTTCAGCGTGCAGGCCCCGCATCAAGTGCGGGGCCGAGCACTGGCGGGGTGATTGCCCCTGACAGGACCCGCGGGGTTATTGTTGTATCCCCATGGAGAAAAAAACCGCCCGAGCGGGCGGCGAAAGTCTACTTGTTCTTGACGGGTCCCTTCTGCTTGCAGGCCTTGCGCTGCGTGACCGAGTGCTTGCGCTCGCCGCGGCAGTAGGGGCACTGCGTGTCGACCGTGACGGTCACGCCGCCCTTCTTGTTCGCGCTCTCCTGCTCCTGCTGTTTCCTCCCCATCGGCTGCCTCCTTGGCATGTTGCCCGGGACGGGATGGCCCCGCGCAGCGCTCGCGACTATGCCAGCGGCGGCCGCGCCTGTCAACATGGGCCCGCCCGGTTGACAGGCGTCGCCGTCCGGGCTATCGTCCCGGGTCCATCGTTCTTGCTTCCTTCGCAACGCAACACGCACGGAGGCGATCATGGTCAACGACGACGCGGACAAGAACGTCACGGACAAGCACGAACCGGCGCCCGACGCGGCGCCCGCAAGGAAACCCCGCGGCTTCGCCGCGATGAGCAAGGAGAAGCAGCGCGAGCTCGCGAGCAAGGGCGGCAAGGCCGCGCATGCCAAGGGGACCGCGCACAAGTTCACCCCGGAAGAGGCATCGGTCGCCGGCCGCAAGGGCGGGATCGCCTCGCATCACAAACGTCGCGGAGGAAGCTCCGCCACATAGCCGCTCCACGCCGCCTTCGACCGGTCCCATTACAGGGCCGGTCTTTTTCGTTCGCGGGACCTGTCCGTTCGCCCCGAAAAATGCTAAGATAAGGTCATCTTTGTCTTCGCGCGCATGAAATTTCTTTCACCAAAGTCGGCCCGTGCCCTGCAGGCGTTCTGCCTCGCGGGATCGCTGCTCGCCTGCGTCCCCGCGCCCGCGTCCGCGGTCGGGAAGCTGCCCGGCGCGCACGCAAAGGACGGCGGCCTGAAGCCGTACGTCGAAGGCCAGGTGCTCGTGAAGTTCAAGCCGGGACGGACGAACCTCGCGACCGCGTCCGGCCGGTCGAAAGCGAGCGATTTCGCCGAGGCGCGCGCGATGGACAAGCTCGACGACCTCGAGAAGCCGAACATCGCGCTCCTGCGCATCAAGGACGGCAAGTCCGTCGAGCGCAAGGTCAAGGAACTGCAGCTCGATCCCGACGTCGAGTACGCCGAACCGAACTTCAGGCGAGAGCTCGCGACCATCGGCACGGACGATCCGTTCCGCGACATCCTCTGGGGCCTCGACAACACCGGCCAGACGGTCGGCGGCAGCTATGGCGTGCATGCCGGGACCGCCGACAGGGACATCGACGCGCCCGAGGCCTGGGCCATCGACGACGGCACGCACGGCACGGTCATCGTCGCCGTGCTCGACACGGGCGTCGCCTACAACCATCCCGATCTCGCGCCGAACATGTGGGACGGGACGAACTGCAAGGATGAGAACGGCAACGCGCTGGGCGGCTGCCAGCACGGGTACGACTACGACGAGAACGACAAAGTGCCGCTGCCATCGACGGACACGCACGGCACGCACGTCGCGGGCACCATCGCCGCGGCCAAGAACAACAACACCGGCATCATCGGCGTGGCGCCGCGCGCCAAGATCATGGCCGTCAAGTTCGGCCTGACGGTCGCCCAGGAAGTGAAGGGCATCGACTTCGCCATCCAGAACGGCGCGAAGGTCATCAACGCCAGCTTCGGCGGCAACACGTTCTCGCAGTCGGAATACGACGCCATCGACCGTTTCCGGACCGCCGGCGGCATCTTCGTGGCCGCCGCGGGCAATAACGGGGGCAACAACGACGGCGGCCTGCATTTCTATCCGTCGGACCACACGCTCGACAACGTCATCTCGGTCGCGGCGACGGACGCGAACGACGCGCTCGCGACGTTCTCGAACTACGGCGCGACCTCGGTCGACGTCGGCGCGCCCGGCACGAACATCTATTCCTCCGTCGCGACCACCACCGTGGCGACGGAATCGTTCACGGGCGTGACGGTGCCCGCGCTGCCCGCGGGCTGGTCCGCGACCGGCGACTGGGCGACGTCGGACTTCTCCGGCAACAAGGTCCTCGCCGCCGACCCCGCGCATGTGCCGTACGCGCCGAACGCGGACACCCGCGCGACCTCGCCGGCCATCGACCTCAGCACGGCCGGGGGCGCGTACATGAACGTCATGACGCGCTGCGACACGGATTATCAGACCTCCGCCTGGACGGATTACGTCGCGCTCGAGTTCAGTTCCGACGGGACGAATTTCACCGAGTTCGAGCGCTGGGACGAGGCCGCGCTCGACATGTACAACGGCGAGTCCCCGCTGAACTCGAGCGGCGCGGCGCAGGCGCTCATCACGAACATTTCCATACCGACCGCGTATCTGACCGCGAACTTCACGTACCGTTTCCGCTGGGTCGCGGATGCCTCGAACGACGTCGTCGCCTCGTATGAAGGCTGCTGGGTCGACGACATCGCCATCACCAAGTTCACGGACGGTTCGAACAACATGTACGCCTACCTGAACGGCACCTCGATGGCCACGCCGCACGTGGTCGGCCTGGCTGCGCTCCTGTGGGGCTACAACCCGTCGCTCACGCGGGCGCAGGTGAAGGCGGCGATCCTGAACACCGGCGACGCGGCGGCGGCGCTTTCCGGCAAGTCGGTCTCGGGCAAGCGCATCAACGCGCAGGCGGCGCTCATTTCCGTGAACCCGGCCAAGGCCATCACGTCCTTCGCGTTCAACGGGCTCTCGCCGGCGGTGACGGGGACGATCAACGAGACGGATCACACCGTCGCCGCGACCGTGCCGTACGGGACGAACGTGACCGCGCTTGTGCCGACCATCGCCATCACGGGTGCTTCCGTGAACCCGGCGTCCGGCGCGGCGCAGAACTTCACGAACCCCGTCACCTACACCGTCACGGCGGCGGACACGTCGACGCAGGCGTACGTCGTCACCGTGACCATCGCGCCGCCGAGCAGCGTGGCGACGGTCACATCGTCGGTCTACACGGTGACCGCGCCCAGCGGCGGCAGCGCGACCATCGCGAACGTGCCGTCGGGCACGGCCCGGGCGACGTTCCTCGCGAACATCGCCATGGGGGAGCCGCATCAGGCCTGGAACACCGCCGGGCTCCATGACCCGGTCCTGAACGGCGACACGCTCGTCGTCACCGCGCAGGACGGCACGACGACGGTGACGTACGCGGTCGGCACGTTCCCGTCCGACGGCAAAGCGATCACGTCCTTCATCTTCGCGGCCTTCGATCCAGACGCCGTCGGCGTCATCAACGAAACGGACCATACGGTCGCGGCGACCGTGCCGTTCGGGACGAACGTAGCGGTGCTCGTGCCGACCGTCACGGTCTCGCAGGGCGCGAGCGTGAACCCGGCGTCCGGCGCCGCACGCGATTTCACGAACCCGGTCACGTACACGGTGACCGCGCTTGACGCCTCGGCCCAGGCTTACACGGTGACCGTGACCGTCGGCGCGCAGCCTGCGGCGCCCGTCATCGCATCGGTCGCCGGCGACGGTCTCATCAACGACGCGGAGAAGACGGCGATCCACATGCTGGGCACCGCGCCGGCGAACGCGCTCGTCACGGTGACGCTCACGAACGGCGCGAACGCCGCGGTCGGCACGCAGCAGCTCACGGGAGGCGGGACGTCGTTCGATATCGTCATAGACGGCACCGCGGCGCAGCCCGCGCCGCTCGCGGACGGGACCATCAACGTGTCAGCGACCGCGAGGGACGCCATCGGCAGCGTCTCGAACGCCGCGGCGACGACCGCGACCAAAGATACCGTCGCTCCCGCCGTGACCAAGCTCGGCGACGGCACGGCGGACGTGACCATTCCCGTCGGCGACACGCCGCTGGTCTTTGACGGCGCGCTTTCCGCCTCCGGCAAGGCCGCGGCCGAACGCGCGCTCTCCGCCGGCGCCGATACCGCGCTTTCGTACGCCTGGTCGGGCGCGACCCTGACCATCACGGCGTCCGCGGTCACGACCTTCGCGAACGACGCCATCGCGGTCGTGCAGGACGCGGCGGGCAATGCCGCCAAGCTGCTGCTGGTCGACTCGGCGCTCGCTGCCGGCCAGATCGCGCCGGATGCGGGCGGCTTCGCGAGCATGAACCCGCCCGCGACGCAGCTCGTGCTCGCGGACCCGACGCTCACCGTCACGCTGAACGTCTCGCGCGACGTCGCTTCGCCGACCATCGACGCGGGCCCGCTCGTCCTGAACGGCATGGCGACGCTGCCGCAGATGACCGTCACCGCGGCGAACGCCGCCTCGGCGTCCTTCGCGATACCCGCTTCGACCGTCGTGACCGCGGACCCGTCGTGGGACGGCGTCATCGCCGCGCCGACGCTCGCGAACGTGACGATCCCCTCGACGCCGACGGAGA
>DATJFD010000040.1:0-3822 GCA_035495855.1 Binatia bacterium | reverse complement strand
GAGCTTCGGGTTCTTCTCCTTCAGCGCCGCGAAGTCGCGCATCTTTCCGAAGATGCGGTCCTCGGCGGTCTGCCGCACCGAGCAGGAGTTGATGAGGATGAGGTCCGCGTCGCCCTCGTCAGAGGTCTCGTCCATGCCCATGCGATCGAGCACGGTCGCGACCCGCTCGGAGTCCGACTTGTTCATCTGGCAACCGTAAGTGATGAGGTGATATTTGGCGCGTCCCATAGGAAAATCCCGCTTAATCTAGCAGCGGAACGGCGGTCCGTCAACGTGCCGGCCACCCTTGACAACGCGCCTAAAATATGCAAAGGTCCCCCTACGAAGTTTCCCGAAAGGGGGATCCACGCCATGGAACCCGAATGCAGAGTGATCGACCTTTTCAGTCATCCCAAAAGCGCACGGCTCGTGAGCCGTGAGCCCGCCCCCGGAAGGGGGCCCGCACCCATCGTCGACCTGTTCGCCTCCAAGGCGAGCGACGAGCGCCACTTCGGCCGCATCCAGGAGATCCTCGCCGTGAGGATCGCCAAGGACCGGCTGTTCGTGGAGCTGTACGTCGACGGGTCGCCGCTGCCGGAGTCCTACCTCCGGACGTTGACCCTCGCGGTCGACGACGCCCCTTCGGGGGTCAGCACCCGCGTATCCATCGAGGCCGTCAAGACGGAAGGCCACTACGCGGTCATGCGGTCAGTGCCGTTGAAAGGCGCCATCAAGGGCGCCGGTCAGCTGCAGGCAGGGGCTCTCGTGCGCGTGATGAGCGCATGCGGACGGATGATCCAGAACATGATCCACCCGCTGCTCGCAGCCAAGCCCTGATACCGCGACACCGCTTCGTCGCGGTGTTTTTTTATGAGAAGCTCCGAGCTTCGAGCGCCAAGCTTCGAGCCTTCGCCCCGCCTCGTTGACCTCGGTGTCAGGCACCAAAGTGCCTGACACCTTGGTGCCTGACACTTTGGGGTCAGTCCAGGACGGACAATGCCTGTTTTTGATCGCGTGGGGCGCATTCGGTTCCGGTGCCTGACACTTTAGTGCCAGTCTGCGCGGGGTAGAGACGCCATCCATCGATATCGGGCCTAAAGAACGGGAAATATTCCGCTGAGCTTGGCGGAATCGTTTTGACAAAAACGCGATTTTCTGCTAGACTTTCAAGTAATTACCACTCATTCCAACGTCCTATGTCGAAAGCCGAAGCCCGCCGCGAAGCGCCGCAGGAGCAGCCCGAGTCGGAGCATAAACCCAAACTGATCGACGAAGCGGTCAGCGAGGCACCCGAGATGGAACCCGCGAGCGGTTTCATGGCCGACGCTGATGAGTTCAACAGGCTGCAGGAGCGCGCGGTCAATAAGGCGCTCGAGCTCGACAAGCTCGAGGACATTCCCGTCGGCGCCAAGGAACAGGCCCAGGCCTCCCTCCAGAAGGAGATGGAGAGCATCCAGGGCTCCATCGACAAGGTCGTCGGCAAGTACGGCGCGGACGCCGAGGATTTCGTCGCCGACGCCATCACGAAGCGCGACCTCGAGACCCGCATCGCCGCCAAGCGCGCCGAACTCGAGAAGCTCTCCAAGATCGAAGGCATCAACTACCGCGGCGGCTCGCGCCTGAAGGACATGGAAAAGTCGGCGCTCATGGAGCAGCTGGCCGATCTTCACGCTGAACAGGCCGAGCTCCTCAGCCGCCAGGCCATGGAGGTCAGCGACTCGATGCTCGCGGAAGGCGCAAAGCTCGACCTCGCGGAGATGACCGACAAGGACATCGAGAACGCCGTCGACGCCATCCGGGCGAACCCCTTCGAAGACCTCAAGGATTCGGAGATCGACGCCGTCGTCGAGGATCTCGACGGCCCGGTGATCGAGGTCACGGACGAGATGCTCGCCGACCAGGCCAAAGAGGACACGGTCAACGCCGTCTCGTCCTTCGACGACCTCAAGATCGTCCTCGATCACATGAAGACCGTGAAGGGCAGCGGCGGCAAGGAATATTCCGCCGCAGAACTCTCCAAGCTCATCGACCAGGCCCGCGTTGCCCCGGTGCTGCTCGGCGAGATCACGCGCGCCAACGGGCTGCGCGACAAGGTCCGCGAGCTCATCAGGGCCGAGCGCGAGAACGAGGATGCCAAGAAGGAGCACGACGCGGAAGAGACCGAGAAGGGCTTCTTCAAGAAGGGCGAAGCGATGTCCGAGGCCCACGCACGCGGCGAAGAGTACGAGGAGGTCCTCGAAGTGTCGGATGACATGATCCTCTCGGACGAACAGGTGAGCGCCGAGGAGGTCAAGGACCTCGTCGAGAAGAACGAGCTTTCCCCCGAACGCAAGGCCGGTCTCGAGAAGGAGGTCAAGGCGCTCAGGGACGAGATCGGCAGGCTGGAAGCCGGCAGGTTCGTCTACGAGGGTCCCGAGAACATGCAGGTTCTGAAGGACATCGAACCCGGCATCTGGCAGCTCGAGGCGTCGCTCAAGGAACAGACCGGGCTTTCCGCCGACGATCTGATGGAAAAGAAGGTCATGTCCTCGATGGCGCGCTTCAAGCTCGGCGTGAAGAGCCTCTTCAACCCGACCTTCAAGAAGACGATGCAGATGTACGAGGAGCGGACCCGCGAATGGGCCGACGCGAAGGATCGCCTGGCCTCCGCCGAACTCGAGCTGAGGGACCCGCAGGGCTACGCCGACCTGATGCAGAAGCGGCTCATGAAGACGATGCTGCTCCGCGCCAAGCAGGCGCAGTCGCCGAGAAGCTCGTCCGGCTCGCCGTTCAACATGAGGTTCTAAAAGAAGAGAAGAAAGCCCCGCCCGCAAGGCGGGGTTTTTGGTGCTCCCGTTCCTTGAAAGTAATCACGACAAAGGGTAGTGTGAACGACCGTATGCAGGGCATGACCGATGCGGAACTCATCGCGGCCCATTTCGCCGGGGACGAAGGCGCCTTCGCCGTGCTCGTGCGCAGGCACCTCGACGCGGTCTACGCCTTCGCCGTCCGTTTCCTCGGCGACGCGCACGACGCCGACGACATCTCGCAGGAAACGTTCGTCCGCGCCTGGAAGAACCTCAGGAAGTTCGACCGCGCCAGGAACTTCCGGACCTGGGTCTTCGCCATCGCCAAGAACGCCGCGCTCGACCTCATCAAGAAGAAGAGAACGCTCCCCTTCTCCGGGTTCGAGGACGAGGATGGCGGCAACGCGCTCGTCGAGGGACTCGAGGACCCGGCGCCGCTCGCGCCCGAACTGCTGGACCGCGCGGGCATCGCCGCCACGCTGGCCGCAGCCATGGACACGCTCCCGCCCGCCCAGCGCATGGTGCTGTGGCTCCATTACAACGACCATCTGACCTTCCGCGAGATCGGCGAGGCGTTGGAAGCGCCGCTCCACACCGTGAAGAGCCGCCATTACCGCGGCCTCATCGCCCTGAAAGCGATCCTCGAGGACCGGACGGAGAATAAAGACTAGAGAGTAGAGACCATAAGGAACGGGCTAATGCCCGCCTCCTTTATCTTTATTCTCTCTTCTTTTGCGGTCTTGTCCCTCTTCTGCACCAAAAGCCGCCCCTCATTCGTATAAGAACCATGCGCAAAGACGTAGAAAACCTGTTCAAGCTCGCCGCGACCCCGCTGCCGCCCGATGATCTGGCGGACCGGATCCTCGGCCGCATCCACGCCGAACGCCGTCGCATTTCGCTGCTCCGGCGGATCGCCTTTTTTTCCGTCGGCGCGATCGCCTCGGCCTCGGCCCTAGTGCCGGCGCTGCTTGCGCTCAGGACGGCGGCCGCGGAATCCGGGTTCGTCGAGTACTTCTCGCTGCTGTTCTCGGACGGCGGCGCGGTGGCGGCCGCCTGG
>DATJFD010000039.1:0-7027 GCA_035495855.1 Binatia bacterium | reverse complement strand
ATGGTCATAGAAATTGTAATTGACGCCGTGCTTGGTGAAGCCGAGAGGGCACGTGGCCGTAAGGAAGAAGTCCTTATAGAACTGCTTGGCTCCGCCCATGGCCTCGACGACCTGGTAGACGAAGGTCGACGACAGTTCGCGTGTGTCCCCCATCGCGTTGGGCACGCCGCAGAACTCGCGCAGCGCCACCGGGTCCGTGAAAGCCACGCCGGTGATGCCCGCGCCGAAGCGGCTCGGGTTGATGCCGAGGATGAGCGCGCGCTTGCGGGCGTCGTCGAAGTGGCGGTCGAGGAAGGCCTTGAAGCAGGCCCGCACCGCGCGGTCCTTGTAGGGGTTCATGACCTCCACGCCCGGCGGGAGCTCGTGCCGCAGCTCCAGGCGCGTGAAGAACGCGTAGGCCTTCCGTGCGAACGACATCTCAATGATGGTGATGCGGCAGCGGCGGCGCGTCGCCCTGGCGCACGCGGCGCTCGCCGTAGTACGAGGCGGCGATGGCCGTCGTGATCGGCACGGCCAGGATCAGGCAGACGCTGCCGACGATGGTGCGGACGATCTCCTCGGCGATGGTCTCGCTGTTGAGGACGTACCAGAGCGGCTGGCTCGAGGTCGTCGTGAAGAGCAGGAAGAGCGGCAGCGACGCGCCGGCGTAGGCCAGGAAGAGCGTGTTGATGAGCGACGAGATGTGTTCCTTGCCGACCGACAGGCCGCGCTTGTAGAGGTCGGGGAACTTGAACGACGGGTTGGCGTGCTTGAGCTCCTCCACGATGGCCGCCTGCGCCGTGGTGATGTCGTCCAGGATGCCCATCACGCCGAGCATGATGCCGCCGAGGAGGAGCCCGCGCAGATTGATGTCGCCGAAGCCGCTGCCCTGCAGGAAGATGGCGTCCTCGCTGCCCGTGCCGAAGAGGCTGGCCCAGGCGACCCAGGACACGGCCATCCAGGCGGAGAGCGCGAGGGTGATGAGCGTGCTCACGAAGGCGATGGTCGTGCGGCGGTTGAAGCCGTGGGCGAGGTAGAGCGAGACCGCGGCGATGGCGAAGGTCGCGACGAGGCTCACGCGCAGCGGGTCGCCGCCGGCCGTGATGCGCGGAACGACATAGAGCATGATGATCCCGACCGTCACGGCGAGGCCGAGCAGCGAGGTGACGCCGCGCCAGCGGCCGAAGGCGATGCCCGCGAGCATGAACAGGAAGACGATGCCGGCGAGCGCGGGGATGCGATAGGAGTCGGCCAGATAATAGGCCGCCTCGCCGCCGAGCTTGTAGCTCTTCACGATGACGATCTTGTCGCCCGCCTTGAAGCTCCGGTTCGCGACGACGGCGTCGAGGTCGCTCGTCTGCACTTCGACCTCCTTCCCCTTCTCTGCGCCGTCCAGGAGGATGACCTTGTAGGTCGTGACGTGTTCCTTCACGCCCGCCGTCTCGCGCTCGACCGTCGAGGCGACCGAGGCGATGCGGCCGCGCACGTACTCGTCCGGCGGCAGGGCGTCGGCCTCCTCGATCTTCTGCTCGTTGGCCTGCGCCTCTGCGTCCGAGGGCGCGGAGGCCGGGTCCTCGCCGGCATTGAGCTCGCCGAGCTTCTTCACGATCTCCTCGCGGGTCAAAGGCGCGTTCACCGAGGCCGCGCTCGCGCGGGACGCGGCGAACGGCAAGACCGCCATCGCGAGGGAAGCGAGGGCGATGATGACCGCGGATAACCGGGGGCCGGACCCTTTCATGCTGCAAATATCACACATCCCTCAAAAAAGATTTCTTCTTCCACTCCGAATCCACCTTCTTCATCCTTCCTTTCACGCCCGCGAACGGGTCGTCGGGCGCGTCCTCGCTCTCGACGGTGATGGCGTCCTCTTCGTAGAAGCCGTCCGCGTCCTTCGAGGAGAACGAGAACTCGCCGCGGACGAGCGACATGTCGAGGCGCTTCGGGTCGCATTCCTCGAGGAAGCACGACGGCTGCTCGATGGTGAACATGTCGCGGCCCGCGCTCGACGGGTACGAGAGGTACAGGTGCTTCTTGGCGCGGGTGACGGCCACGTAGAACAGGCGGCGTTCCTCCTCGAGCCCGCCCTCCTCCATCGCCGCCTTGCGGTTCGGGAACCCTGAATTGGTGAGATGGATGACGAAGACCGCCTCCCACTCGAGCCCCTTGGCCTGGTGGATGGTCGAGAGCACGATCTTGTCGCGCGCGTCGCGGCGCCGGCGCTGCGACGGCTTCTCCGCCGCGGACGAATCCAGCGTCACGTCGGCGAGCAGGTCGCGCGAGGCGTCGTATTCCTCCGCGAAGTTGGCGAGCTGCTCCACGTCCTCGAGGCGCTCGCGCCAGTTCGGATATTCGTTCTCGAGGTAATCGGCGTAGGCCGACTTCAGCACGATGCGCACGAGCTCGCAGGGCTTCTCGGTCGCGACCATCTTCTCGAGGATGGGGCGCAGGTCCGCCCAGCCCTTGGCCGCGCGGGCCCCGAGCGACTGCTCGACCGGCGCGAGCACCGCGGCCGCGAGCGAGCCTGCCGCGCGCAGCATCGAGAAGATCTTCGAGGCCATCACCTCCCCGACCCCCTGCTGGATCGTGAGGATGCGCAGCCAGGCGGCCTCGTCCGTGAAATTGTCCTTGATGCGCAGGAACGAGACGGCGTCCTTCACGTGCGCGCGGTCGAAGAACTTCACGCCGCCGCGGTAGTCGTACGGGATGCCGCGCTTCATGAGCTCGAACTCGACGGTCTGCGAATGGTGCGTCGCACGGAACAGCACGGCGATCTCCTCGGGCCGTACGCCGTCGTCGAGCAGCTCCCTGATCTTGCCGACCACGAAATCGGCCTCCTGGAAGGTCGACGGCGCGGGCGCGACCATCGGCTTGTCCGCCGGCTTCTTCACCGAGCGCAGCTCCTTGGGGAACTGGTCGATGTTGCGCGAGATGACGTCGTTCGCGAGGCTCAGGATCTCCGGCGTCGAACGATAGTTCGTCTCGAGCTTGAAGATGCGCGCGTCGGGATGGTGCTTGGGGAAGTCGAGGATGTTCCTGACGTCGGCGGCACGGAACGAGTAGATGCTCTGGGCGTCGTCGCCGACCACGAGCAGGTTCTTCGACGGGCCGGACATGTACGCCACGAGCGAGGCCTGCAGCGGGTTGGTGTCCTGGAACTCGTCGACGAGCACGTGCGTCCAGCGGCCCGCGACGCGCTCGCGCGCGGCCGGGTCCTCGGCGAGCAGGCGGTGCAGGCGGACGAGCAGGTCGTCGAAGTCCATCGCGTTCGAGCGGCGCTTCTTCTCGTCGTAGGCGTCGGCGATGCGCCGGAGGTCCGGGATGAGCGGCTCGAGCTTCGGATATTTCTTGGCGACCGCTTCCTCGATCGACCTCATGGCGTTCGCCTTGTAGCTCAGGATGTCGCGCACGACGACGGGCGAAGGGTACCGCTTCGTGTCCGGCGTGCAGCCGAGCTCGCGCATCGTCGCCTTCATGAGGTCGCGCGAATCCTCGTCGTCGAGGATGGAGAACGACGAGGTGAAGCCGATGCGCTCGGCGAAGGCGCGGAGGATGCGGTTGGCGATGGAGTGGAACGTGCCGCCCCAGATGCCGCCGGAACCGAACGGCAGCTCGCTGCCGAGCAGCTCGCCGATGCGCGACATCATCTCCCCCGCCGCCTTGTTGGTGAAGGTGAGAAGCAGCACGCGGTCCGGCGAAACGCCGTGCTCCAGGAGCCAGGCGACCCGGTAGACGATGGTGCGCGTCTTGCCCGAACCGGCGCCGGCCAGCACGACGCAGGCCCCGTCGCCGTTCTTCACGACGGCGAGCTGCTCGGGGTTGAGCTCCGCGTCGTAATCGATGCGGGCTCTGAAAAGCTTGGCGGTGGCGTTCTTTTGCATGGCGGTACTTTAGCCCACCCGGGCGCTAGAGAAAAGTAAGAAAAATCGTCATTCCGGGCCAGGACCCGGAATCCACGATACGATCGCACGCCGTGGATCCCGGCTCGCGGGCCGGGATGACATGAAGGGGGGTCTGACCCCGTTGTGGATAAAAAAGACCCCGCGTTTCAGGCGGGGTCGAGATGGGCGATGGCTTCCTTGAGCCGGGGCTTGGCGGCGTCGGGGTGGCCTTCCCTGAGGCATTGGACGGCCAGGCGGAGGGCGGCGGCGACCAGGGCGGCCGTTTGGACCGCGCCGCAGCCGCTGAGCGATCTGGACGCCGCGCGGGCGGAACGTTCCGCCGCCTTCGCGAGCTGCCCCGGAGGCAGTCCGGCCGCCATGAGCACGAGCGTCGACTCGATCGCCGAGCGGGCGACGGACGCGCCGGTCAGGCGGACGATGTCGCCGACCGCCGCCGCGAACTCGTCGCCGGTGCCGTTCTCGGCCGAGACGACCGCGCGCAGCACCGGAGCGCAGAGCGCGTTCCGCACGGAGAGGAACGGCTCGACCGCGAGCGTGGCGAGCGGTTCGGCCAGGACGCGCAGGCGCGCGGCGATGGCCCTGCGCTGGCGCTCGGAGGTCTCGCCCTTGCGGACGAGCTCGTGCGAGCGCATCGCCGTGGCGGCGCGGTCGAGGTCGCGCACGATGCTTTCGCACCGGCGGACCTCGAGGAGCAGCGCCGTCTCCATCGCGCCGATCCACGGCGCGATCGAACGGACCTCGTCCTCGCGCAGCGCGAGCCGACGGTCGATGGCCGTGAGCCTCGCGCGCGTGGCGCCGCGGTTCACGGTCGAGGTCGGATGGCGCACCACGCCGGCCTCGGCCTTCTTCCTGGCCTCGGCCTTGTGGACGTTCCGCTTCCGCTTGAGCTCCTCCGCCGCGGAGGCGAACGAGCCGTCCGCGCGGCCGGTTTCTCCCGCGAGCAGCGACACGTGCGTCTCCCGCAGATCGTCCCGCACCGAGGCGAGGCGTTCGAGCTCGGAGACGCCGCGCCCGCGGACGCCGTACCGCCGCATGATCTCCATGCGGCTCCGCAGCGCCTCGTAGACGGTCGCGTAGACGTTCGGCCTGGCGTCGCGCCGGGGGATGACGACCGCGCCCGCGCCGGCGCGGCCTTCGCATGCCGCGCACGTCGCGATGAACACCTTCTGGCTTCCCAGGCGGACGAGCCCGGGCCCTTGTTCCTGCGTCATTGTCGCCTCCTTGCGGCGATGGTCCCCGAAAAGAAAAAGAACGGGCCTTGAAGGCCCGTACCCTAGCATTCCGCGGCCCGCCGGTCAACGTCAGTGGCTGATGGGGAGGTCCGCGTCGAGGCGGCGATATTCGCGCATCATGCAATCGTCGACGACCGCGACGAGGCCGGCTTTCCTGGCCCGCTCTGCCGCTTCCTCGTTGCCCGCGCCATCCTGCATCCAGACGACCTTGGCGCCGATCTTGATGGCTTCCTCGACGATCGCCGGCACCGCGTCGGGATTGCGGAAGATCTGCACCACGTCGACCTTCTCCGGTACGGAGAGGAGGTCGGGGTAGCTCGTCTCGCCGAGCACCTGCGTCTCGTTCGGGTTCACCGGGATGATGCGGTAGCCTTTGAGCTTGAGGAAGGCGCACACGCCGTAGCTCGGCCGGCCGGGCTTGGACGACAGGCCCACCGAAGCGATGACCCTGGCCTCCTCGAGTATCTTCCTGATGTCGGCGTCGTTCATATGATGTTCTCCAAAAGTGCTCCCGTCAGCTTCTGCAATTTGGTCGCCCACGTCAAGCTGATGCCGAACACGATGGCGTACGGCGTGGATGCGGTCACGCGGTCGTTCTCCTTCTCCTGCCACTGGATGTAGTCGCCCTCGACCTGCCCGAGCCACAGCTTGTAGCCCATCAGGCGGAACGCCGCCTCCTTGCCGCGCGCCGAGAGACGCGGGCGCCAGGTCGCCGCGATGTAGGCGAACTGCGCGAGCAGCGTGAGCGCGCAGAAGACGCTCACCGCCGCGCGGAAGCCGTAGAAAGGCAGGAGGGACAGCGAGACCATGAGCGCGGCCATGACCGCGGAGACGAACAGGATGGGCGCGGAGAGCGAGCGTTCGGCGATGAAACCCTTGGCGCGCAGCCCTTCGATCACGCGGCGCTCGACCGTCTTCGCGACCATGGGCATGCGTTCCGAGGCGCTCTTCGCGTCCGTGAGCGGGCCCTCGGCGAAGAGGGCGGCCATGATGAGCGATTCGGCGGGAGAGAGCGGTCCCCCGGCCGCGCCGCGACGGAAGGCCTCGACGGATCCGCCAGCCTCGGCGATGTCGATCTCGCCGCGCATGTGCAGTCCGACGATCGCGGCGGCGAGGGCGCGGGGCTTGAGCATGCCGTCGAGCAGCACCGCGGCTTCGATGGGCGCGATGTCCGCAGGAGGGTCGTACTCGGCGGTGACGGCGCGGCCCAAAGCGGGCGGCCGGGAATACAGCACGTACAGCCAGAAGAAGTAGCCGACGGGCAGGAGGAAGAGCGGAATGCTGAAGACGAGGGGCCAGAGCATAGAAGATGGTTTTCCGTTATCGGTTTTCGGTTTTCGGGGTGACCGGAGCGAGGACTGAAAACGGAGAACTGAAAACGGTAAACCTCACCACGACCCTCCCCCTCCCCCGCCGAAACCGCCGCCGGAAGAGCCGCCGCCGAAGCCGCTGCCGCTCGACGAGCTCTGCGGCCGCGACGTCATCGCGGAGGACATCGCGCCGTTCATCGCGGTGAGCGAGCCGAACAATACGGCCGAGTTGAAGGTTCCGCCGCTCCAGGCGCGGCCCTCGTACCACGTCGGCGGCGGGAGGTTCATGCCGGCGAACGCGCGCGTCCAGTGCTCGGCGACGCCGAAGACCATCGCGTAGGGCAGGAACTTCTCGAAGATGCCCTCCTTCTCCTGCCACTCGATGCGGTACTTCTCGGCCTTGTCGATGTATTCGCGGAAGCCCCAGGCGTGCTCGTACGCCTCGACGCCCTTCGGCGTCTTGCGTGGCATGAGCGGCGCGAACAGCAGGATGGCGACGCCCGACAGCGCGACGGCGAGGACGAGGTTTCCGAAGAACGTCCCCGAGAACATGAAGCCGACGCCGGGGAAGAAGAACGCCAGGATGATGATGATCGCGAGGCCGACG
>DATJFD010000038.1:0-10857 GCA_035495855.1 Binatia bacterium | reverse complement strand
GACCGTGACGCCGTAGCCGTAGGTCTTGCCCACGCCCCAGACGTCGACGTTCTCTTCCGCGTACAGCTTGGTCGTATCGCCGGAGCGAGCCGAACCGCTGATGTCACCATAGACCTCGTAGGTCTTGGTGGCGCCCTTCTCGAGCAGCTGCGGCGAGGTCAGCACGAAGACGATGTGGTCCTTCGAGTCGACGCCGGCGGCCGTCGCGAGGGTGGAGCCACCCTGCTTGAGCACGAGGTTGGTGAGGTTCGAGCGCGACAGGTTGCCGCCCTGGAAGAGCGTGACCCTGCGGAGCTCAAGATCTTCGGACGAACCAGCAGCGAGCTGGAATTCGCCGATCTTGGCGTTCATCTGACCGACCTTGGGGTTGGTCAGCGAGCCCGACATGCTGATGGTGAGCGAACCGACGGTGGCGGAGGAGAGCGTCATGTTGGCGCCCATGGCCGCACCGGAAGCCAGCGTGGTGCCGGACTGGACCTTCGTCACTTCGAACGCGCTGACGTTGCCAGCACCAGCGGTGGTGGACATGTCGGCAGCGAGCCAGAGGGTGCGGGTCTGACCAGCCGCGAGGGCGAGGCCGAGGCCCGTGAAGGTCGATTCGTTCGTGGTCGAGTTGACCGTGCGCGAGCTCGTAAGGCGCGTATTGCCCTCGAAGAGGTACGTGCTCACGAAGTCGGCCGGGGAGCCCGGACCAACGCGGTGGACGACGACCGTGTCAACCGTCATTGCGGACGAGGTGGCATTGTGGACGTCGAACGACAGGAAGTTCACGCCGGTCGCGCCGCGCGGAAGCGTAGCGGAAGCCGGAGTGCCCGCGGCCAGCGAGAACGTCAGATCGCCTGACGCGCCCGTGCCCGAGAGATTCTTGTCTGCATTGATCGAGGTGGCCGCGGCCGTTTCGGCGGCCGGGCTGTAATCGGAAGCGGAGTTGATGTCGCTGCCGATCGTGTAGTTCGTGAAGAACGCGTCGGAGACGTCATCGATCTGCTGGTTCCACGTGGCGCCATACAGAGCGGTGGCGAGCGCTTCGGTCTTCACCCAGTGCAGCGTCCCGTTGTGGGACACGGCATAGGTCTTGGGATCCGTCTGGATCTTGATCATCTTGACACCCGGCCTGTACGTGACGTTACCGCCGATCATCATCGAGGCGAGTTCCGCATCGGTGATAACGGTGACGCCCGAGAAATCCGGGTACCAGGTCTTGTACGTCTTCTCGTTCGGGAAGACGTAGCGCTTTCCATCCGCACCGACGTAGTAGACGGCGGGGAGGGAAGCCTTGACCAGCGAGCCCGAGGCCGCAGCCTTGGCCGTAAGCGGCGCAAGGAAGGCGGACAGCGAGATCGACCAGGCAATGGTCGCCGCGACGACAGCCGCGGTGAGCGCTTTCCTGCTCATCTTTAAGACTTCACTCATAACTATGTACAACCTTTCTGTGGTAGCCCGCATCTTATTAAAAAGAGATGCCGGGCAGAAGTACCGCGAAGGCGATCCTTCGGAGACCTCGACCTTTATGCCTTGCACGTCAATATCCATATACAGGTCGTAAGGGACCGACCGGAGGTTTCTTCTTTCTGTCATTCCGGGCTTGACCCGGAATCCACGATCGAGCGCCGTGGATCCCGGCTCCCGGGCCGGGATGACATTTCTTTCACTTCGATTGCCGAAGCGCAGAAAAAACCTTGGGTCGGTCCCCTTGGCAACCGACTTGTGGGACAGTCCGTCGCGGCAACGCGTGCCGTGACGGGTGTAACCCCGCCAGGCGCCACATGGCGCCGCGGGGACGGTCCAACTGTCGGTGGCCAGACCCAACGGGAAGGACGAAGCTTCAAGCTCCGAGCTTCGAGGGCTTCGACGCTCTCGTTGGGGCTGGCTGGGGTTTTAAGGAGCTGGGACTTGGGACTCTTTGGGGTTGGGACGTTATTTTTGCTTTTTGTTTTGTTCTGGACCCCGGGTCGCGGCCCGGGGTGACAGGCGGGCGGGGTTTAAGGTGCCGGGGGCGGGGCGGGCGGCGGTTCGGCGGGCGGGGTGCCAGAAACGGGGGCCGGTGGGGCGCCTTCATTAGTAGTAGACGTATTCGGGGTGCTAACGGTTTCAGGCGCGGGGGGCGTTACAGCGCCGTCGGCGGGCGCTCCCCCTTCGGGCGCGGCCGTGTCGTCGACCTCCTTGGTGAGCTCGGCAACCTCCTCGATCTTGGTCAGCGCGGCCTGGTACTTCTCTTCCTGGATGAGGACCTTGGCCTCGGCGATGGCGGCTTTCGCCTTCGCGGTGCGGACCGTCTTCTTCTCGTCGGTGGTCGGCGGCGCGGATTCGATCTTGGCCTCGGCCTGCTTGATGCGCTCCTCGAACTTGTTGACGACCACGGCGCGGGGCGCGGCGGACGAGCCGGCGAGATGCTTCTCGACGATGACGGCGATGGCCTTGATGGTCAGGCCGTCGACGAGGTCGCGCGACACGGCGATCCGCGGCTGGAGCGCGGGCGGCAGGAGCGAGCCGGCCTTGCGGAGGATGTTCTGGTAGACGGCCATCTTGCGCTCGGTCAGCTTGGCGGCCTCGGCGACGCCGTCGGGGTCGGAGGACCTGCGGGCGTCGAGCGAAGCGGAGAGCGCGCCGACCTCGGCATCGAACGAAGCGAGCACGCCGGGGACGAAGGCCTGCATGTCAGGACCCTGCTCGGCGAGCTTGGCGGCCTCGTCGAGGCGATGATCGGCGAACTCGGTGTGGAGGCTGGCGCGGTACTCCTCGTTGGGGGCGAGGAAGAGCTGGGCGCGCTCGACCGCGAGCTTCACCTTGTAGGCGAAGGCGCCGGGGGTCGCGACCTGGTAGACCTGCGCGGAGACGAGTCCGCCGCCGAACACGGTGCCGAGGACGAGCAGGAAGACGCCGGCGGCGCGGGCGGCCATGGCGAAGCCCTCCGTCGGGAAGAAAATAGAAAAGAGGTGGCGCATCGTCTCGCCGAGCTTGGGTTTCGCGGTCACGTCCGTCGTGTTCTTCACCTGCATCAGCAGGATGCCGCGGTTGCGTTCAACCCAAACTTCGTGAGGGGCTCCACCTCTCCGTTCATTCTTTATCGTCTGGAAGATGTCCTTGAGTTCCTTGTCGGTCATTGCGGATCGCAGCGGCAAGCGCCTTGGTCGCCCGGTGAAGGATGACCCTGACGTTCGACGCGTTCTTCCCCAGCACGGCGGCGATCTCACCCGTCGACATCTCGTCGAGGTACCGCATGATGACCACGTCGCGATACTCGTCCTTCAGTCCGCGAAGCTTCTCGAGGACGAGGGTGGTATCGAACTTGGTCTCCATGTCCTTCAGGAACTTCTCGCTGGCGACCTCCGCGGTCTCGTCCGAGATGGTCTCGTCGAGGCTCACGGTGCCGGGCAAGCAGTTGTTGGCGCGGTAGTGGTCGATGACCACGGTGCGCGCCACGCTGTAGAGCAGCGCCTGCAGGTTGTTCACGTCCCTCTTTTCCTTCAGATACTGCCAGGCCTTGAGGAACGCTTCGGAGGTGAGATCCTCCGCCTGTTCCGCGGACGAGACCTTGAAGTAGATGAAGCGGTAGATCTGCTTCACGTAAGCGTCGTACACGGCGCCGAACGCTTCAGGGTCCTTCTTCGCCCGAATGCGGAAGAGGAGGAATTTTTCTTTTAAACGACTACGCACAATCAGACGTAGAAAAGAAAAAAGCGTTACAGCTTTGGACCGGCTTTACGCATATCACGAGGAGTATAGGCGGGGCTTGGGAAAAGGCCAAGTGTGTAAGTGGTTAAGCTTGTTTCAGCTTTGAGCTCCTAGCTTCAAGCTCCGAGCTTCGAGGGTGCGGTGCTTTTTTCTGGACCCCGGGTCAAGCCCGGGGTGACAGTTGGGGGTCGCGGGGTGACGCGGACGATCGGCGGCTTGCTTATGTACTACGAGCGAGAGGCGATTTTGGTCACTGGACAAAATCGCCATTTTTGTCTACAATAATGTAGACAAATAAAGATACTTTCGCCTTAACGAGGATTGACTTTTTAGGGCGAATAAGCTACCCTCCCCTGTTCACAGGAGAGATGAGAAATGAGAATTTAGAATTGAGACGCTGCCTATGAACATCATCCGCATCTCCGTCTCCGAGGCTTCACGCTTGTTCGGCGTTTCGACCAGGACGGTGCGCCGGGCCATCGCCGACGGCGAGGTGACCTATGTGGTCGTCCGCGGCCGTTACAAGATCAACTTCGAAAGCCTGGTGCGCTGGTCGCAGGCGCGGCCGACGGTCAGGAACAAGCTGGCCCGCGAAGGCATCGGGCAGTTCGTGGACCAGTGGAAGATCAAGAACCGGCTTTACTCGCCGAACCCGAAGGCGCTTGAAAAGAAAGATGAGTGAAACGGGAAAAGACGACGTCGTGGATCCCGGGTCGCGGCCCGGGATGACAATAGAAAAAGAGTAGAGAGTAAAGAATAGAGACCATTAGGAAATGTCATTCCGCGCCGGGATGCGGAATCCACGATCGGGCGATCGACGTGCCCCGCCACTTCTCTCTCATCAAAGACGGCGGGGTCCCGCCACAGGCGGGAGATCCCGGCTCGCGGGCCGGGATGACAATTAAGAAGGAAGGGTCATCTCTCAACATGCAGCGTCCCCTCGCACAACGCATCGCACTGATCGCCACGGCCTCCGCCGTGCTGCTTTCGGCTTTCGCGTCGGCGGCGGGGGCGGCGATCAAGACGCCGGCGGATCGTTTCGTGCGCACGGCGAACTACTACCTGAAGGCCGGCACCGACATCCCGGCGAGCGACTATCCGGCGCTCGCGAAGTACGACCTGCTGGTCTTCCCCGCCGAGGCGCAGGTGTACAACCGCGACATGTTCACGGCGCTCCGCCGTCTCAACCCGACCATCCTCATCCTCGCGTACGTCCCGTCGAAGTCGTGGAATTACGCCTGGACCGACCCGCTCCACCAGAAACTGCTCGCCGGCATCCAGGATTCGTGGTGGCTGCTCGACCCGGCAGGCAACCGCGTCTCCGTCTGGGGGAACTCGGCGGTCATCTCCGGCGTGTCGCCCTGGAACGCGTACCTCCCGAAGTTCGTGCATGACGAGGTCATGTCGACCGGCTACTGGGACGGCGTCTTCTACGACGAGTTCTCCTCGAACGCCTCCTGGATGAACGGCGGCAACATCGACATCCATCGCGACGGCGTGAAGGACGATCCCGCGCTGCTCGACGCTGCCTGGGAGCGCGGCATGCTCAACCTTCTCAAGAACACGCGCGACCTGCTCGGTCCGGACGCGGTCATCGTCACGAACGGCGATTCGACGGACAGCCTTCAGCCGTACGTGAACGGCCGCATGTTCGAATCGTTCCCGACGCCCTGGGAGGCGGGCGGGACCTGGAGCGGCGTGATGGCCAACTACATCCATCTGCACAAGGCCGTCGGCTCGACACCGGTGTTCATCATCAACACGACGACCGGCAACACCGGGAACAACGCGGACTACAGGAAGGTGCGGTACGGGCTCGCGTCGACGCTGCTCGCTGACGGCTTCTTCAGCTTCGACTTCGGCGAGGCCGACCATGGGCAGCTGTGGCGCTATGACGAGGAGGACGTCCGCCTCGGCAGGCCGCTCGGCGAAGCCGTGAACCTGCTCTCCCCCACCGACCGGCGCATCCAGCCCAGCGTCTGGCGGCGGGATTTCGCGAACGGCGCGGTGCTCATCAATTCGTCGACGCAATCCAAGACCGTCGGCCTCGGCGGCGAGCTCGAGAAGGTCCGCGGCACGCAGGACCCGGCCGTGAACGACGGCTCGGTCGTGACCTCGGTCACGCTTCAGCCGAACGACGGGGTGGTGCTGCTCAAGCGCATCGAGAAGGTCGTCGGCGCGACGTTCCCGAACGGCGCCTTCGTGCGGCTGTTCGGCGCGGACGGCTCGAAGCTGCGCAACGGCTTCTTCTCCTATGACGCCGGCCAGGCGGGCGCTTCCAACATCACCATCCGGGACCTCGACGGGGACGGCAGCGCCGAAAAGGTCGTCGCGTCCAAAGGGACGGTGACGGTCTACGGCGCGGACGGATCGGTCAAAAGCTCGTTCAAGCCGTACGGCGACGCCTTCGCGAACGACGTGAACGTGGCCATCGGCGATCTGAACGGCGACGGCAAGGCCGAGATCGTCACGGGCGCGGGCCCGGGCGGAGGGCCGCAGATCCGCGTCTATTCGTATGACGGGAAATTGCTGACGCCTGGCTTCTTCGCCTATGACCCGAAGTTCAGGGGCGGCGTGAACGTGGCGGTCGGCGACCTTTACGGCACGGGCCGCTCGGTCATCGTGGCCGGCGCGGGCGCGGGCGGCGGGCCGCACGTGCGCATCTTCGCGATGAGCGGCAGGCTTCTGCACCCCGGGTTCTTCGCGTATGACTACCGCTTCCGGGGCGGCGTGAACGTGGCGGTCGGCGACCTGGACGGCGATGGCAAGGCCGAGATCGTCACGGGCGCGGGTCCGGGCGGCGGGCCGCACGTGCGCATCTTCAACCGCTACGGAATCGCCCAAGGCAAGGGGTTCTTCGCCGCGGACCCGGCTTCGCGCACGGGCGTGCGCGTGGGCGTGACGGACACGAACGGCGACGGCAAGGCGGAGATCGCCACTTTGACGACGGACGTGTTCCAGTTCGCGGCCGCTCCTTAGGCCGTAGGGTTGTGGAGGGAGAACATCTACTATATATATAAGAAGCTCAATTCACTCACTGTCCCCCGCAGCACTGCGGGGCCACGATACGGGTCCCCGCCGTGGATCCCGGGTCCTGGCCCGGGATGACAATAGAGAAAGAGTAGAGAGTAAAGAATAGAGACTGAAAGGAAATGTCATTCCGCGCCGGGACGCGGAATCCACGATCGGGCGATCGACGTGGATCCCGGGTCGCGGCCCGGGATGACAAGAAAAGGGTGGGATAACAAAAAAGAAGGCCGGGATGACAAATAAAGGTTGGAATGACAACAGGAAGGAAACAACGAAACCCCTATGCCGAACGAGCAGCGACAACCGACGATGGAGGGCGCTCCGGGACCCCGGAAGCACTCGGATGTGCTCCGGCAGGGCTTCGAGATGCTCGCCCATCCTCTTCGGAAGGTCTGCTACGAGCCGCTCGCGGCGCACTACCATGAAAAATACCGTTCGAAGTACCCGGTCCACCACGCCAAGATCCTCATCCTGGACCTGGCCCTGCTGTTCATCGCGGGCGGCCTGACCGTGTTCTGGATCTTCGCCAACTCCATCCTGCCGCTCATCCCCGTCCCGTCGCTCGTGAACATCGAGATGCTGGCGCCGAGGACCCTCGTGAGCGGAGCGCCGTCGGATTTCGTCATCGCCTACCGGAACGACTCGCCCCAGCCGCTGTCCTGCGCGCAGCTGCGCATCAGGCTGCCGGCCGACACCGTGCTCGAGGAGGAGCCGCTCAAGACCGAGCTTTCGCGGAAGACCTGTTACGTCGAGCATGACGCCTCAGCCATGCTGACCGACCCGACGGAGCCGGACGTCCATGTCATCCTGCTCGGCACCATCGAGCCGAACGGCAGGGATGCCGTGCGGTTCAAGGCGCGGACGTATGGGCCCACGGGAAGCACCAAGACCATGACTGCCGAGCTGCAATACTGGGACGTCGGCGCGACGGAGCCGACGCGCGTGTCGACGCGCAACGAGTGGCAGGTGACCGATTCGGCGCTCGCGCTGGACATCACGACGCCTGAAGTCGTGTCCCGCGGGCAGGCGCGGACCGTGTCGCTTTCGTACGCCAATCGCGGCGAGGACGCGCTGCAGGGCGCCGTGGTGCGCCTGTCGGTCCCGGAGGATTTCACCGTCACCGGTTCGTCCCCGGCAGCCGATTCAAGGGGAGAATGGCATCTCGGCACGCTCGATCCGGGCGAGGAAGGAAAGATCACGGTGTTCGGCTATTTCCGGCCGACGGCTGGCGGCGCTGCCCCGACCTTCGCGGCGCGCGGCTACGTGGAGGCGGGCGGCAAGCTGACGCTTGCCGAGCTCGTGCGCAAGAACGCCGACCCCGGCGCCGCCGACGTCGAATTCGCCGCGGAGATCCTCTCGCCCGCGGGCCGGAGCGCGCTCCTGCCGGGCGAAGAGGTCCAGGTGAAGGTCACGTACCGCAATGCGGGCCGGACCGACCTCAAGGACATGCGCATCGTGCTCGATCCGGGCGCGGCCTTCATCACGAACGAGGCGCCGGAGGGGCTCGTCTGGGACGCCAAGTCGCGGCAGGGTCTGGCGGACGTGAAACCCGGCGATGCCGGCGAGTTCATCGCTTCTTTCGCCGTGCCCCAGACGATCCCGGACGGCGAACCGCCCATCCTGCACGTGTCCGCGGCCGCGAGCTACGCGTCCTCCGGGGCGGCGGCCCACGAGGTCCGCATCGACACGCCGGTCATCGACCTGCCCGTCGCCACGCGGCTCGCGGTCGATGCCGCCGCGCTGTACTACACGAAGGACGGCGACCAGCTCGGCATCGGCCCGCTGCCGCCGAAGGCCGGCGAGACCACGAAGTACCGGGTGTTCCTGACCGTCTCGACCACGACGGGCGCGGCGGAGAACGTGGTCGTCGAGGCTTTCCTCGGGCCGGACGCGGCCTGGACCGGCCACGCGACCGTGACCGCCGGCGAACCGCTCGACCATTTCGCCTCGACGGGCCGCCTGCGCTGGACCATCGGGACGGTGCCTGCCGGCGTCGGCGGCGACACCAAGTTCGGCGCGACCTTCGAGGTCGCCATCACGCCCGGCAAGGGCGAGGTGGGTTCGGCCCCGCAGCTGCTCAAGAGCATCAAGGTCACGGGCATCGACGCGGCGACGGGGCTTCAGCTTCATGGCGTCGCGGAGAACATCACGACGGACCTGCCTTATGACAAACGGGCTCTTGGGAAAGGGACCGTTGTCGAGAACTGAGAATTTAGAGTTGAGAGTTTAGAGGGATCCTGCGAGCGGGATCCGGAAAACGGCCATTCAGGGCCGTTTTTTGGTGGACCCCGGCTCGGAGGCCGGGGTGACAATAAAATTGGTCGGGGTGAAATAAAAATGTATGTCATCCCGGCCCGCGAGCCGGGATCCAGAAACGGCCGCATAGCTGTTTTTGTTTTTTCTGCCCCGCCACTTCTCTTTCATCAAAGACGGCGGGGTCCCGCCACAGGCGGGAGACCCCGCATCAAGGCCAGCTGAGCTGGCCAAGTGCGGGGTGACAGGTTGGGGGGTGCGGGGACAAAGCGAAGGCTTGTCACCCCGGCCCGCGAGCCGGGGTCCAGAACGTCGTTTTTCTAGACCCTGAAACAAGTTCAGGGTGACATTTTTTTGTGCGGCAAGGGCGTCATTACATGGCTAATTTTCGGGCTTTTTTAGCCCCTTTTTCCTTTGTCAGCGGGGATTGACAATATTGCGATTTTCTGCTAAGGTGCGTGGTTCTCAGATACCGCTTTTAAGGCGGGATAGGGCTGAAACCCGACGGCATGAAGGTCGCCCCGCAGGGCTGCGGGACTCCCGCCTTCAGAAAACCACGCATATGAAGGTCGCGATGATCGGACAAAAAGGCATCCCCACCCAGTTCGGCGGCATCGAGCGCCATGTCGAGGCTTTGGCCGTCCGTCTGGGCAAGAAGGGTCATGACGTCCTCGTCTATTCGAGGGCCTGGTATGTCGCGTCCGCCGGCAAAAAGGGCCGCACGTCCTGGAAGTTCGCGCCGGGCGTCCGCGTCATCGTCACCCCGACCATCAAGACGAAGCATCTCGATGCCATCGTCCATACCTTCACGTCGACCGTCCACGCCATCCGCTCGGGCGCCGACGTCATCCATTACCACGGCGTCGGCCCGTCGCTGCTCGCCTGGATCCCCCGCGTCTTCTCGCCGCGCACGAGGGTCGTGTCGACCTTCCACTGCGTCGACCGCAATCACCAGAAATGGGGCTTGTTCGCCCGCCTGATGCTCGGCGCCGGCGAGCGCGCGGCCTGCCTCTTCCCGCACAAGACCATCGCCGTCTCGAAGACGCTGCAGTCCTACTGCATGAACCGCTTCGGCATCGACGCGCGCTACGTGCCGAACGGCATCGAAGCGCCGGCCCGCCCGGGCACCGAGATCCTCGCGAAGTTCGGTCTCAAGAAGGACGGCTACGTCGTCATGGTCTCGCGGCTCGTCCGCCACAAGGGCGCGCATCATCTCATCGAGGCCTACGTCCGCCTCCAGAAGCGCAGCCTGACGCGCGGCAAGAAGCTCGTCATCGTCGGCGACTCGGCGTTCACCGACGACTACGTCGCCGAGATCAAGGCCATGGCCGCCGGCAACAAGGACATCCTCTTCACCGGCTATCTCAAGGGCAAGGCGCTCGAACAGGTTTTCGGCAACGCCTATGCCGTGGTCCATCCTTCCGAATCGGAAGGCCTGCCGATCGCGGTGCTCGAAGCGATGAGCTACGGCAAGACCGTGCTCGCCTCCGACATCCCCGAGAACATGGAAGTGGTCCGCGACCGCGGCATGAGCTTCCGCAACCGGAGCGTTCCCGACCTCACCCGCAAGCTGCGCATCCTGCTCGACTCGCCCGCGATGGCGAGGGAGACGGGCGCCGAAGCGAAGGAGTTCGTCCTCGAGAACTACCATTGGGACGACGTCGCGAAGGAGGTCGATCGCGTGTACGCGTCGCTCATGACCGAGCAACGCAAGGAAGATGCCGCGGAGCGCAAAGCCGCAGCGTGAAGGACGGAGCCTGAGGGCTCCGTTTTTCGTTCACCCCCGCGCTCCTTGTCATCGCGGCCCGCGAGCCGGGATCAATCGCGATATCGTGGATTCCGCGTCCCGGCGCGGAATGACATTTTCCTTTGTCATCCCGGCCCGCGAGCCGGGATCCA
>DATJFD010000037.1:0-10000 GCA_035495855.1 Binatia bacterium | reverse complement strand
CGAAACACCACCGCGGGGTTGAGCCCGAGATAGAGCCCGCTCTCGTGGCCGGTCTTGAGACCGATGCTCGTGACGTGCGCGCCGGCGCCGATGCCGAGCCAGGGCACGTCCTCGAAGTAGCGCGTGACGCCGAGGCGTCCCATGATGGCGCGCTCCTGGCCGGGCGACCAGGTCGGGCCGTCAGCGCCCATGCCGAGGCCGAGGTCGATCGACAGCTCCGTCCGCGGCGCCATGTCGGCGCGCAGATGGAGCGCGGGGCCCCAGCTCCAGGCGTAGTCGTGGGCCGGCCCGACGGCCATGCCCATGAGCCCTAAGCCGAGGTTGATGCGGCTCCCGTAGGGGTCGCGTTCCTCGACCTGGCGGCAGGGAGCGCCGGCCGGGCCGGCAGGTCCTTGCTCGCCTTGCGGACCCTGCGGACCGTCGGGGCCGGGAGGTCCCTGTTCTCCCTGCGGGCCTTGCTCGCCCTGCGGTCCTCGCGGACCTGCCGGCGGCGGGGCCGGCGGCCTGTGCGGCCGGGGCCGGGGCCTCGGCCTGCAGGCCTCGAGATCGTGCAGCAGCTGCGCGTTCTCCGGCGTGCATTGGTTGGTCGATGCAGGCGGGCCGTCCGCGAACGCGGGCGTTGCCGCGAGCGTGAGAAGCCCGCCGAGCACTACGGACCGTTTCCATGCCATGTCTTTCCTCCTTCGAATGCACCCTATTCTCCAGGCGGCGTCCATTGCCGCGCGTAGGGTGCGAAGAGAGTACGGCCACGGGAAAAAGGCGTCAATGGCCGGTATTTAAGGCGGCGGAGCGTGCCCGGAGGCGGCAGGATTGACGAAACACTGTTTTTTTGCTAGTCTTTCCTGTTACGGTCACTTGAGACCGTCCTTTACCACCACCGCCCGACGCGCGTCGGGACCAACAATGACCGAAAGGAGGTCATGATCATGCCGCTCGCACCTCACATCATCGAATGGATCAAGAAACGTGAGGAAGAGAAGAAGCGGCGTGAGGAAAGACCTCAGCCGCAGCTTCCCGTCCCCGAACCGCTGCCTCCGCCCGAGAAGCCCAAGCGGGATCCCAACGATCCCGACGGCGACCGCGGAGTGGTCATCATCGAGCCCGAGAAGGACGAAGGTTCTACCGGGCAGCGAGGAGTCGAGATCATCTCTTTCTTCTGACCCGCAAGGGAAAAAGACAGGAGTCCGCCGTTCGGCGGGCTCCTTGTTCTTTTCACGGCGTCTGTTAGGCTCGACGCAGCCCTTTGCACCCGAAAAGGAGGAGCACCATGCTCTTGAAGGACTATGACGCCGCGCGACGGCTCGCCGCCGACCGCACGGACGGCTGGCTGAAGGCCCGCCGCGCGCGGTATGACCGCATCGGCACGTGGTTCGCGCTCGCCGGCCTGCTGGGCTTCGGCCTCATGTTCGGCGGGGAGAGGTTCTTCGCCTGGTCGAGCCCCGGTTTCGCCAGCGCGTTCCCCGGGCTCTACCGGATCGTCACCATCCTGCTGCCCGCGCTTTGCATCGCCGGTTTCTTCTTCTCCGGCCAGTTCCTCGAACGCCGCCGCGGGGTCATCGACCTCGCGCGACGGCTGCAGCAAGAAGCTGCCGAGAAAAAGGAGTGACCATGCCGAAACCCTGGATGCGGCGGATGTCCGCCGATGACGTGGCCGCGGCCGACAAGATGGCGCGCGAAAAGACGGACAAGGAGATCGTCGCGCTGGCGGTCGCCGCGCTCCGCAAGGCGCGGCTCATCCGATGGTGGTTCCTGGCATCGTGCCTGGTCCCCATCGCGGTGCTCGCGACGCCCGCGCTCGTTCCCGGCATCCTGCCGGCGAACATGTGGCAGTGGTTCATCGCCCTGGGAGCGGCCATGTTCCTGCCGCTGCCCGCGCGCATCGCGGCCGAACGCTGCGACCGGGAGGGAAGGGTCATCGCCCTGTCCTTCTGGATCAAGAAGGGCGTCATCAAGATAAGGCGACGTTGACACGGTCTGTCTGACCGTGTCTTTTATTTTATGACACATTTTAGCCTTATTTTACCTGCCTGTTCGTCAATGTACTGACAGCATGGTACGGTGGGTGCCTATGGAGATCCCGCACATCCTCCGGTCCCTGGGCTTCAACGACAAGGAGATCCGCATCTACCTGACGCTGCTGACGGGCGGTCCTACCTCCGTGCGCAAGCTCGCCAAGGACACGGACATCAACCGGGGCACCGTGTACGAGATCCTCAAGTCCCTGCAGGAGAAGGGACTCGCCGGCATGTATCACAAGCACAAGAAGCAGTTCTTCCTGGCCGAGGACCCCGAGAAGCTCATGGAGGTGACGGAACGCAAGGAACGGTCCGTGGCCGCGATGAAGCGCGAGCTGGCCGAGGCGCTGCCGGAGCTCCGCTCGGTGTACGCGCACGGCGGCGCGAAACCGACCGTGAAATATTACGAAGGGCACAAGGGCTGCACCATCATCCTGAACGACGTCCTCCATACGATGGGGCAGGAAGAGGAGAAGACCTACCGCGCGTATTCCTCCATCGCGCTGCGCGATTATCTCTACCGCGAGTTCCCGACCTTCACGAAGGAGCGCATCGCGCGCCGGCTGCACGTTCGCGTCATCGCCATCGGCGCGGGCGGCGACGACCAGCCGCTCGCCGAACGCCGCTGGCTCTCGGAGAAGAAGGGCTCGCCGACCTATTCCATCATCTACGGACCGAAGGTCGCGTTCCTGTCGCTCGGCGCCAATGAAACGCCGCTCGGCATCCTCATCGAGGACGCCGCGGTGGCGGAGACGGAACGGATCATTTTCGACCGCGTCTGGGAAACCCTGCGCTGAACCCATGCACAAGACCATGCTCATCATCGTCTCTGGGCCGCCGGGCGCGGGTAAGACCACCCTCGCTTCGTCCTTGTCGGAGCTTTTGGGGCTGCCGCTCCTTACCAAGGACGGCCTCAAGGAAGCGCTGTTCGACAGCCTCGGCTGGAACGACCGCGCCTGGTCGAAGACGCTTGGCGCGGCCAGCATCGAACTTCTATACAGGCTCATCGACTCGCAGCTCAAGGCGGGTGTCCCGGTCATCGTCGAGGCGAACTTCAAAGCGATGGCGGCGGACCGGCTCGACAGGCTGCTCAAGGCGCACGCCGCCTTCCCCGTGCAGATCGCCTGTACCGCCCGCGAGGACGTGCTCGACGCCCGCATGCGCGAGCGCTGGAACAGCGGCAAACGCCACCCCGGCCACAACGACGCGGAGACCATCAACGAGAAGTACCCCGGCTGGTCGTCGTCGGAATACGGCGTGCTCCCGCTCGGCGGCAGCGTCTATCGCGTGGACACGACGGACTTCTCAAAGATCGACTTCGGCACCTTGTTCAACGAGATAAAGCTCCGGCTCTCCGCCCTGCGCGCGCGAGCCGACATCCCGCAACAGCACCTATGAGATCGGTCGTCACCATCGGCGGAGGCACGGGGCAGTTCACCCTGCTCTCGGGCCTCAAGAAATTCCCCGTGCATCTCACGGCCATCGTCTCGATGGCCGACGACGGCGGCTCGACCGGCGTGCTCCGCGACGAGCTCGGCGTGCTCCCGCCGGGCGACATCCGGCAATGCCTCGTCGCGCTGTCCGAATCGGAGAGCATCATGCGCGACCTCTTCAGCTACCGCTATGAGAACGGCGGGCTCAAAGGCCATAACTTCGGCAACATCTTCCTCTCGACGCTCGAGAAGCTGACGGGTTCTTTCGAGGAGTCCGTCCGCGTCGCCGGCATGGTGCTCGCCATCCGCGGTTCCGTCATCCCGGTGACCACCGGGAACGTCTCGCTCATTTGCGGCCATGGCGACAAGGCCTGCGTCGGCGAGAACGCGCTCAATGACGCGAAGATGGACGAGCGCGAGTCGCTGCGGCTCGAACCCGCGGCCTATGCGAACCCGAAGGCCGTCGCCGCGCTCGAGGCCGCGGACTGTATCGTCATCGGGCCGGGCAATCTCTACTGTTCCGTCATCCCGAACCTGCTCGTGCGCGGCATTCCCGAGGCCATCAAGCGGTCGAAGGCCCGCGTCGTCTACAACTGCAACCTCATGACCAAGACCGGCCACACCGACGGCTATTCCGTGCTCGATTTCGTCCGCGAGATCGAACGCTACCTGGGCAAGGGCCGCATCGATTTCGTCACCTACAACGACAAGGCGCCGGCCAAGGACCTGCTCGTCCGCTATGCGGAGGAGGGGACCTATCCGGTGTTCCCGCCGGAGGGCGGGTTCCCCGCGGACGGGCCGAAGCCGTTACCCGCGGACCTCATCAGCACGCGGCCGTTCAACCAGAGGCCGGGCGATCCCATCCGCCGCACCTTCATCCGCCACGACCCCGATACCCTCGCGACGCTCATCGTCCAGCATTGCCTGGGCGGACTGTGAAAAGTATCGAGCTCCGAGTTCCAAGTTCCAAGCGTCGAGCCGAGAACTTGTGTCAGACGGCCCGTGAAGGTAAGCTCGAAGCTCACAGCTCGAAGCTAGGAGCTTTCCTATGAAGAAGATCGTCTTCGACCTCGACTACACGCTGCTCGACACCATCGCCTTCAAGGATGCGTTGGTCGCCGCCACCGGCGTTCCCAAGGAAGCTTGGGAAGAAACCTACAAGGACACCGTCGCCAAGAAAGGGTTCTTCGAGCCGGGCGCGTTCTTCGACGAGCTTTCCGGCAGGAACCTGCTTTCGGACGACGCCGCAACGGCGGCCAGGGATCGCTTCGAGGGAGTCCTCAAGACGACCGAACGGTATCTTTACCCCGAAGCCAAGGAGCTGCTGCTGGCGCTCGGCAAGCACGGGAACGAGGTCGAGATCGACCTGATGACCTTCGGCGAAGCGAAGTGGCAGCGTTCGAAGGTGGAGCATTCGGGCCTGGCGCGCATGTTCCAGGACGTGCTCTATGTCGAGACGAACAAGAAGGAGTTCGTGCAGGGCCTCGGCAAGGGCCGCGACGACGTGGACGAGGTCATCCTCGTCAACGACAACGGCAAGGAGATGGATGAAATGGCCGCTGCCGCGCCCGAGCACACGTATGTCTGGAAAGCGGGCGGGCCGAAGTCCGCGCCCAAGGACTGGCAGCGCCTGAAGGCCGAATCCATCGAAGACCTGGCCGAGGTGCTTGAGAAGCAGACCGGCCTGGAGCTCCGCCGCGAGATGCGGGAGATCAGGGAGGGCGTTGAGGCCAAGACGGTGGAACCCGGCGAAAACGTGCGGCTGGAGATCGAAATGGGGGATACCGAAAGTGGAGAGTCGAAAGTGGAGAGTGGAAAGCCCGAGGAACCGCGATCGTCGAGGTTGTAGGTTGTAGGTGGTAGGTTGTAGTTTGCCGGTTGCTAAGCTCGTCCTACAACCTACCACCTACAACCTCGGCTCTACCCCATGCGCTTCATCACCGACCTCCACATCCATTCCCGCTTCTCGCGGGCCTGTTCGCAGAACCTGACGCTGCCGAACCTCGCCGCGTGGGGACGCGCCAAGGGGATCGACATCCTCGGCACGTCCGATTTCACGCACCCGGGCTGGCGCGCGGCCATCGGAGAACACCTTGAGCCCGCCGAAGAGGGCCTTTTCCGGCTCAAGAAGGCTTCGGAACGAGAGGACGGCACCGGCTCCTATGAGGCCGCTCCATCGGTCCGCGACGGCCGGCCGGTGCGTTTCATGCTCACGACCGAGCTGTCGTGCATCTATAAGAAGAACGGCCGCACGCGCCGCCTGCATCTGCTCGTGTTCGCGCCGTCGATCGCAGCCGTCGACGCCATCATCGCGTCGCTCGAGCGACTGGAATGCAACCTCCGCTCCGACGGAAGGCCCATTCTCGGCCTTGACGCCAAGGAGATCGTGAAGATCGCGCTCGACGCCGACCCGCGCTGCATGGTCGTGCCCGCGCACGCCTGGACGCCGTGGTTCTCGGTGTTCGGTTCGGAATCCGGCTTCGATTCGCTCGAAGAGTGCTTCGAGGAGCTCACGCCCGAGATCCATGCCATCGAGACGGGCCTCTCCTCGGACCCGCCGATGAACAGGCGGCTCTCGGCCCTCGACGGCGTCATGCTCGTCTCCAACTCCGACGCGCACGGCCTGCGCAACCTCGGTCGCGAAGCGAACGTCTTCGAGCTCCCTGCCCCGAGCTATGACGCCGTCACCGGCGTGCTCAGGCGCCGCGACCGCGCCGCGTTCCCCGGCACGATCGAGTTCTATCCCGAAGAAGGGAAGTACCACGTCGACGGGCACCGCGATTGCGGCTTCGCCTGCGAACCCGAGGAGACCGTCCGGCGCGGCGGGCTGTGCCCCAAATGCGGCAAGCCGCTGACGCGCGGCGTCCTGGGCCGCGTGCACGCGCTCGCCGACCGCGCTTCGGGCGACCCCGCGACCGCGATGTCGCCCCACAGGTCCATCGTCCCGCTCGAAGAGGTCATCGCCGGCGCCCTCGGCAAGGGTAAGTCCTCGAAGGCCGTTATTGCCCGCTACAAAGCGCTTCTCGCGGAGGCCGGCCCGGAATTCGACGTCCTTCTGGACGTCCCGCTCGAGCGCATCGCCGCCGCGTCGGATGCCCGCCTCGCCGAAGCCGTAGGCCGCGTCCGCGAAGGCCGGCTGCTCATCACGCCGGGTTACGACGGCGTCTACGGCCAGGTGAAGATCTTCGAGGCGAAGAAGAGCCCCGACCAGCAGCGGCTCCTCCTGTGACGCAAAGAAAAGACCGGTCCCGAGGGACCGGTCTTTTCGGCCGTTGAAAGGCGAGTCGAGACTAGAGTCTCTTCTTACCACCCTTCTTCGCCTTCTTCATCTTCTTGGCGGGTTTCCGCTTCGCAGCTTTCTTCTTGGCCATAGTTCTCACCTCCTTTGAGAGCGTGATAGATTTTTAGATCGAGCCTCGCAAGACATGCGCGCGTCGATCGTCCTCGTAGAGAGGGAAGCACTGAGCGCTCCTACTTCACAGTATATGAAGTATCGTCCAGGTGCGCAAGGGCTGCGTGTCAAGACGCGAGTTCGCGAAAAGAAAATGACCCGGAAGACCGGGTCACGTGACGCGTTCCTGCGCGAACTTCACCGCGCGTTCCTTCAGTTCCTGCTCATCGTCGCCGTAGAGCACCTCGACGAGTTCGCCGTCGCCGGGATGCGTGGGTTCTCCTCGCGCGACGCGGATACGGATGCTGCCGTCCGGCATGCGCACGATCGACGCGGCGTAGCGTTCTTTCGTTTTCGTCATTTCCTCTCCTCGAGCTCTTTCACGAAGCGCTCGGCGCGATCCTTGAGCTCCTTGAGGTCCGTGCCGTTCAGGACGTCGATGACGGTGACGTCCCCGCCGTCCTGCGCCTTCTCGCCGAAGCGCACGTGATGCCGTCCGGCCTTGTCCCGGACGATGGTCGCGACATGCATCGGTCTCCTCTTATTTTTACGCTTGATAGGGCCGTTTTTCGGCCAATGAACGCCCTCCAGTCCTACTCCCTTCCGCGGGAGGATTCAAGCCCCGTCTGGTATGATGGTCCTGTATGAAATGGCCCAGCTCCCTCACCCTCATCCGCCACGACACCTCGGCCTATAACGTGCTGCGCGACGCGAAGAAGAAGGACGGCGTCTACGCGAAGTTCCTGGCCGCCTGGGAGAAGGACCCCGATGCCGACGAGACCTGCGTACTCGCGCGCGAAGTGGTGAAGAAATTCGCGCTGGGCGTCGGCGACAGCGACACGCCGCTCGCGGACGCGGAAGGCAGGCAGGCTCGGACCACGGGCGAGAAGATGGCCGCGGAGTTCGAGACGCCGGAGGTCATCTACGTGTCGCCCTACACGCGCACGCTCGAGACGCTCCGGCATCTCATCGAAGGGTGGCCGGCGCTCGAGGACGTCCGCATCTTCAAGGACGAGCGCATCCGCGAGCAGGAGCACGGCCTGGCGCTGCTCTACAACGACTGGCGCGTGTTCGAGTGCCTGCATCCGGAGCAGCGCGGCCTGCGCAAGATGGAGGGCGCGTACTGGTACCGCTTCCCGCAGGGCGAGAACGTCCCCGACGTGCGGCTCCGCAACCGCTCCTGGATCGAGACGCTCATCCGCGACTGGCGCGGCAAGCGCGTGCTGGCGGTCACGCACCACCTCAACATCCTCGCGACGCGCGCCACGCTCGAGCGCCTCGACGCCGAGGAGTTCCTGCGGCTCGACAAGGAGGAGAAACCCATCAATTGCGGCGTGACGATGTACAAGGGCCATCCGGACAAGGGCGCGGACGGCAGGCTGCTCCTGGAGTTCTATAATCGGAAGTACTATTGAGCCGCCTCCAGCCTTGACAATAAGGCGGAAATAGGCTATAGTGTCGTTTCCGCTCGTTCTGCAGACCAGCAAGGCAGGGGAGGCCAGTCCTATGTCAGTGAAGAAGAACGTGTTGACGGCCGCAGCGCGCGCTCGCATCGCGCGGTTCATCGAGCTTTCGAGCAAGCGGGGCATCAGCGTCGAGCTGAACCCCGCCGAGACGAAGGTGACGCTCAAGAACCGCAAGGGCGAGATCATCGCTTCGAGGCCCGTCACGGACTTCACGGACGGGTAGGAAGCGAAACGCGGTCCGACGACTTGTCGGACCGCGTCTTTATTTTCTTCATTTCACGGCGCGCAAGAAACGCGCGATCTTGTTCCTGGCCGGCAACGGGAACGCGGGTCTTTTGGCCAGTTCCTGCATGAAGGCCAGGACGTCGTCCTTGGCGGCGGGCTCTTCTTCCATGACCGCATGGGCCAGGCTGATGAACGCGTCGACCGCGCCTTCCGACGGCATGGTCGAGTTGCCGACCACCTTGGCGTAGGCCCCGGCCATGTCCGCCTTGCCGCTCCTCGCGGACTCGATGGCCGCCGTCATCGCCGGTCCGAGGCGGGGATTGCGCTCCGCCGCCTTCCTTGCCCGGGCGAGGTCGTCGAGCAGTTTGCGTTCTTCGGTGCCGAGCCCCTGGCTGAAGCGCTTGAGCTGGCGGGCGACCATGAAGTCGTCCGGATAGGTCTTCACCGTCGCCCCCTTGCCTTCGTCGCCCTCGACCTCCCTGAAGGCCTCGTGGAGCGGCCGGTTGCCGACCTCGGTCGCGGCGCCGTAATCGATGACGAACACCTGCGGCGGGCGCTCCTTCTTGGCGCCCGGGGCGCCGGACTCGTAGTCGCCGGTGATCATGAAATTGCGCTGGTGGCCGTCGCGGAAGGCGAGCCCGTTCTTATGGAACAGGTTCATGGTGTTCTCGATCTGCGAGACGACCGCGGGATCGATCCGGAAGCCGCGCCGTTCCAGGAAGGCGTCGATCTTCTCGGCGTTCTCGGCGAAGACCTTGCGCATTTCGTGCTCGCGCTCGCCCATGTCGCGCGATTTGCCCCCGGGGGCCTTGAAGTCCAGCGCCTGGAACACCCGGTCCTGCAGGTCCTCGAAGCGCAATTCGTCGGTCCGTTCGGAGACGTCCGCCGTCTTCGGATGCCGTTTTGCGACCTCCTTATAAAGGATGGTGGCGACGTCGTCCCCGGGGACGAAGTCCATCATGAACATCTCCACGCGGTTCCCGCTGATGCCTTTCTCGGTCATGCCCTTGATGCGCTCCTGGGCGTCGGGGCCGACCGCGAAGTCGCGGTAGAAGTAGGGCTTCGGCACGCGCGCGAACTTTTCCTTGTCGGGCTGAGCCTCGACGAGTTCGTGCGCCTTCTTCTGCATCTCGAACTCCTGTTTGCCCTTGCCGCCCGAGTAGATCTTGAGGATCTTGGCGACCTTGTCGTCGCCGAGCTCGATGCCGTTCTTCTTGAGCCCGTCCTTCAGTTCCGGAGGGATGTCGTCCATGCGCAGCTTGAGGACGATGCCGTTGTTCCCTTCGTTGAACTTCGAAAGGTAGCGCTCGCAGAGTTCTTCGAGCGACGCGTCGATGAACTTTTCGACGGCCTCGCGGTCCTCCGCGGTCTCCGCCTTCTCCGGCGCGGCCGGTTTCGGCTCCTTGGCTTCCGGCGGGACGTAGCCGCCCATCTCGGCACGTGTCATAATGCGCTTATCTTAGCAAAAAA
>DATJFD010000036.1:0-3677 GCA_035495855.1 Binatia bacterium | reverse complement strand
CGGCGTCCAGGCGGACGCGTCGATGAAGTGCGGGACGTGGACGATCTTGCCTTCGTCGAGGCCGTAGGACACGAGTAGCGCCTGCATGAAGCGGCTCGGCGCGACGATGACGTCGATGTTGTCGAGATAGAGGCCGAGCTTGCGGTGCAGGCCCATCTCGAGCGCCGCGAGACCGCTCGCGATCTTCGATCCTTTGATGCAGCGGTGCTTCACGGCCTCGTACCAGTAGTCAGGCTTGGTGCGTTCACAGATGGCGCCGTCGTGGAAGAGCGAGTAGTTCGGCGCCACGAGCTTGTAGTCATGCGCGGTGATGACCACCGGCAATCCCCGTTTCTTCGCCTGCGGGAGGATCGACGGCGAGATCTGGTGATAGATGTTGTGGACGTGCACGAGGTCGGGCTTCGCGGCGTCGAGCAGCTTCGCGAACTTCGCGCGCGCCTCGAACGAGTAGAGCATGCGGCCCGCGGTCCGGAGCCCTTCGAGGGAGAAGCGCACGCGCTCGGTGCCGACGGGGCTCACGAAAAAGCGTTCCCAGGGCGTCGCGACGTCGCGCTTGTCGCGCATGGCGAAAGGTATGACCTCATGGCCGTGCTTCTCGAGCAGGCCGCGAAGCTCGAAGAGATAGCGCTCCGCGCCGCCCTTCAAGAAAAAGTATTTGTTCGCGAAGACGAGCTTCATAGGTCTTGTCTGGATCCCGGATAACGTCCGCTTTCAGCGGCCGTTTCCGGGACGACATGCGCAAAGGAAATGCACGTCGCCCCTCATACCGAAGCGTAAACCTTCTCGCGACGTCCGAGGATATAGATGAAGGCCCCGTAGAGCCAGAGATAGAGCGCGAGCGTGCGGACCTCGAAGTAGGTCGCCAGGAACGCCTGGAAAGCGACCGCAAGCACGCAGCCCGCGTAGCCGAGCGCCAGGCCACGCACGTACGGGTCTTTGCCCTCGCGCCAGACGTTGAGCGCCATGCGCCAGAGCGCCACGAGCATCCAGGCGTAGAAGAGGACGCCGAGCGTGCCGGTCTCGCCCCAGAGCGAGAACCAGTTGTTGTCGATGTAACCTTCGGTGCCGTAGACGCCGAACGGCAGGTTGAGCTTCTCGTACACGGAAGTGTTGCCGAGCGCCGCGGCCGCGCCGCCGCCGTACTGGCCGGGGCCGACGCCGAAGAGCGGCGACGAGCGCACCACGACGAGCGGGGTCTGCACGATCCAGTACATGCGGCCGAGCCCGTAATATTCGCCGCGCCAGCGCTCGAAGGAGAAGGCCTCGAAAAACCGTTCTGTCGCGGTCTGTTCGGGATAGTCGATGAGGTAGCGCACGGTGAGGCCGGTGACCGCGAGGTACAGCACGGCGATGCCGATGGCGCCGACGTAGGCGAAGCGCACTTTCCAGTCCTTCATGAGCAGCGCGCCGATGACGAACAGCGAGAGCGCGAAGCCGAACCATGAGGCGCGCGAGAGCGTCAGGAGCAGCGCGGGCGCGCCGATGAGCACCGGCAGCAGGTACCGCCGGCGCTCGTCCTTCTTGCGGCTCATGTAGAACAGGCCGATGGCGAGCAGGAAGAAGAAGCACAGGAACGTGCCGAGCTGGTCGTAGCGGCCGAGCGTCGCGAAGACGCGCGAACCCGGTGACCAAAACTGCTCGGTGCCGCTCGTGAGCTGGATGCTCTCGTAGAACTTGCGCTCGCTGGGGATGAGGAACTGGTCGAGCGGGCCGCCGATGACGGACTGCAGCAGGCCGATGACGCCTTCGACGGCGACGATGACGAACATCCACGAGGTGACGCGCTTGATGTAGGCCGTATCCGGGTCCAGATAGACCGTCAGGAAGAAGAGCAGGATGAAGCGGACGATCTGCCGCAGCCCGAGCAGGCCGTAGACCGCGGGCACGGCGTTCACGATGATCGAGGCGAGCGCGACGAGCAGGAAGAAGAAGAACGGCAGGTCGAGCGGCGTGGCCACGAGCTTGCGGTCGCGCACGAGCAGACGCAGCAGGACCGAGGCCAGCAGCAGGTAGATGAGGCCTTCCGAAAAATAGCGCGCGTAGATGTAGAGATCGTCGTTGACGAACTTGAGGAGGAAGGGTTCGAGAGGGGTGTAGACCGCGAGGAAAGCGATGACCCAGAGCGGGCGGGCGATGGCCGCGATGAGCACGCCGACGCCCATGATGGCCGCGATGGCCTTCCATGGGGAGATGGCGAAGGCCAGGAGCAGGGCCAGGAGGACGAGGCCGGCAAGCAGCAGCTGCACGCCTTTGGAGGGCGGGGGCCTGTGGAAGCCGAGCAAAGTCGCCAGATGTTCCGATTCCTGCATAACGGCGTTAGTTTACCTTATTTGGGCGATTTTTGGGTGGTTGGTCATGTATGGGTGTTCCCATGCTGAGACGGCCGACCGGGTACGCCACCGGCGACCTCGGTCGGCTTCGCCTCCCTAAAACGGTCGCCTTGTGGCGCACCCGGCTCGGCCTCCGTTCTCGATAGAACGGACATTGCACCTTCGATGGGACGACAATGAAATCCGGCCTCAAGCACTAAGCGCATCCTCATCACACTGGGCCGGATTTCTCGCAGGATATCTTAGCTCGGCTTCGATGGTGCCCGTTTAGGGGTCTGACCCTTTGGGGTCAGACCCTTTAGTGCCTGACCCCTAGGGGTCTGACCCCAAAGGGTCAGACCCCTTTTGGGAGGTCTTCTGCCGCCGCCTTCGAACAAAATGAAGAGGGCGGCCGACAAGCGTCGGCCGCCCTCAAGTACGGAAGGATCAGTGGTAGTTGCGCATGTTGCCTGCGCCGGTGACGTTGCCGGAGCCGTCGACCGCGATCCTGAGGTTGCACCCCGGGCTCGCGACCGTGATGGCCATGCCGGAAGCGGCATCCCACCAGTTGCAGTTCACGAACGACCGCGCGTCCCCGGTCATGCCGAGCAGTTGCGGACGCGAGCCGTAGGAGGCCCAGGTTTCCGCGACCGCCGGACCGCCGGGGCAGGCGGCGCTCACGTAGCTGAGCTCGTAGTTGCCGGCAGGGATGCTGGCATATCCGACCTCGAGCACGTGATCCGCGTTCGTATCTTGCATCGTCGGGCCCGACGACCAGGTGGTGCCGGGAAGGTTCCCGCGGACCTGGCCGCACGCCGCGGCGCCGATGTACGCATCGGCGAAGCGGAGCTGGAGGGCGGACGGGGAGCTGAGCGGCGCGGGGCTCGGGGGCGCGGGAGTTCCCGCGTCGGGAGCCGGCGAGCCTGCGTCCGGAGCGGGAGAACCTGCGTCAGGCGTCGGAGAACCGGCATCGGGTGCCGGAGCGCCGGCGTCGGCCGAAGGCGAACCTGCGTCGGCAGCGGGAGAACCGGCATCGGGTGCCGGAGCGTCCGCGGTCGTTCCCGTGTCGGTCCCGCCCGTACCTGCGTCGCGGCCGAGGTTGTCCCAGCCGTTCGAGTCATCGGCCGGCCGATCGCCGGTCGTGTCGCCCGCGCCGCCGCCGGAACCGCCGTCGCCAGGCTCTTGCACGCCGCAACCGGCGAGCGCGAGCATGGTCATGAGCGAAACCGCCCAGAAACCGTTGTGCTTGTTCATGCTTCGTTCCTCCTCCCGCGAACGGGATGTTGGTGTAGTGCCGGTCAGGACCATCCCGACCGGCCAGGCATACATGCGAATTGTCCAAAGGACCGATGACTATAGCACAAAATG
>DATJFD010000035.1:0-47089 GCA_035495855.1 Binatia bacterium | reverse complement strand
CTGTCGCTCGCCGTCCTCTGCGCGGACTGCGTCGCGGCCCGCCCCATCCACCGCGAAAGCGCCTGCGAACGCTTCGCCCACGTCGTCTTCGCGCTTCCCTGACGCGCGCACGAGCCCGACCCGGTCGGGCTCTTTCTTTTCGGGAAGCGTTGACGCGGACGCGAAGTTGCTGTTCCATGCCTGGGCCGGAAGGTCTGGCACTCGCCTAAGGAGGCATCGATGGACACCGCCCTTTTCATGGCCGCCGCCGAAACGGCCAAGCAGACGATCGACCGCGTCGAGCGGGAAGTATACGACAAGCAGCAGGAGCTCCGTCTCCGCAAGACGATCGCCTCGGCGCTGCGCGGCCTGCGCTCCTCATGGAGCGACGGCTACGCCGGCAAGTACGGCCCGCACTGGTTCTTCGTCCGCGACTTCTCCGCCACCGTGCACGAGAAGAGCGGCCGCAAGCACATCGAGTACCAGAAGTTCTGGGTCGCGGACATCGCGAACGATCCGGCGAAGTTCCGCGAGCTCGCCGCGGCCGGCAAGGTCCCGAGCGGCTCCTATGCGGACGCGAGGACCGCGCCCTGCGCCTGCGGCCGGCACGTCCCGATCATCGGCCGCTACGAGCAGACCGAGGACTCGACCGACGGCGACACCTGGGAGCTCGAACTCTACGCGCTCTGCCTCCACTGCCCGTCGCTCTCGGGCCTCGGCAACGACTTCAAGGCGTCGTACTACTACTGACGCCCCAAGACCGCCCCACAGGGCGGTTTTTTCTCTTCTCTCTTCTCTTTTCTCTTCGTATCTTTCCGCGGGGTCTTGACGCCTTTTCAAGGGCCCTGTAGTCTCTCCTTTGCCGTCTTGAAAAGGACGACGCCCTGCCTTTCAACTAGGGGGGGCGGTTCTCGCAGCCGACTCGCACTTCTTCCCGCAAGGGATCTCGGAGCGGACATGAGGCCGGAGAAGCTCTTACGATGGCGCCCTCGTCCCGGGGCGCGGTACAAATCTCCAGGGACGAAGCACCTTCCCCGCAACGGCGACTTCTCGGAGGAACGATGAGGATGGACACAGGCCCGCCCTGAGGCGGCCCTCACCGAGAAACGACGACGGTCACGCGACCCCGCTGCCATGATCTCGCGATCAAGGAAGAGCGGGATCCCGACCGAAGTCGGGGACCTCGAACCACGCCGGAGGCGCACGATGCGATGTCGAGACCCTCCGTGACGGAGGAACTTCGCAAGCAAGACTTCGGACGAGCGTAACGCAAGGACCGGTCTCGAGACCGGACACGGACGGCCTGTCACGCCGTCGCGATCCGGGCCCCAAGCCGGCCCCCGCGTTCCGACCCGTTCACCCAGGGGCCATGGCCTGTCACGCCATGAGCCCCATTTTTTTATGTATGCAAAGATGAGAGGGCAAAGAACGGAGGGAGAACAAAGTACAAAGTGCAAAAGTAAGAACGAAGATCAGAGAAAAACCGCCCCGCACATGCGGGGCGGTTTTCTTTGGGCTTTGTTCTGCACTCTGCGCTTTGCACTCTGTCCTTCCTCCGCACTCCGTTCTCTGATCTCACTTTCCGGTCAGCGCCATCGCCTTCTCGATCGTCGCGTCGTCGAACCGCGCGCAGAAGAAGAGCGGCTCGATGTCGTGCGCGTCGAGCGCGGCGAGCGTCTCGCGCGTCATGCGTTCGGCCTCCTGTGCCGAGACGAAGTACGTTTCCGGGAGCGCGACGCCGAAGAGCGGCTTCTCCTTGAGCCGCGCGATCATCGCTTCGGTCGGCACGGGGACGGAGGCGAGCAGCTCGACGTCGAAGCGCAGCGAACGGAGGTGCGACGCGCCGGCGGCGATGGCGGTGAGGTCCATGCCGATCTGGAAGCAGACGCCCCGCACGGACCCGTTGCGGAGCTTCCGTTCGATCCGTTCATTCTCCCGCTCGAGCTCCTCGCCCGCGAGGAACGGGTTGTAGACGCAGTAGGCCTCGATGGCGAAACCCTCGGCGTCGAGCACTTCGAGCGCGGCGACCGCGTCGAACTCCTCCTTCGGCTGCCCGCTCACGACGAGCGCCTTCTTGATGTTCGCGTCGGCGCAATCGGCGAGCCGGCGCGAGAAGGCATTGCGCGACGCGGCGTCCGTGCCGGAGGCCGAATGCTTGGCGGCAAGGTGGACCATCAGGTCGAGCTCCGGCTCTTCCTTCAGGAGAAGCCGCGAGATCGCCACGGGGTCGATCTCCCGCGCCGTGTCGGTGACGTTCGCGGCCGTGATGCCGTGCTTCCGCAAGGCGGCGATGGCGCCCGGGGCCTCGGCGGGATCCTTGATGGTGAGTTCGAAGCGCATAGGGAAGTTTTCGGTAGACCGTTTTCAGTTTTCGGAGCGATCTGTGAGCATCTTCTCCATCACGTCCCAGGTCTTCCGCGCGGTCGCGTCCCAGGAGAACCGCTTCACGCGGCTGAAGCCTTTGGCGACGAGATCGGCGCGCAATGCCGCGTCATCCGCCACTTTGGCCATCGCCTCGGCGATGCCGTCGGCGTCGTCCGGGTTCACGTACACCGCCGCCTCCCCCGCCACTTCCGGGATGGAGGTGACGTCCGAGGCGATGACCGGCGTGCCGCAGGCGAAAGCTTCCAGCAGCGGGATGCCGAACCCCTCGTAACGCGAAGGGAACACGAACGCCGTCGCGCCGCCGTAGAGGAAGCGCATGTCGTCCGGCGCGACATACCCTTTCTGGAGCACCGAGAGCCGCTCGTCCTCGCCGAGCGCGCGGATCTCGCGGTCGTAGCCGTAGCCCGTCTTGCCGACGAGCACGAGCTTGGCGTCGTCCTTCGGCCGCGCGGCGCGGAAACGGCGGAACGATTCGAGCAGGCCGCGCAGGTTCTTCTTGGCCTCGAGCCGGCCGACGAACAGGAAATACGGCCGCCGCACGCCGAGCGCGTGCAGCCGCGCGCGCAGCTCGTCGTCGAAGGTCGGGCCGAAGCGGCCGGCGTCGAAACCGAGCGGGATGGCGGTGACGCGGTCCGGGTCCGCGCCGAAGTAGCGGACGATCTCGCCTTTCGAGAACTCCGAGACGGTGAGGATGCGCGCCTTGCGCACCGCGCGGCGGTACATGAGCTTCAGGTACGCGCGGCCGACCGGGCGATAGGCGTCGGGAACGGCCATGAAGGCGACGTCATGGAGCGTGGTCAGCGTCCGCTTCGCCGTCACCCACGGCACGACGTGCGCGGGCACGAAGAAAAGGTCCGGCGGGCGCGTGAGCATCTCCCAGGAGAGGCGGACCTGGGTCCAGAGGCGGCGCGGCGGCCAGCGGAGCACGCGGTTCTCCCAGTTCGGCGGCAGGTCCTCGAGCCCGTCGCGCAGCGGCTCCTCGGTGTAGAGCACGACCTTATAAGAGGAAGGCACGATCCCTTTGAGCCGCTGGATGAGATGATACGCGTACCACTCCACGCCCGTGCGCTGGGCGCGGTTCGCGCGCGAGGCGTCGATGCCGATGACCGGTCTTTCCGTTGACATACTGCGACGCTCAGTTTACCATGCAACGTCCGCCTGACCACAGCGCCCGGCGGTGCGACGATCTTTCAACGAAAGGAGTGCGGACATGATCGATGAACGATTCCTGGACAGCGTCCGCGGGGGTTTCATCGGTCTCGGCACCGGCGACGCCCTCGGCGTCCCGGTCGAGACCATGAGCCACGAGGCCATCCTCGCGGCCACCGGCGGGTCGGGCATCACCGACTACATCGCGCCGAAGCAGCTGCGGGTGAAGGACACCCTGAACCTGCCTCCGGGCTCGACCTCGGACGACACCCAGCTCGCGCTCGTGACCAACCGGTCGCTCGTGCGCTGCCGCGGCTTCAACCTCGACGACCAAGGCATGGGCCTGGTCGAGGAGTTCGAAGCTTCCACCTTCGGGTGGGGAGGCACGACGACGGACGCCGCCAAGGCGATCAAGCTCTGGCGCGACACGAAGGGCAAGCAGGGACGGCATCCGTCGATCCCCGCTCCCCCGCCCGCCAAGGAAGGCTCGTCGGCGGGCAGCGGGCCGGCCATGAAGGTCTATCCGCTCGCCGCCTACTGTCTGTTCGGCCGCGACAGCGACAAGGCCGCCGCGATGTTCCTGGCGCACGCCATGGACCTCGGGCTCATGACGCACGGCGACCCTCGCGCCTGCATCGCCTCGGTCGCGCTCGGCCAGGCCATCGCGGGCTTCCACGAGAGGTCGGACGTGACGGCCATCGCCGCCCGCGTAGAAAAGGCCGTCGCCCACGCGGAGTCGCAGTACCGCTTCTTCCGCCCGTACCAGCCGCCGTTCTCGTCGTACCTCGCGCGGGCCTTCGCCCTGCTGGACGACCCGGTCGCGCTGCGGACGGAAGTGAACGCCAGCTTCCTGGCGGTGCACAGCATCCCGTTCGCGATCGCGACGGCGCTGCGCCATCACGGCGACTTCCGCGGCGGCGTCCTCGAGGCGGTCAACGCCGGCAAGGACACCGACACGGTCGGCAGCATGGTCGGCGCGATGCTCGGCAGCCAGGTCGGCCTCTCCGGCATCCCGCCGCAGTGGATCGCCGGCCTGCGCGACAGGACGAAGATCCTCGCCGAGGCCGACGCGCTCGCGATGATGCTGTACGGCATCGACCCCGACGACCCCAAGCGGCGCATCGCGCCCTGGGCGAACTAGTTCCTTCTCCAACGAAAAACCGGCCGGCTCTCAACAGCCGACCGGTTCTTTTTTTTCACTCTCGACTTTCGACTCTCGACTCCGCGTGTCACTTTCGATTCGATGGGTTGTCCCAGAACCCTTTCCGGAGCCGCGCGGCGTCGATGGAACCGACGATGTACAGCTCGGCGTACTTGTAGTCCGGGAACTTGATGTCGTGGAAGGCGAGCCCTCCGCGCACCAGCTCGTAGCCGAGGTTGGCGGCTCCCGCGTGCACGTGGCGCAGCATGGCGCCGTCGACGTCGTCGCCGGAGCGGTCGCGTTCGAGCAGCACGGGCTTCCCTTCGACGAGCGGGCGGAGCTTCGCGATCGCCGCTTCCTGCAGCTCGGGGTTCGACGGCGTAGTGACGCTCAGGATCCTGACCGTCTTGCCGCTTTCGAGCTCGAGCGTGTCCGCGTTCCTGACCTTCTTCACGATGGCGACCGCGGTCTTCTCGGGCGCGACGGAGGCTTCGACCGGGATCGCCGCGAGCGTCGCGGCGGACGCGGGCGTTCCGGCGCGCATGATGCGCCAGGCGTCGTCGGGGACTGCCAGCCGTTCGCGCATGCCGGTCGCGGGGTCGACGTACCAGGCCGCGCCGACGAGGTCGTCCGGCGCGAGCACCAGGCCGGCCTGCGCCTTGGCGTAGTCCGCGTCGCAGGGCTGCCCCTCGGCCTCGCCGATCCGGGCGATGTTCTCGAAACCGATGTACACCGCGCGGTCCTTGAGTCGTTCGAGCGCCTCCTCGGGGCGGCCGAGATAGACCCGCGCGCGCGTCTGCGGGTTCACGTACCAGGCCTCGCCGTGCGACGAGACGTCGAGCAGCACTTTGCCGAGGTTCGGGTCCGCGGGCGCGGCTTCCATCGCGTGCGTGGCGAGCGGCAGGAACCATCCGATGGCCGCCGCGGCGAGCGCGATGCCGATGGATCTCTTCATGTGCCGTTGGTTAATTTTCAAAGGGTGCGCGCCCGCGGTCCGCGCGTCGCGCAGCCCCCTTCTCTTATCATCGCGGGCAGGCAGCGTCAATTTTGACACCCCCGCCCCCGGGCGTTACGGTGCATCCCATCCTCGGCCTGAACGCTTGCCGAGCGATGTTCCTTCGCATCACCAAAGGCACACCCCATGGAAGCACCAACATATTCGGAATGGCTGGCGGCGGCCGCGGAGCATTGCGCTCCCGCGAACGTCCGGACCTGCCGCGGCGGCGCGGAAGAGGAAGCGGAACTGCGCGCGCTCATGCTCGCGGACGGATCGCTCCTCCCGCTCGACCAGCAGCGGCACCCGGACTGCTACCTGCACCGCTCGGACCCGCGCGACGTCGCGCGGACCGAGAAGTCGACCTTCATCTGCTCCGCGGACGAAGGCGACGCGGGCCCGACCAACAACTGGATGAGCCCGCGGCGGGCCGCCGACGAGGTCTGGCCGCTGTTCCGGAACGCGATGGCCGGCCGCACGATGTACGTCATCCCCTACGTCCTCGGTCCCGCGGGTTCCCCCGCGAGCCGCGTCGGCGTGGAGCTGACGGACAGCCCGTACGTGGCGCTCTCGCTGCTGCGCATGACGCGCGTCGGCGGCGCCGCGCTCGACCGCATCGCGGCGGGCGAGCCGTTCGTGAAGGGCCTGCATTCCACGGGAACGCTCGATCCGGACAAGCGGTTCATCTGCCACTTCCCGGAAGCGAGGGCGGTCTGGAGCATCAACTCGGGATACGGCGGCAACGCCCTGCTCCCGAAGAAGTGCCACGCGCTCCGCATCGCGAGCGTCCAGGCGCGCGACGAAGACTGGCTGGCCGAGCACATGCTCATCATGGGGCTCACCGCGCCGTCCGGCCGCACGACCTGGTTCTGCGCGGCCTTCCCGAGCGCCTGCGGCAAGACGAACCTCGCCATGCTCTCGCCTGCCCTCAAGGAAAAGGGCTACAAGGTGGAGACGCTCGGCGACGACATCGCCTGGCTGCGCGTCGGCGCCGACGGTCGGCTCTGGGCGATCAATCCGGAAGCGGGCATGTTCGGCGTGGTGCCGGGGACGAGCGTCCGCTCGAACCCGAACGCCATGCGCATGCTCGAACGCGACGTCATCTACACCAACGTCGCGCTCTCGGCGGACGGTTCGCCCTGGTGGGAAGGCATCGGCCATCCCCCGCCCCAGGGCCTCACCGCCTGGGACGGCACGGCGTGGTCGCCGGAACAGGGACGCCCCGCCGCGCATCCGAACTCGCGCTTCACCGTGCCGGCGGGCCATTGCCCCACGGTCGGCGCGTCGTTCGATGCGACGCAGGGCGTTCCTATCGACGCGATCGTCTTCGGCGGCAGGCGCGCCAAAGCCGCGCCGCTCGTCTACGAATCGTTCGGCTGGGACCACGGCGTCTACGTCGGCGCGACGATGGTCTCCGAGACCACCGCGGCCGCGACCGGCGCCGTCGGCGTTCCACGGAACGACCCGATGGCGATGCTGCCGTTCTGCGGCTACGACATGGGCGATTACTTCGCCCATTGGCTGGCCACGGGACGCCGCGCCGCGCGCGCGCCGAGGATCTTCCATGTCAACTGGTTCCGCACCGGCGACGACGGGAAGTTCCTCTGGCCCGGCTTCGGCGAGAACGTCCGGGTGCTGCAATGGATGATCGACCGCATCGAAGGCGCGGCCGAAGGCGTCGCCACGCCGATCGGCATCGTCCCCGCGAAGGAAGGACTCGACCTGACCGGGCTCTCGCTCGGCGAAGGCGCGCTCGACGCGCTCCTCGCCGTCGACGCCGCGGAATGGACCGCCGAGGCCGAAAGGAACGGCGCCTTCCTGGCGAAGTTCCGCGAAAGGATGCCCGCGGCGCTGACGCAGCAGCACTACAGCCTGCTGGCGCGGCTCGCCGCGGCCTCCGATCCCAAAAAGCCGCACGGTTGACCGTGCGGCGTTTTTTTATTACGGTTCCGCACGCGTCATTCCCAGCACGAAGGAGGCCGACCGATGAAGCCGTTCATTCTCGTAGGCATCGACAAGTACCACCACGCCCGCATCGTCTGCATCGTCATCGCGGCCGACGCCGCCGAAGCCGCCCGCAAGCTGGGCGGCGACGCCGGACCGTCGCGCACCGTCGGCGAATCGGACCCGCACCTTCTCTACTTCGACCGCGGCCAGCAGTGCTGCGCGTTCAAGCCCGGCGCCTGCACCGACGAGGTGCTCGCCTCGGCTTCCGCCGGCGGCGGCCCGTCCGACGCGACGCAGCGGCTCATGTCCTACTACCGCTACGGCACGGACAACATCTATCGCGAATACCTGCTGGGCACGGCGCCGCAGGTGCGCTGAACCGGCGACGCCGCCCTGTGAGGGCGGTTTTTTCGTTTGACGGTCCGCGCCGCAGCCGATAAGAGAACAGCAGCCCTTTCAAAGGAGCGGTACGATGCAACACGATCCGATGTCGTTCAGGGAACATGTGCTGTCCTCCGGCCTGCGCATCTTCTTCCAGCACCGTCCGCTCGCTTTCGTCGGAAGCAAGCTGATGGTCCACGGCGGCAACCGCCACGATCCCGTCGGCAAGGAGGAGCTCATGCATCTGCTGGAGCACCTGCTTTCCGCCGGGACGCGCGGACGACCCAAGCTGTCGCTCATCGAGCTCGAGCGCTGGCTCAAGCTCCAGCGCCTCGACGTCTCGCTCGGCGAGACGCATCTCGACTTCTCGGCCTACGGCGGCAAGGCCGCGACCGAGCGGTTCGCGCCGCTGCTGGGTTTCCTCCGAGACCTCACGCTCGCGCCGACGCTCGATTCCGACCTCGAGAAGGAACGCGAGATCATCCGCCGCGAACGCGAAGAGGCGTCCGATCCCGAGGACCGCGAGACCGAGAGGGTCCGCCGCCGCGCCGTCTACGGCGCGCACAGGCTGGCGTCGGTCGACGGCTGGGCGGAGGACGCGGTGCTCGACGGGTTGACCCTCGACGACGCCCGCGCCGCGCACGCCCGCTTCTATCATCCGGCGAACATGACGCTCATCGCCGTCGGCGGCATCGACGAGGACGAGCTGCTCCGGACCGCGGAAGCGGCGTTCGGGCAGGCGAGCCCGGGGTTCGTCCCCGCGCCGCCGGACGCTCCGCCCGTCTTCGGCGTCCCGGACCCGCGCGAGCATCTGCAGCGCAAGGAGGGCCGCGTCACCAAGATGGAGGTCCGCTACGCCTGGCACATGCCCTCGGGTCCGAAAGCGCCGGTCATCCTGGCCAGGAACGCGCTCTCGGAGACGCTCGTCGAGCGGATCCGCGAACGGCTGCGCGCGACCTACAGCGTCGGCGTGCACGACCACGCCTTCGCGGACCATCGCGTCTTCGGCATCGGCACGCAGGTCGCGCCGAAGAAAGCCGCCCTCGCCCGCTCGATCATCGAGCAGGCCGTGCGCGAGGCCGACGAGGTCGCCGCCGAGGTGCCGCGCCTCAAGGTCGAATACGGGCTGGCGCTCGAGTTCCTGGAGTTCAGCGTCGACGAGACGCTCGACACGGCCGCGCAGGCCGTGATCGTCGCCGGGCGCCCGCGCACGGTCGCCGAAGCGCTCGCCGCGCTCGAGGCCACCGACCCCGAGGATGTCGCGAAGCTCATGAAGGAGCATCTCGCGCCGGAACGCGCCTTCGTCGAGCTCGTCGAACAATGAACCAAAAACCCCGCTCTCTCGAGCGGGGTTTCTTTATGCTCTCTCCGTTCTTTGTTCTTTTATCTCGTTGCAAGGATGGACCGCTTGTACGAAGCGAGGTTCTCGAGCGCGATGCCCGTGCCCTTGGCCACGCACAGCTGCGGGTCGTCGGCGACGTAGGCCGGCACGCCCGTGGCTTCCGCGAAAAGGTCGGCGAGGTTGCGCAGCTGCGAGGAACCGCCCGAGAGGATCATGCCCTTCTCCATGACGTCGGCGGAGAGTTCCGGCGGCGTGACGTTCAGGACCTCCTTGAGCGCGGCGATGAGGCCGGTCAGTTCGTGCTGGATCGCTTCGGTGACGTCGTCGGAGGTGACGGCGATGACGCGCGGGAGGCCCGTGACCATGTCGCGGCCCTTCACGTCCTTGGCCAGCTTCTCCTTGAGGTACATGGCGGAGCCGATGTCGATCTTGATCTCCTCGGCGGTGCGTTCGCCGATCGCCAGGCCGTACTTGCGGCGGATGAACTCCTGGATGGCCGCGTCGAACTTGTTGCCGCCGATGCGGACCGACGCCGACGACACGATGCCGCCGAGCGAGATGACCGCGGCCTCCATCGTGCCGCCGCCGATGTCGATGATCATGTGGCCCGAGGCGCTGCCGATGGGGATGTCCGCGCCGATGGCGGCGACGATCGGCTCCTTGATGATGTACGCGGCGCGGGCGCCGGCGCGGATGGTGGCGTCGATGACGGCGCGGCGCTCGGTGGACGTGATGCCGCCGGGGACGGCGACCATGACCTCGGGGCGGAACAGGCGCGCGCCGCCGAGAGCCTTGTTGATGAAGTACCGCAGCATCGCTTCCGTCATGCGGTAGTTGGCGATGACGCCGTCCTTCAGCGGGCGGTGCGCGATGATGGTGTCCGGCGTGCGGCCGAGCATGTCCTTGGCCTCCTTGCCGACGGCCAGGACCTTGTTGTCGACCGAGGATACCGCAACGACGGAGGGTTCATGGATGATGACCCCCCTCTTCGGAACGTAGACGAGCACCGTCGTGGTGCCCAGGTCGATGCCGATCTTCGGGATGAACATGCGGAGCTTCAAGCTATGAGCTTCGAGCTTCGAGCTTTCGTCGCGAGTTCGCTCGCAGCCCGTCGTTCGCGGCTCCCTACAAACCTATATCGAAAGCGCGGTCTATCCGGAGGTCGGTCGTGAAGCGATATTTCTTGTCGCCCCATTGCGAGCGGTCTTCCGGAGGTTCCGCGGACGACAGATTCTTACCAAAATCGAGGTCCAGCGTCAATCCGCGCGAGACGGTCCCGGGCTGTTTCTCCGCGTCCAGGTGGTACGAGCCCGCCTTGATCGCCTTGGCCACGTCCGGGGCCAGAACGTAGCGGAATTCCAGGGTGCGCTTTTCCCCCGGCTCGACCGAGATGAACGCGCCGAACCATTTGCGGCCCAGCTCGTCGCCGACGTCGGCCTGCCCCGGGTGGCGGCCCGGGTCCTTCAATTTGTCGTTCTCCATCGCGCCCGACACGCCCTGGAAGACGGAACCCTGCGGCACGTAGATGCGCGTGTAGGTCCGGTACCGCGTGGTCTTCCAGTCGAAATGGCCTTTGTGGTCGTAGGTGATGCGCACCGTGCCGAGGAAGGACCCGTCCGGCCGCGGCGCGATGGCGTAGGCGATGGTCCGCTGCACCGCGGGGTCCGTCTTCAGGCTCGCGAGGTTCGCGTCGATGACGGTCAGGTAATCGCCGCGGACGTTCTTGAGCTTCCCGCCCCAGTCGTTGTTCAGGACGATGGTCTGCAGCTCCGGATCGCGCATGGAGATGAGGATGTGGCCTTCCGCGAGGTTGCGATGGACCATGCCGACGGCTTCCACGAGCGTGCTTACCGGCATCGACTTCAGCTTGTCCACGACCGCCTGCACCAGCCGGCCGACGATCCCCTTGCGCGCGTGGAAGGCGACGCCCTCCTGCACGAAGCCTTTCTCGACCGCGAACTCGAGCTGGTCGACGACGTTGTCCGCGGTGAACGTCTTACCGTCGACCGTGAGCGGTCCGGTCATGCGCAGCGCGTCCTTGGCGATCTCCGGGTCCACGGCGATGATGCCGTCCACGGGCGGCGGCTTGGTGCCGTACGCGACGGCGGCCTCGTCGGTGAAGAACTGCGCCATGAAGGAGGACGAGACCATGAAGTCCGGGGACCAGTTGGCGTCGCGCAGGTACCACTTGTCCACGCCGATGTATTTGCGGATGGGGGCGGGCGCGGTCGGCCGCAGCACGGTCTCCGAAGGGCCGTCGAGCGAGTACACGTCGTCGGTGACGAGCGACGCGAGGTCCGCGTCCTTCACCGTGGCCAGGCCGTAGACGCCGAGGAAGCCGCCGGTCGGCCGGAGCTCCGTGTTGTTCTGGAAGAAGAACAGGTAGTTCTTCGCCTCGGGATAGCCGAGGACCTTCGGGACGGTTTCGGCGAGCGGGAGGATGGTGGCGATGCCCTGGCGGATGGCGACGAGCTTTTCGCGGAAGGGCTTGAGCGAGGCGGCGAACGGCGCGGCGATGTCATCCTGCGGGATCTCGTCGTAGGCGGCGATGGCCGCGTCGATCTTCTCGAGCGCGTCGCGCATGTCGGGCACGCCGTCCGCGAAGGCGGCGAGCATCCTGCGCTTCTGCTCGGGCGTCAGGTCCTTGAAGAGCTTGGCGGCGTCCGGCAGCGATCCCTGGAGCGCGCCGGAGAGCCCCTCGGTCTCGCGCACCACGGCGGCGATGCCGTCGGCGACGCCGAGCACGTCGCGGACCGCCGACGAGGCGGCGGCGCCGGACGCGATGACGCGGTCGGCGGCGACGACATGCGGGCCGATGAACGGGACGCCGGCGAAAGGTTCGAGCGCCTGAAGCTGCGTGCGCGCCTCGGCGAACTGGGCTTCCGCGCTTTCGACGTCGTCGATGGCCTGCGGGAAGCTGAGCCGTTCGGCCTCCTGCTGCGCGAGCGCGAGGTCGGCCTTCGCGGCCTCGAGCCGGGTGTAGACCTTCTCGCTGATGTACCAGAACGGCGCCACGATCAGGGCCGTGACGCCGACGACGAACATGAGGACGATGGCGACGATGGACAGGGCCTTCGCCGCCGGATGGACCGGCTTCCGGAACGCCGGCTTCGCGTGCAGAAGGTTGTGGGAGCGGCGGAACATGCGGGAACGGGATCGAGGTTAGAGGTCAGAGCGCCAAAATCCAGCGCGGTCGCGCGCTCAGGCCTCCGACCTTCGGGTCTCTACTCTTTCACCGCCTTCCACTTCATGAAGTACTTGACGCAGCTCGCGATGTGGATGCGCGTGGACTTGCGGAACGGGCTCGTGAGCCAGTTCCCCTGGGCGGAAAGGCGCTCATGGTAGTGTACCATCTTCGCCCCCGTGAAATACACCACGCGCCAGCCCGCCTGCCAGAAACGGCGGCACCAGTCGGTGTCCTCGAAGTACAGGAAATAGCGCTCGTCGAGCGTGCCGACCTGTTCGAGCGCGGGACGCCGCACCATGAGCACCGCGCCGAGCAGCCAGTCGACGTCGCGCGTCTCCTCGTGGTCGTAGTCCTCCATCAGGTAGGAGGACACGGCCTTTTGCGCCGACGGCAGCCTGCCGAGCGGCGTGCGGCGGTAGACCGGGATGGCGTAGTCGGGGAAGCGGTAGCAGGACGGGTCGATGCTCCCGTCGGGATGCACCAGCTTCGGGCCCAGCACGCCGACCTCAGGATGCGTGTCCATGTAGGCGGTCATGGCCTCGAGCGACCCCGGGCGGACGGTGATGTCCGGGTTCATGATGACGACGTAGCGGCCGCGGGCGACCTTGATGCCGAGGTTGTTGCCCGCCGCGTAACCGATGTTCGCGGGCGACTGGATGAAGCGGACCTCGGGGTGGCGTTCGGCGAGCATCGCGCCCACGCCGTCGCGCGAATCGTTGTCCACGACGATGATCTCGTACGAGACCTTCGGCTCGACGAGCCCTATCGTCTTCACGCACTGGCGGACGAGGCCCTTGCTCTTGTAGTTGAGGATGATGATGGACAGGTCCATGGGAGTCGAGAGCCGAGAGTCGAGAGTCGAGAGCGCGTGCTTTCGACTTTGGACTCTCGACTTTTCTACTCTACTTAGACGAACCACTTCCGCATCTCTTTCGCCGAGACGCGGGCGTTCTTCATGATGACCGCGCGCTTGCGGCGGATCTTCCCGCGCAGCTTGAGGTACGAACCGAAGCCGCGCAGCGTCGAAGGTTCCGCGAACAGCACGTAGAGGAACTTGCGCAGTTCATACCAGCAGATGCGCGGCCTGTCCAGAAGCGACGGCCGGTCGTCCTTGGCGAGCAGCAGCAGGTGGTTGCGGTACGAGTAGAAATTGACGACCTTGGACCGCCCGCGCCTCCCGCGCACGACCTCCACGAACGTGGCGCGGTCGCGGCCGGCCGCGGCGCGGTAATGGTACGCCCTGGCGCGCGGCACGTAGAGCGCCGCCCAGCCGCGCAGCCGCAGCCTCCAGGCGAGGTCGACGTCCTCCTTATAGACGAAGAAGTCCTCGTCGAAGACCTCGCCGTTCACCGCCGCGTCGTCGAGGGCAGAGAGCCGGTACAGGCCGAGCGCGCCGGAGACGCCGAAGACCTCCTCGGTCTTGGCGTAGGCGCCGGTCTCGTCCGATTCCCCCGCCCCGCGCTCCACCATGCGCCGGTTCTTGTAGACCTTGATGCCGGTCGTGTCGATGACCGACGTGCGCTCCCCTTCGCGCAGCTCTCCCTCGCCGCGCTCGCGGACCTTGAGCAGCTTCCCCGTCGCCGCGCCGACCTCCGGCCGCCGCTCGACCGCGTCGACGATGGTCGCCAGGTAGTCCGGTTCGAGGATGATGTCGGGATTGGTGACGAGCACGAACAGCTCCTGCCCTTCGCGCGCGAGCTGCGCGCGGGCGTAGGCGATGCCCTGGTTGTGCCCGCGCGAAAAGCCGAGGTTCTGCGTGTTCCTGATGATCATCGCCCGCGGATGGTGCCCGCGCACGTATTCGACCACGCCGTCGGTCGAGGCGTTGTCCACGATCAAAAGCGACCAGTCGCGGAAGGTCTGGGCCTCGATGGAGGCCAGCGCTTCCGGCAGGTACTTCATGCTGTTCCAGGTGACGATGGTGATCGCGACGTGAGCCATGGGAGGAATGGAGGAACTAGAGATGGAGGACCTGAGTGGCTGAGCGTACCACGGCGTCCGGCACTCAACCACTCGATCCCTCAGGTCCTTCGTTACTTTCGATCGGCGCGGCGGCGACGGGGTCCTTGCGCTTCTTCTCGGTGACGTTGAAGCCGAGGTACTTGCCGAGCATGAGCCGCGTCTGCGCGTCGATGGCCGGGATGGAGCCGAAGAGGATGAAGGTCACCGGGACGAGCGCCCACTGCAGGAACATCACGATCTTGCCGTAGTAGCGGCGGTGCTTCGGCATCGGCGGCAGCAGCGTGAAACTGAGCACCGCGGAGACGAACACGCCGACGAGCGCCAGGCGCATGAGCGTCTCGAGCATGTGCGGCGTGCTCTGGAACAGCACCGAGCTGCGGATGCGCTCGGGCGCGACCCAGAACGGCAGGTAGCCGAGGATGAAGATCATGAGCGGCGCGGTGGCCCAGGTGTACATGCCCTCGCCCAGCGTCCAGATGTGGAAGATCTTCTTGCGCAGCGGGAAGGCCTTGTTCTTCCAGAAACGGCTCACCAGGTACGGGAAGTGCTCCACGCCCCAGGCCCAGCGCCGCTGCTGGAGGTAGAGGTTCTTGAGGCTCTTGCTCCAGGTCTCCGCCATCACCGTGTCCATCGACACCGGCATGTACATCGGCGTCACGGAGTAATCGCCGTCGTAGCGCACGAGGCATTGCAAAAAAATGCGCGAGTCCTCGGTGACGATGTCCTTCTGCCAGAAGCCGACGTCGACGAGCGCCTTGAACGACATGCTGTGCGACGAGAACGTGAACAGCCGCTCGGGCCGCGTGAGCTCGGTCATGAGCCAGAAGGTCGTGCCGAAGGCGGCGACGCGCACCGGCGCCGGCGCGTCCCACATGTTGTTGTTGTAGAGGGCGATGGGCTGGTACGACGTGCGCGTCGGTTTGGGATGCGTGAGATATTTGTACGCGAGGTGCGCGAAATACTGCGGGTGCACGCAGGTGTCGATGTCGAAGGACGAGACGACGACGTCCTCGTACGGCAGGCCGAGCGCGTCGACGAGCTCCTTGGCGCGATGGCCGGCATGGTTGATGTTCGACCCCTTGCCGGGGATCTCGCCGGGCAGCCCGACGGGATGGACGACCGTGAGGAAGCGGAAGAACTCGGCGCCGAACTCCTGCTCGATGAGCCGCGCGTTCGAGAGGAAGCGTTCCTTGTCGCTGCTCTCGCCCGTATGGACGATGATGAACCGGTCCTTCATCCCGGGGTAGTCCGCGGCGACCAGGCTGCGCATCGTCGTCCTGATGATGCCGATGTCCTCCTTGTACGTCGGCAGGAAGATGACGTGGTAGAGCTTGCCGAACCCGGGCAACGCCGAGGCGCGCGCAGCCCAGTCGATGCCGATGTCGCGGCGATAGCGCCGCCATGAGGCGATCAGGAACACCACGAAATACGTGACCCTGAACAGCCAGAACAGGTCGAAGACGATGATGAAGTAGATGGCGACGAGCGGGGCCGTGAACGACAGGAGGATGGCCAGCGCGAGCGTCAGCCAGACGAGCGATCCGGGCACCATTTCGAGCAGGCGGTAGGCCCTGTCGCCGATGCGGCGCCGGCCCTCCTCGTCGCTGCGCGTCGGCCTTTGGCGGGTTTCAGGTTCCATAAGCTTCCTTTTCGAGACAGCAGACACCGTAGCAAAAAGGGCCCGAGGTTGAAAGGGGCCGGGGTCATGGCCCGCCGGCCATCCGGGCGCCCGGCGCGGCCTCGCTCCGGCGTTGCCATCGCCCGCCGGAGTGCTATGCTCCGACGATGTCCTTTTCCCATGATGCCAGGAGGTGCGCATGCCCTTTTACGGAGACATGACGCTCGTCGAGGAGTTCGTCCATCGCAAGCTCATCGCCGAGATCTACCGTGCCCTGCAGGGCGGGCGCTGCGAGAAGTGCGATCTCGATCACGACCCCGAGGATCGGACCTGCTCGAGCTGCGGGGATGAGATCTTCCCCAGCATCGTCTACCCGATCAAGGTATCGGGCAGCGACATCGGCTTCTCCGGCGACGACCTGGAGCAGGCCAAGGAGCTGGCCCGCGCCTGGATCGACCACCTGCTCGACGACGGCGAAGACCCCGAGATCGAGATCGAACTCGACGCGCCGCCGCCCGACAAGAAGGACGGCCGCAAGCGCAAGAAGCGCCGCGTATGGGACCAGGCGCCCGGCGCCAAGAACGAGGCGCTCATTGAACAGGTGCGCTCTCTCGGCTGGGGCAAGAAGGCGCTCGCCATCCTGCGCGGATCCGTTTGACAATGACCGGCTTTCGGCCGGTCTTTTTTTGTTCGTTTTCGGTTTTCGGTTTTCCGTTTTCGGCGTGCAGACCAAAATTGTCCGAAAACCGAAAACGGTATACGGAAAACGGAAAAAACGTCCCTACTTCACATAGATGCCGATGCGGTTCCCCTGATAGCGGACCATCGTCGGAGGGCCGAACCTCGCCGTCCATCCTTCGAGCGTCTTCGGCTGGTCGAAGCAGTTCACCGCGACGATGCCGCCGGGACCGAGCTTGGCCGCGACCGCGTCCTGGAGACGCGGGTCCGAAACGGCGGCGGCGACCTGCCGGCCGTTGAAGAGGTCGACGAGCGCGAGGTCGAACGTCCCCCGGAGCGCGGGGACCATCTCGGCGGCGTCGCCTTCGACGAAATCCAGACCCGCGCCGCCGCGGTGCACGCCGAGCTTGCGGCCGAGGTCGAAGAGCGACGGTTCCCAGTCCACGCCGACGACGGCCGCCTCGGGCCAGTCCCTGCGGACGATCGCGAACGTCGCGCCCATGGCGACGCCGAGCAGCAGGCAGCGGCGGACCTCCGGCTTCCGGCGCGCGACGGTGGCGAGCACCGTGCGCCAGAGCGCGTCCATGTACGGCGTGGCCTGCTCCGTGCCGTCGTGGCCTTTGAGCGACCAGCGGCCGAACCAGCGTGACAGGCGCATGGTGCCGTTCCTTTTCGTCTCGACCGGACGCGGTGGCTCGAAGAACCAGGACATACCGTGAGAGTTTAGAGTGAAAAGGGAAAAGGGGAAAGTTTAGAGGAAGGGCTACCCTCTAAACTTTTCGCTTTTCTCTTTTTTCCCCCTTCTCTCTCTCGGTATCGACAACCGTTCCGGGATGCGTTACGGTGTCCTTCGCTTATGAACACCGCCGCCAAACATAAGGTCTCGTTCTTCCGCGAGTTCCTCAAGGACCGCCACGTCGCCGCGGTCCATCCGAGCTCGCCGCACCTCATGCGGCGGCTGCTGAAGCGCCTCGACCTCGCCTCGACCCGCCTGCTCATCGAGCTCGGCCCGGGCGAGGGCGTGGCCATGCGCGCCATCCTGCCGAAGCTCGCGCCCGACGCGCGCTACGTCGCCATCGAGCGCAACCCGACCTTCGCGGCCGCGCTGCAGTCCTACGATCCGCGCGCGACCGTCATCCAGGGCCGCGCCCAGGACCTCGAAAAGCTCCTGCCCGGCGACGTCGGCCGCGCCGACGCGGTCATCGCCAGCATCCCTTTCACCTATCTGAAGAAGGAAGAACGCGACGCGGTCGTGGCGTCCGCCAAGAAGATGCTCCGGCCCGGCGGCACGCTCGTCGTCTTCCATCAGTATTCGCCGCTCATGGTCCCCTACCTCGCCAAGCGGTTCGAAGCGGTCCACGTCGAGTTCGAGGCGCTGAACGTCTTTCCGTGCTTCCTGATGGCGGTCACGAAAGACGAGAAGAATAAAGAGTAGAGAATAGAGATAAAAAAGAGGCGGGCCGAAGGCCCGCTTCTTTGTTGTCTTTATTCTTTACTCTCTATTCTCACAGCAACGGCTTGGCTTGGGTAATGGTCGGCTCGCCGCTGTACTTGGCCGGCACCCATGCGCCGCTCGCCGCGCCTTTCGCGACCTTGCGGACCATGTCCTCGAGCGCCAGCCGGGACTCGTCCCCGGCAACGGCCACCGCGACCGCGGGGACGTTCCAGGCGAGCGCCAGCGCGTTCGCCGCGGCGACGCCCGCGCGAACCGCGCTCCAGGAGACGTCGCGCTTGCCGGGCTCGCCGCCCATGGCGACGGCCACGGCGGACGGCTTCCGCTTCGGCATGCCGAAGGCCTTGAGCGCCTTGGCGAGCGGGCCGCTCGACGAGGACGCGGCCGGCGTCGTCAGCCACTTCGTTCTCTTGGCATCGACGGCCGCGAAATCATGACGGTCGTTGCGCAGATCGATGAACAGGATCATACGGCGGGCGCTCCCTTGGCCAGGAGCAGGACGGCGCAGGCGGCCATGGCATAGCCCGCGATCTGATAGCCGTTCGGCCAGCCGCCGACCAGGAAATGCCGAGCGATGGCGGTGAGCACCGGCGCCATGATGGCGATGGTCGAAATGACCAGCGCGTTGCCGCCGGAGGTGAACGCGCCGAGGTAGAAATAATCGGCGAAGAAGTAGAGCACTCCCAGCAGGACCGTCAGCCACAACAGCCCGCCGCGCGGGAACGAGACCGGGCCCTGGCCGCGCTGCACGAGGAGCACGACCGAGGCGATCGCCACCATGGGCGCGGCGAAAAGCAGCACCAGCGCCATAGTGGACGCTTTGCCGAGCCAGCGTTCGATGACGACGCCCGTCGCCGCGTAGATGGTCATGCCCGCGAGGGCGAGGAGGATGGGTTTCATAACGAAGACCGCCGCCCTCAGGCGACGGCGTTCAATCTTTCGGTCAGCGTATCGATCACCACGAGCTTGCGCGATTCCAGGATGCTGTAGAGGAAGCGGTCGGTGACGTCGCGGCGGTAGCGGTATTCCTGGGGCGTGAGCGCCGTGTAGTTGACCTCCCGGCCGACCTCGCGCTCGAAGTTCTTGATGACGGTCGCGAGCCTGTCGCGGTTGAGCTTGCCGACGATGAGCAGGTCGGTCGGCGACGGCTCCTCGCTCACGAAGAAGCCGGTGAGGGCCAGGTACGAGATCGGTCCAGCGACCGAGAGCTTGCGGACGAAGTCCTTCTCGAGCATCACCTGGGCCTTCATGAACAGCGCGCGCAGCTCGGGATAGAGCAGGGCGTCGGTGTTGATGCGGTAGTACTTGCGCTGATGGAGCGAGCGGCGGTTCTTCTGCCGGGACGCGTCCTCCGGGTCTTCGTCCTCGAAATCGGCGACCGTGCTCACGAGCCCCATCTCCACCAGGTTATCGAGCTCGTTCCTGACGGCGTTGATCTGCGCGCCGATCTTGCGCGTCAGCTCGCGGACGAAATAGGCGTCCTTCGAATTGTTCAAAAAAAGGCGAAGGAGGCGGATGCGGGTTTTTGAACCAAAAAGTTGTTCAAGCATGTTTTTTTCGCTTGCCGCGGCCGGCCCGGGCGAGGCCTTGCGCCGTCCCTTGATGGCCTTATGGTACGGATGGAGTATAATGCGGCGGTATTCGACGGTCAACGGCCCGCAAAGGACCCCCGGCATGGTCTTCCGCGCCGATGCGTTTTCCGGAGAAATGGGTTATCCTTTGGAGGTGTGGAAAACCGGCCGGACGAGGCCGAAACGAACAGGAATTATGTCCGAGACGCGAGCGCGGATGAGCCAAGTGGTCCGATGGGACGCCAGGAAAGGCGCCATGTTCGTGCAGACGCTGGACCTCCGTCTGGACCGCGAGACCACGGCGCGCATCGGCCGGGTCTACGGCCTGATCGCCGCCGACACCAAGGGACGCAAAGGCGAGGCGCTCGCCGCGCACCTCGAGGACGCGTTCGTCCGCGGCGCGGCCGAGGCCGTCCGCAAGCTGCCGGGTGACGCGCCGCAGGACCAGTTGTTCGAGGCCGCCATCAGCCGCTCCAATCACGCCCTCAACCGCCTTTTCGGCGAGTACGGTCTCGACGTCGAAGCGGACCGGGTCACCTCGGCCATCATCGCGGTGAAGGACCATGACGTCGTCGCCGCCACGTGGGGCAAGCCGAACGTCCTCCTCTATCATCCCCTGCCGAACGGCAGGGCCAAGGCCTTCGACCTCGTGGACGACAGCAAGGCCGAGCCCGCGGCGCCCTTCAAGACGGCCAACGCCCGCCGCTGCTTCGGCAGCATCATCGCCGGCCGGATGGGCAAACGCGACCGCCTGCTCCTCTGCTCGCACGACCTGCGCACCTATCTCGGCGAGGAGAAGCTCGAAGCGACCATCATCGCGAACGAGCCCGAAGCAGCCGCGTCGGTCATCAACCAGCTCCTCTCGCCCCTCGAACAGGACATGGCCGTGGCCGCGCTCGTCATCGACGTGGCCGAGGTGCGCTACGTGGAGAACGATCCGTCCCTTGCTCCCGCCTCCGGCGCAAAACAGGAGCCCGCGGGGACCGGCGCGTCCATCGCCAAGCTTTTGAAGACGCAATCCGAGACCGGCGAGACCATGGCCCCGTCGCTCATCAGCGACGTCGCCAAGAAGGTCTCCGGTCTTTTCCACGGGCATGAAGCGGCCCCTGAACCGGCGAAGCCGGCCGAAGCCCCCGCGGCCGCCGCCGCGCAGCCGCCCGCCTCCGCCGCGGCCGAACCCGCCGCCCCGCCGGAACCGCCCAAGCCGTCCGTCGTCGTCCAGGCCCTCGCCAAGGGCGCGGCCGCGGCCGGCCATGGCGCTGTCGTCGCCGGCAAGGCGAGTTGGTCGTTCCTGGCCGCCATGGCGAACAAGGAAAAGCGGCGCGCCGCGATCCGAGGCCTGCGCGAAGGCACCGATACCGGCATGAACGGCCTGGTGGACCGCTTCAACGGACTGTCGACCTTCAGCCGCGTCCTGTTGTTCATGGCCCTCTCGCTCGTGATCGTTGCCAAGGGCGGCGTCGCCGTCGCCTCATGGAACCGCGCCAAGGAAGAGAAGATCGCCGCGTACGAACGGCAGATCGGTGCCGTCGAGCAGAAGATCGATTCGGCCGAGGCGAGCATGATCTACCGCGATGAGGACCGCGCCAAGCAGCTGCTGGCCGAGGCGTCCGCCGCGACCGACGCGCTCCCGGGCAAGAAGCCGGAGGAGGTCGCCAACCAGGACAAGCTCCGCAAGAAGATCGCGGACGCGCACGATGCGCTGCGCCGCGAGGTGAAGCTCGGCGAACCGCAGATCCTCGCGAGCATCACGTCGGGCGACGGCGCCACGGACATCGCCAGGCTCGCGGCCGCCGCGGAAGGGTTCGTCTGGGGCGCTGACACGAAGGGCGAGGTGTTCAAGATCAGCGCCGACGGCGCGGTCGAGAAGGTCGCCGACGCTCCCGGCAGCACGACGCCCCTCGTCTTCCTGGCGCAGGGCAATGACGTCTATGCTGTCTCCGCCGACGGCAAGGGCGCCTTCGTGACGTCCCGCGGCAAGGCCAGCGAGAGGAACGTCGATCTCGACGGCAGCGCCATCGCGGACGCCGGCATCTACAACGCCCGCCTCTACGTGCTCGACGCCAGCCACAGCCGCATCATGCGCCATCCCGCGGACGCCAAGGGCTTCTCCAAGCCGCAGTTCTACCTGAAGGACGGCACCGACCTGTCGCAGGGCGTGTCCATCGCCATCGACGGCGCGGTCTACGTGCTGCGCAAGGACGGCTCCATCGTGCGCATCACCAAAGGCCTGCAGGAGCCCTTCACGGTCTCGGCCGCCGATCCCCCGGTGACCGCTCCCCTGCGCCTGCGCACCGAAGGCGAGAACGGCGACCTCTTCGTGCTCGACGCCAGCCCCTCGCGCATCCTCCGCTTCAACAAGAAGACGGGCGCCCTCATGGGTCAGTATGTCTCGGACGCCCTCAAGGGCGCGGCCGACTTCACCGTCGACGCCAAGGGCAAGACGGCTATCGTCGCGGTGAAGAACCAGCTGCTCAAGTTCTCTCTGCCCGACGCGAAGTGACGCGCATTTCCTCTGCGCGCGTCATCCCGGAAGACCCGGCTGAAAGCCGGGGCTGTCCGGGATCCAGAACGAAAAAAAGAGCCGCCCGAAAGGGCGGCTTTTCATTTCAGTCGGCGTACAGCGCCCCGAGAGCGGCGGCGTACGCCCCCTTCTCGGGGAAATGCGCGCGCTTGCCGAGCGAGGCGGCGTAGCGGCCGAGATGGCCGCGCAGCGGCGCGAGCTTCGCGACGGGCGTGCCTATGAAGACGACGTCGTCCGCCGCGAACCCGGGGATCATGCCCAGGATGAGCGCGTCGCGGATGACGGCCACGGCCGCGCAGTGGACGATGGTGGCGCAGATATCCTCGATCCTGCCTCCTTCGGACGCGTGCGCATAGCCGATGAGCCCGGGGTTGGCGACGCCGCCGAAGTTGGACACCACGAGCTCTCCTTCGAAGGAACCCGCCTTCGACGGCACCAGATGCTTCACGAGAAGGTCGAGCGGCGTCCCCTGTTCGGCGAGCGGCCCGATCTCACCGACGTCCAGACCCTGGAGCAGGCCGAGACCTTCGATGAAACCTCCGCCGATGGAATTGCCCAACGGGAACCGGACCTGCCTGCCCTCCGCAGGGACCATGGTGTAGGAAGTGCCCGTGCCGACGGAAACGAGCAGGAAACCGCCGGGCGGGAGGTCCCGGCCGAACATCTTCCTGGCTCCGTCCGCCTGCAGCGCGATCTCGTCCGCGACGGGATCGTCCGTGCAGCGCGTGATCTCGATGCGGTCGGACGAGGGCCATCCGCCGATGCCCGTGACCCGGGCATGCGTGACGCCGTTCGCGACGAGCGCGACGGCCACCTCGTCCGCATCCGAAGACGCGAGATACCCATACTCGCCGTCGGCTTTCCGCCAGACGGCCTTGATGCGCGAAGTGCCGCGATCGATGCCTGCCTTCATGCTGCCTCCTTGGGAATGTGCTGCGAACGAAAGTAGCATGACCCCGCGCCGAAGTCGAGATTGGCTGGCAGGATCCACGCCGGTGCGCATTTCTGGAACCTGAAACAAGGCCAGCTCAGCTGGCCAAGCTCAGGGTGACAAAAAATAAGCACCATCGAAGCTGAGTTTTGGAGGAATTGCGAGAAATCCGGCCCGTCCGTGCATGGTTTCCTCCCGCGACACTGGGGCCGGATTTCCATCCTTCCCTACTGTCTGAGGCGTCGGGCCTAGGACCGCGGGTGGCAGGGTTTTGGGGGACCCCCGCTGGCGCGCAGGGCCGCGCGAGCACCTGCGGGGTAAAAACCCTGACAGGACCCGCGGGGTGCATACAAGGCGAGCCGCGGCGGCCATGCGATGCTCGGGCGGGCGGCCATAATAAGCCGAAAGGTAAAAAAAGACCGCCTTGCGGCGGTCTTTTTTGGCTTGCGCTTACTTCAGGTTGACCTTGGCGCCGGCCTCTTCGAGCTTCTTCTTCATCATGTCGGCATCGGCCTTCGAGACGCCTTCCTTCACCATCTTCGGGGCGGCATCGACGAGGTCCTTGGCCTCCTTGAGGCCGAGCTGGGTGATCTCGCGGAGGACCTTGATCACGCCGATCTTGTTCGCGCCGGACTCGGCGAGCTCGACGTTGAACGAGGTCTTCTCTTCGGCCGGCGCGGCGCCGGCGGCGGCGCCCGGGGCGGCCATCATCATGGCCGGGGCGGCGGCGGAAACGCCGAACTTGTCCTCGAGGAGCTTCACGAGCTCGGCGAGGTCGAGGACGGTCATCTTCTCGACGGATTCAACGAGGTCCTTGAACTTGGCCGGGACCTCAACGTTCTTCATCTCAGACATAGTCGTAGGTAATGCGTGGTATTAAGCGGTTTTCGCGTCCTTGATCGCTCCCAGCACGGTGACGAGACCGCGCAGGTTGCCGGCGAGCACGTTGACGAAGCCCGAGATGGGCGCGTTGAGCGTGCCGACGAGCTGGCCGATGAGCTCCTGCTTGGACGGGAGCTTGGCGAGCGCCTTGACCTGCTCCACGGACATGAGCTGCCCGTCGAGGAGGCCTGCGAGGACCTTCACGTTGTCGTGGTCCTTGCGGAAGGCCTCGAGCACCTTGGCCGGAGCGACCGCGTCGCCCATGCCGAAGAGCATCGAAACGCTGCCGCCGAGGGCCTTGGGATCGACGGCCGTGATGCCCGCTTCCTTGAGCGCGATGCGCAGGAGCGTCTTCTTGGCCGTGCTGATCGAGACGTCTTCCTTCTTGGCGGTCCGGCGGAACGAAGAGGCGTCGTTGACCTTGAGCGCCGAGAGGTCCGCGAAGACCACGGACTTGGCGTTCTTAAGGCCCTCGACGAACTCCTTGATCTCCGATTCCTTTCGTGACCTGGTCTTGGCCATAACGTGACGTACGGTGTGTAGGTGCCTTTTTCCTCCTGATCGACCTTTAAGGATCCCCGAGGGGATAAAAAAATCTGCGTGAATGACCGCAGACAATGGGCGCCGATGGCGCTCCGGGGTTTCTACCTCGATGGGCCCCCGCACGCGCGGGGCTTAACCGTTCAGGACCCATTGTCTTCGGCGATTCGGTTGTGTCCACAGGATACGGCAGAGGCCGCGGACCGTCAAGTTCGGGACCAAAAACCGCCCCGCAATGCTGCGGGACGGTTTCGGCAGGTCGCGTACTCTAGTCCTGGTCGTCGCCTTCCGTGCCGTTGTCGTTGCCCCTGTCCTTCAGGAGGCAGGCCTTGCGGTCGGCGTAGAACTGCTTCCAAGCCTCATGGCGGGCCTTGCGGAAGTCCTGGCGGGCCTTCTTCGCGGCCGCGCGCCAATCCTTCCAGGCCTGGCGGAGCGCCTGGTGCCGCTCCGTGAAGGTCGGCTTGAGCCAGGCGTCATGAAGCGCCGTCTTGCGGGCGTTCAGCGCCGCGACGATGGCGGTGTTCTCGGCGTTGTAGGCGTCGGCGAGCGCGGGCTCGCGCTTGTCGGTCGCGGCGGCCATGCAGGAGCCGTCGAAGACCGGCCTGCCTTCCGTTTCGGGCTTCTTCACGTCGCCGCAGGCCATGTTCACGGCCATCTCGGTGGCGGACTTGTGCGTGTTGAGCGCGAGCGGGAGGCTGCCGAGCAGCGTGTCGAGGCTGATGTCGAGCTTCGTGTTCGATGCGCCGTTCACGATGTCGTTGAGGGCCCACTTCACGCCGCCGAGATCGGCGCAGGAACCGTTGTGGAAGTGCGCCGGCTGCGACGCGCCGGAGGGTTCTCCGGAGAGCGTCACGACGACCCTGGTACCGCCGTCCTCGCGCGTGAGCATGGCGCTGCCGGACTCGCCAGAATCGCCGATGGTCTTGAGCTCGACCCTCACGGAGGAGGGCTTCATCATGTGGTCCTCGTCCGCGAGCGCGGGCATGGCCATGGCCAGGAGCAGCGATGCCGCCGAGGCGATGGCGATGGTCTTTCGCATGTGCATAAATGTGCGGATTAAGTGTATGAATTATTGTTCAATCGACCTTTCAGGGGCATCATACACCATCCGCGCGGACGGGACAATCCTGGGAGGGGCCGCCGGACGGACGACAGCTCACGGACCACGGACAACAGAAGAGCGGGCTTTCGCCCGCTGCAAACCGTCCTCTGGCGTCCGTAGTCCGTCGTCTTTCTTCAGTTGGTCTTCAGCATGATGACGCGCGTGAGCGTCGACTTCTGGCCGCGGTCGTCGGCCACCGAGATCTCGACCGTCAGACGGTCGTGGCCGGCGAGCTTGGGATTGTCGGCGAGGAGGGAGAACGAGATCGGCTGCTCATAGTCCTTGCCGATGAGCCCGTCGATCGGCATGTCCAGGGTCTTGTCGAGCTCCGGCAGCCGCATCCTGTACGTCGTGAAGTCGATGCCGTAGTCGTCGTTGATCGTCAGGAAACCCTTCATTTCCCTGAGCGAGACCGGGCCCGCGGGGCTCCAGGTGAACTCGATGCGCGGGGGCGTGTCCTCCTTGCGCGCGCTAAGCCTGCGGTCGTCACGCGTGACGATGAGGCCCATCACGGCGAGGATCGCGACGGCGAGCGCGATCGGCACGACCGACATGGTGAGTTTCTCTTTGAGCGCCATATGGACGATTTCATACCAAATCAGGACGGCTTTCGTCAATGTAAAAAAAGGACAGAGGACAGAGGACAAAGCTTAGAGGAATAGGCATCCTAAAACGCCCTGCTTGCGCAGGGCGTTTTTTGAACATCTCGCACTCCTCTCACCTCTGTTCTCTGCCCTCTGTTCTTTCGTTCTATCCCACCAAAGTCCCCTTGAACGGCTTGCCCTCGAGCATGCGTTCCAGGTTCGGCAGGTCGCGGCCTTCGGCGATGATCACGGACAACCCCAGCCGCTCCGCCTCCTTGGACGCGACCGGATCGAACGGGCTGCTCAGCCCCGGGTCCCAACGGCTGCCGAAGCGCTTGCGGAACTCCTTCCAGGTGAGCGACGGGAACGCCACGGCGTCCTTGTGGACGCGCGGGTCCTTGTCGTAGACGTAGGCGATGTTCGAGAGGTTGATGAGCCGCGAAGCATCGTAGCGGCGCGCGAGCAGCACGGCGTCATAGTCGGTCGAGCAGCCCGGCCGCCAGCCGGCGCCGATGACCACCGGCCGGCGCGAGGGCATGTCCTCGTGCGGGTCCGTGATGATGCGCGGGTGCGCCAGGCCGCGAAAGACGGTGCGCAGCAAATGCGCGTTGAGCCGCGTCGCGTGGATGCCGAGCCAGTCGAGGTCGTCGCGCGTGAGCTTCGTGACCTTCGCCGCGGCGCGCTGGTACTCGCGCGCGGTCGTCCCGCCGCCGCAGATGATCACGAAACGCCGCCCCTTGCGCACGTGGCGCCGGATGAGGTCCGAGAACTTCTTCAGGAAGGCGACGTCGATGCCTTCCTTGGGCGCGATGAGCGAACCGCCGAGCGAGAGGACGACCGTTTCCTGGGAGTGGGGCATGGTCTTGCGTGTAAGCGCTTCAAAAAAAATACCCCGGCCGGGGCCGAGGCGTCACGACCGGTCTTTGGGTTTCGTGAACTTGTTCTTGATCTGCTGGTCGCGCGTCCTTTTCTGGCTCTCGAACCGGAAAGTGCTGGGCGTCCGATAGCCCGCGTTCCCCTTCCGTCCGTGGCCGCTGGCGTGGTTCTTCATAGTCAGTCGCGGCGGCCGAGCTCGAGGCGGCCGAGGTTATCGACGTAGCGCTTGGCCATCAGCTTCTTCTCTCCGGCGAGCGTGTCGGTCTCCCAGAGCAGGTCGACGGTGAGCAGTGCCGCGCCGATGAGCATGCCGCCCGCGAGGCGCGAGGCGTTCGTCTCCCCCATCGCGAGCGTCGTCGCGACGACGAAGCCGAGCGTCATGAGCAGCACCACGGTCCAGCCGTAGGCGGAGAGGCGGCTGTCCCACAGCTCCTTGATCTGCTGGCGCGACTCGGCCACCGTCGCGGTGGTGCGCAGGAGGTCCTTGAACAGCGCCTCCTCCTTCGCGGTCGTGATCTCGGGGATGGTGTAGATATGGTAGCTCAGTTTGCGGAACGAGGCGTTGAGGCCGTCGTAGGCGTCGAAATCCTTGCCCGCGAAGGACGTGAGGTACTCGTAGACGTACCCGTGCATGTCCGTGAACCAGGTCCGGAACTTGCCGTCGGCGGCCGCGAGGTTCTTGGCGAGATGGTAGATGCGGCGGATCTTGTTGAGCTCCATCCGGACGGCCTCGAACAGCTTCTGCCTGCGCATGGCGGCCTCGGAGATGAGGACGGCGAGCGTGATGGCCATGAAGATGATGAGCCCCAGCTGCAGGCTGCCCGCGTACGGATCGCCGCCGACCGGGACGACGAGCGCGAAGGCCGTGGAGCCCACGGTAACGCAAATAAGCCGCAGGAGCGTGTTCTGGGTGACGGGGATCTTCATATCTCGTTCATTATAGCACGTTCCTGCAGCCTCGCCGAATCACAGGAGGGCGCCCTGATCGGCTTCGTCGTCGCCGGCCTCGAGCTCGCCGAAACGCGCCTTGATCTCGGTCACGCGGTTCTCGACCTCCTTGAGCCGGGCCTTGCAGCCTTTGGCGAGCTGCAGGCCGCGTTCGAACTTCTTGAGGCCTTCCTCCAGGTCGACGTCCTCGCGCTCGAACCATTCGATGATGGCCTCGAGCTCCTTGTAGGCGGCGCCGAAGTCCTCGGCTTTGTCCTTAGTGTCGGGTTTGGGTCTGGGCATGGGTTGGGGGGTTTTCGGTTCACCGTTTGCCGTTTGCGGTTTTCGGTCGGACCCGAAAACGGAAAACGGTGAACGGAAGACGCCCTTACGTTCTTCCGGTCGCTTTGGCGCCGAGCCTTCCTTTCCGCAATTGTATCTCCAGCGTCGCGCCCGCGTCCACGGCGGCGGCGTCCTTCACGATGCCGTCCGGCCCCCGAACGATGGCGTAGCCTTTCTCGAGCGGCCGGCGCGGGTCGAGCGTTGCCAGAAGCCGTCCGATCGCGTCGCAAGCCTGGGACCTTTCGCGCACCGCCGCGGCGAAGCGGTCGAAGCGGTGGCCGAAGTCCTTCAGCAGATGGCGGAACTCGTCGATGCGATGGCGCGCGTGCGCCTCGATGCGGCCCGCGAGCGCGTCCACCTGGTGCGCCCTGCCGGAGAGCGCCGCGCGCATGGAGGAATCCATGCCGCGGACCGCGCCTTCGAGCCGCGAGAGCACCTCCCGGCGGTCGGGCACGAGCCGCTCGGCCGCGTTCGTCGGCGTGGAGGCGCGGACGTCGGCGGCGTAATCGGCGAGCGTCTCGTCGCGCTCATGGCCGACGCCGACGACGACGGGGACGGCCGAGGAGAACACCGCGCGGGCGACCTCTTCGGAGTTGAAGGCCTGCAGGTCCTCCATCGAGCCCCCGCCGCGCGTGAGCACCAGGACGTCGACGGCGCGGGAGTTGTCGTTGAACCAGCGGAACGCCGCGGTGATCTCCGCGACCGCGTCGCGTCCCTGCACGGCCACGTCGATGAGCTTGATCTCCATCCCGCCCCAGCGGTTCTTGAGGATGCGCATAAAATCGCCGTACGCCGCCGATTCCTTGGAGGCGATGAGCCCGATGCGCTCGGGGAAGCGCGGGATGGCGCGCTTGCGGCCGAGGTCGAAGAGGCCTTCGGCCTCCAGCTTCCTGCGCATCAGCTCGAAGGCGCGGCGCAGCGCTCCCTCCCCCACCAGCTCGACGCGTTCGATGGTGACCGAGAACTTGCCGCTCTTCGGGTGGACCTTCGGCACGCCGTAAGCGCGGACCATCATGCCGTCCTCGAGCGGCTGCCGCAGCTGCCAGACCGTCGCGAAGCATTCCGCGACCGCGGACTCGTCCTTCAGCTTGAACCAGATCCACTTCTGCTGGGAAACGCGGTACTCCACGACCTCGCCCTCGATGACCACGCCTTCGGGGAACACGGCCGTGGCGAGCGCGGTGTTCAGGAACTCGACGAACTGGGAGACGGAGAAGACGTTCATGGCGAGCTTCGAGCTTTGAGCTTCGAGTTTCGAGCTTGAAGCTCGCAGCTCGGCGCTCGCGGCTCGCTTACCGGTTCATCGGGCTCATGACCTCGTTGAGATCGGTGACCGAGATCCCCGAGCGCTTGCCGCCGCCGACGAGGAAGAACGACCCGTCGATCATCGCGCCCCCCATGCCGTGCCGCGCGCTGGGCATCCTCTCCTTGAGCGTGGTCCAGCGGTCCGTCTTGGCGTCGTAGACGTCCACCTGGTCGAACGTCGCGGTCGGGCCTTCGCCGCCGAACAGGAAGACCTTGTCGCCCTGCTGGAGCAGGGTGAAATCGCTGCGCTTGAGCGGCATCGCCGCGGCCGGGTCCCAGGCCGAGCGGTCGAGGTCGAAGACGTCGACCTGGTCGGTGTTGTAGAGCACGCCGCCCTGGCTTCCGCCGAACACGAACAGCTTGCGCCCGACGATGGCCGCGCCGAACTGCTCCCGGCCGGCGACCATCTCGGGGAGCGAATCCCAGGTGTTGGCCGCGATGTCGTAGACGTAATGCGTATCGACGTCCGAACCGAGGCTCTTGCCGCCCAGCAAGTGGATCTTGCCGTCGACGGCGACGACCGCGGCGGCGCCCACGGCGTCAGGCAGGTCCTTGCCGCGGGACCATCCGTCCTTGTCGGGGTCGTAGATGTACAGCGCGTCGGTCGGCGTGGCCGCGAGGCCGGTCAGCCCCCCGAAAACGTAGATCTTCCCGCCCGCCGCCGCGGCGGCGGCGTGATGGACGGGCTTGGGCAGCGAACGCGCCTTCGTCCACGCGTTGGTCTTGGTATCGAAGACCTCGACCGTGGACATCGTGCGCGCGAAACCGTCGAGGCCGCCGATGACGTAGACCTTCGAACCTATCGCGGCGGAGGCGACGTTGACGCGCGGCGTCGGCATCGGCGCGGCGAGGGTCCATTCGTACTCCTGCCCCGCGGGCTTGGGAGGTTCGGCGGGCTTGCCCGCGTTGGTCGACGGCGCGTTCTTCGGCGGGATGCGCTGGGCGATGGAATACGGGGGAAGCTCGACCTGGTCCTGGCCCAGGAGAAGGTTGATGCCGCGCACGTACCAGTAGTACGCGTAGACGGTCGCTCCGATGAGGAGCAGGAACAGGAAAAAACGTCTGAAGCTCATAGGTCCTCCTTCCAAAGATTTTTCTTCTTCTTTATGTCGTCGAGCAGGAAATGGGCGCCCTGATTGTCGTCAGGGTTGCGTCGCAGCAGGTCCTCGAACGCCGCCTCGGCGCCCTCGAAGTCGCCGGCACGGAACTTGTTGAGACCGATGCCGTGGAGCGCCCGGAGCGCCGGCTTGTCGTCGGGGGTCCAGGTGAGCTTGGCGGGCATCTTGCCTCCGTACGTCCGCGCCGCGGCGTCGCGGGCGCGCTCGTAGCACTTCAGGGACTCCTCCAGCTCGCCGCGCTCGAAATGCACGGCGCCGAGCCCGTTCCAGGCGTCGGCGGTCTCCGGCGCCTCTTCGGCGGCGGACGCGAACAGACGCTCCGCGGCCGCGAGATCGCGCCGCATCACCGCGTCCCAGCCTTCTTGGATCTTCGCCGCCGGATCATGCATAGGGTTCACGGTTCGAGGACGCCTTCGGTGCGCCCGTTGACGGAAATGACGACGTCATGGACCTCGGGGAACTGCTTGAGCGTGGCGCCGATCTGGGCGCGGATGGACTCGATGCGGCAGGTGCCGGACACGCCCCTGGTCAGACGATCGTCGAAGTCAGCGGTGACCACGCCCGCCGCGTCGGCCGCGACGGACTTGAGCGTCACGCTGCCGGGGATGGCAGTGAGGTAGCCGGCGGCGACGTCGTCGGCGTTCGGTCCCTTGAGCAGCTGTTCGAGCGCCGCGCGATAGATCGCGATCTTGCCGGCGACCGCGCGTTCGACGGGATAAACGAGGCCGCACTGCCCCGCGGAACCGAGCCGGTCGTTCGTGAAATAGACCTTCACCGGGATGTCGTCCGCGGCGCCGTACACGATGATCCTTCTGATGAGGCCGCCCGCCGCCTCCATGCCGTCGCGCCCGACCTCGAGCGTGACGGGCGCCGTCGGCAGCGCCGGCAGCGCCGCGGTCAGCGAGAACCTGGCATAGGTGTCGGGAGCGCCCGCCGGCACGGTCGCGGTCTGGTCGAAGAGCACGCCACCTTGAGCATCGAGCACGCGGACGCGGATGGACTCTCCGCCGGCCTTGGCCCGGCCGGAGACCTGGAACGACGGGCCGTCGGGATGCATGCCGTCCGGCGGTTCCTCGAGCACGATGTCGCTCTCGATCTTGACCGGGGTCTCGGTCTTGGGCGGGCCGGGTTCGGACTTCGGCGGCGCGGGGAACAGCGGGAACTCACGGTGGATGTTCTCGCTGACCGACGAACCGGGGCTGCCGGTGATGCGACCGAGGGCGAAGCCGGCGACGGCGACGGCGGCGAGGATGGCGAGATATCTGAATTTCTTCATAGGGCTTCCGGGGAGCGCGTGCGCTGATGATACCAAGGAAACGGCCCGGCGTGAACGGACGAGCTTAAGGGAGCCGCAGCAAGCGGCCGTCGCGGACCGCGAGGCCCTCGTTCACGAGCGCGTCGATGACAGCGGCCGCGTCCGGCCTCGCCAGCGCGGCCTCCACTTCGGCCGCGGCCGTGCCCTTGTCGCCGGCGCGGGCGAGCATGCGGACGACCGCTCCCCTCGCCTGCCGCCGAGAACCCTCGAACTTGGGCTGCGGCCGGACGAAGGACCGTGCCGGCGCGCGGCCGGCGAGGAACCGCGGCGCGGCTGCGCACGAACGCATGAGCGGGCAGTCGGCGCAGCGGGGCGCGCGGCCGAGACAGACCGCGGAACCGAGGTCCATGAGCGCGCCGTGCCAGTCGCGCGAGCGGCCGGGCGGCAACGCTGCGTCGAGCGCCGCTTCCAGATCGGCGAGGGACGGTTCGCGGCGCGAGAACTCGCCGCCGAACAAGTAACGCAGGACGATGCGGCGCACGTTCGTGTCCCAGAGCGTCACGTCGGCGCCGTAGGCGAAGGACGACACGGCCCTCGCCGTGTAGCGCCCGACGCCGGGCAGCGCTTCGAGCTCCTCGACGGAACGCGGCATCCGGCCGGCGTGCCGCGAGACCACCGCGGCGGCGGCCTCGCGCAGGCGCGCGGCGCGGCGGTTGTAGCCGAGGCCGCTCCAGGCGGCGAGCACGTCGCCGAGCGGCGCGGCGGCGAGGGACGCGGGGTCGGGCCAGCGCCGCACGAACTCCTCGTACTTCGGCACGACCCGGTCGACCTGCGTCTGTTGCAGCATCACTTCCGAGACGAGCACCCGCCAGGGATCGCGCGTCCTGCGCCAGGGCAGGTCACGGCCGTGGCCGGCGAACCAACGCAAGACCTGCCTGCGGAGAGCGGCGGTCGTCGGGCGCGCGGAGGCCTTGAGGACGCGTGCGGTCATGCGCGGCATGATAACAGAAGAGGTATGCAGAAAAAAGGCAAAAGGAAAAAGCTTAGAGGATGTTCTTCCTCTAAGCTTTTCTCTTTTCCCTTTTCACTTTATTTCGGCGGCGGTGGCGGGGCGATCGTCTTCTTCGGCCGCATGAACAGCATATAGGAGAGGAGCAGCGCGGCGACGATGAGCACGCCGCCGCCGAGCAGGTACCAGCCGGCCAGCTGGCGGACGGGCTCCTGGACCTTGGCAGAGGCGACCGGAGATTCCTCTTCGGGCTTGTAGAACTCGTCCGCGCCCACGGCCTTGGCCTCGGCCACGAAGAAGGAAAGCGGGTTCGACTTCGACTCGATCTTGCCGCTGTCGTCCGTGACGGTCGCGTAAACCTCATGCTGGCCGTCGGTCAGCTCGGAACCGAGGTCGTACTGCCAGGTGCCGTCGTCCTGCACCGTCGTGGTGAACACCACGGGCAGGTAGCTGTAGACGAAGACCGTCACGACCTCGCCCGGCCGGCCGCGGCCCTTAAGGACCATGCCGCCGGTCTTGCTGTCTTCGGGGGTCGACGCCTCGTCGACCTTCAGGTCCTCGCGCTCCTTGCCGGCCGACTTCGGCTGCTCGATGGGCGCGCCGGACACGATGGCCACGTCGACCGGCGCGAGCGCGCGGCCGCTGTCGGCGAGCCGGCCCTTGCCGAGCGGGTTGTAGCCTTTGGAGACCTCGGTGCCGTCGTCGAAGCCGTCGCCGTCGGTGTCGGCCTTGCCGGGATCCGTGCCGAGGCGCTTCTCGACGTCGTCCGGCAGGCGGTCCCCGTCGGTGTCGACGAACAGGACCGCGGGCATGGATTCATGGCTGACGTCGCCGCCGTCGGCCGCGAAGGACGGCGAGGCGTGCACGCGCACGGCCATGTAGCGATGGTTGGCGAACGGCATCAGGTCGGTCATCGCCGCGGGAGAATCCTTGCCGACGCCTTCCGGCGGCACCGGCGCGGTCCCCTCGCTCTCGGCCAGTTCGACGCGGGGCGGCACGCGCAATACTTCGCCGATGTGCGGCACGACCGTGTCCTTCATCGCGTGGAGCGTCGAGACGTCGAGCAGGCCCGCGGTCTGGCGCGCGATCTCCTGCCCGCACTCGGCCGGGCTCTTGCCCTGGCATTCCGGCATCTCGCCGCCGTGGCGATGCTTGAGGAACGCGACGCATTCTTCCTTGGTGATGATGCCGGCGTCGCGGCATTCCGACGACTGGTGGCGGAGAGCCAGCCAGGCCATGCAGCGCTCCGCGGGAATGGCGTTCTTGGCGCACTCGGCGTCGAGCGCGGCCGCGGCGTCGCCCGCTTCCTTGGGCAGCTGTTCGGACGAGATCGGCGCGGTCCCGGCGGGAGCCTCGTTGATCGCGACCTTCACCGCCTCGGTGGGGACGATCTCGATGGGGCCGGAGGGAGGACGGACCGCGGCGTTGGCGACGCCCACGCCGACGGAGGCGGCGCCGATCCGGTCGCCCGCGGAAGAGAACGCGGCGGCCTCGACGCGGTAGCGCGCGTCGGGAACGGCGGACGTGTCCCACAGGACGGACCAGCCCAGGTCTCCCTTGGCGGCGTCATGTGCGAAGACTTCCTTGCCGTCCGCCGCGCGGACGGAGAACCGCACCTTGGCGGCGGTCGGCGAAGCGGCGACGAGTCCGGCGGGTCCGTGAAGGACCGCGTCGGGCGCGGGCCGCAGGACGACCATGACGGGCTTCGGCTCGGTCGTCGTGCCCGTCGGCGCGGGAGCCGTCGTGCCCAGCCGCTCGATGAACATCGTGACGACGGCGCTCGCCGCTTCCGTGCCGGCCGCGTTCTTGGCGACCGCGAGTCCTTCGTAGGTACCGACGATCTCCGGCGCGGTGTCCCAGTCGGCGGCCCATAAGAGATGCGCCGCGTCGGACGCTCCCGCGAGTTCCCGTTGCACGGTGCCGCCTTTCAATTTCACGAAGAAACGGACGCCGGCCGCGACACCTTCGGTCTGCGCGACGAAATGCACCTTGCCCGTGACGTTCCCGCCCGCGGGTTCGAGGAGTCGCACCGCGAAGACGGCGGGGGCCGGCGCGGGAGCCTGCGCGGCGTTCGCCACCGTCACCGTGACCTTGGCGCTCTCGGCCTTGGCGTTCGAGGAGTTGGTGGCGACCGCACCGACGGTGTACGTACCGTTGGGGTTCTCGGCGGAGGGCCAGGAAGCGAGCCACAGCCTCCGCGTCGCGTCGAAATGCGCGTCGGCGCGGCGGATCTCGCCGGACGCGGGGCTCATGTAGAACTGCACGGTCGCCGCGTCGCCGGTCACCGCGGCGGCCAGCCCGACGCTGCCCGAGACGGTGGCGCCGCCCAGAGGTGCGACGACCCTGACGGTGAACTGCGTGGATGTCGTCGTCGAGGACGCGTTCGCGACCTTCAGCGTCACCGGCGCGGCGAGGAAGTCATGCGCCTGGGCGTCGGTGGCCTTGGCCTCGATCCGGTACGTGCCGTTCGCGAAATCGACCGTGTTCCAGGCGACCACCCACACCTGCCTGCCGGCGTCGAAGGCCGCGTTGCGGGTGCTGGTGATGGCCGTGTTCAGGGTGTTGGTGAGCTTCACGGAGACCGCGTTGGCCGACGGCTGCGCCGCCACGAGGATCTCCGTCGTACCCGAGACCTCGGCGTTGTTCGAAGGGGACGTGATGGTGACGGAGACCGCGGAGTTGGAAACTTTGAAATGACGCGGCTCGCCCGCGGTCTGGGCGCCGGACTTCACCGCGACGGTCGCGAGGACATAGTCGCCGTTCGGGACGGAACGCGTGTCCCAGGGCGCGTTCCAGACGGTCTTGGTCGCGTTGCCGGTCGCCGTCAGGACGTTCGGCGCGGCGCCGGCCGTCGTTCCCGTGACGGTGAAAGTGAAACCGTCGATGGCCTGGTTCGCGGTGGCGGAAAGCGTGACGCTGCCGGAGAGCGTCGCGTCGGCGACCGGCAGCGTGACGGCGAAGCCGACGGGGGTCGTCGATGACGGAGCGGCGTTCGAGACGATGACCGCGACGGCCGCGCTTGGCGTCACGACGCCGTCCTTGGTCGCGCGCGCGACGAGCGCATAGGAGCCGTTCGCGACGGTCGCCGTGTTGACGGTCGCGCTCCAGATCATGTTCCCGTTCGAACCCGTCGCGTTGACCGTGGACGCGATGATGTCGGGATGGAGGGCGTCGCGCAGGATGAACGCGAGCGACCCCGGCGCGGCGCTGGTCGTCGCGACGAAGGTGGCCGTGCCGGTGAGCGTCACGCCTGTCGCGGGCGAGGTGACCGCGACCGTCATGGCCGGCGAAGGCGCGGGTGCGGGCGGAGGCGTCGGCGCGGCGTTGGCGAGCGTCACCGTCGCGACCGGCGAACTGGTATCGACGCCGCTCTTGGTGGCCCTCGCGAGGATCGCGTACGCGCCGTTGGCGGCGGCCGACGCGTCCCAGGTCGCGGTCCAGGACGAGCCGGAGCCGGACGCGGGAATGACCGTCGCCTGATGATCGCCGAAGGACTGCGTGACGATGAAGACGAGCGTGTCCGGCGTCGCGGAAGTATGCGCGGAAAGAGGCACGGCGCCGGAAACGGTCGCGCCGTTCGCCGGCAAGAGCAGACCGACGACCAAAGGTTCCGGCGGCGTCGCGACGGCGTTCGAGACCGTGAAGGAGACGAGCGTCGATTCGGCGTTCACGCCATCCTTCGAAGCGACGGCCCTGACCGCATAGGAACCGTTCGTCACGCCGGTGGAATCCCACGCCGCGGTCCACACCGTCCCCGACCCGCTCGATGCCGGCAGCGTGGCGATGAGCGCGCCCGCGCCGTTGCGCACGTTGAACGTGAGCGCCGTCGCGGCGATGTTGGTCGTCGCATTGAAGGTCGCCGTACCGCTGAGCACCGCCCCGCCCGTCGGGGACCCGAGCGAGACCGCCAGCGCGGGACCCGAGGAAGCGTTGAGGACGGAGACCGACCGAGCGTCGCTTTCCGTCATCGTGCCGCCGTGGAACGACCGGGCGATGAGCGCGTAGCCGCCGTTCGTCGCGGCGTTGGAATCCCAGGACGCGGTCCATGACGTGCCGCCGTTATGCCCTGTCGCGGGCACGGTGACCGTCGAGCCGGGCCCGGACGGCGTCAGGACGAAGGTGAGCGAATCGGCGGCGGCAGAGGTGGTCGCCGCCATGGCGACCGCGGCGCCGGTCAAGGTCGCGCCGGCGGAGGGGGCCGTAATGCCGACCGTGAAGGCGCCGTTCGAGACCGTGAAGGATACCGGGGACGAGGTCGCGGACATGCTGTCGCTTGCGCGGACGGCATGGAAGGACACGGCGTATGCGCCGTCCGGGGAAGAGGTCGAGTCCCACGAGGCCGTCCAGTCGAGGAGGTTGCCGTCCGCGTGCGTCGCCGGCACGCCGACCGTGCCGCCGGACCACGTGACGATGAAGTTCCCTGAAGCCGCGTCCTGGGACGCATGGCCCGCGAAACCGACCACCCCATTGACGGTGGAGCCGGGCGACGGGGCCGTAACGCCGACGCCGAACACGACGTCCGTGATGGCGTAAGCGGGCGCGACCGCCATGAACGCCGAAAAAAGCGCGAAAAAGGCGGCGACCGGGACGGCCGCGAGCCTCGCGCGAAGGGAGGGGCCAAGGGACATATGCTGTAATCTTAGCATTTTTCCGGCTTCCCGGCAATACGAAAAAACGCCCGTTCCAGGGCGTCCCAGGACGCGTCCGGTTCAGCCCTTGAAGCGGCTCACCTCCATCCCGTCGTCCTCGACGTCGAAATGCGTGCTTTCGTAACGGCCGGAGAGGCGGACGTGGTCGAAATACTTCTGCAGGCGCTCGGACGACGCCGACGCTCCCGCGGCGATGACGATCGCGCCCGGCGCGAGCCTCGGTTCGAGCTTGTGCAGGTAGTTCAGGTACTGCCCTTTCTCGGCGTCGAGGAAGGCCAGGTCGACCTCGCCTTCGAGCTTCCCGAGCTCGTCGTGCGCGTCGCCCCGCCGGATGTCGCACTTCGCCGCGAGGCCCGCGCGCTCCACGTTCTTCTCGGCGCGGCGCGCCATCTCTTCGCTGATCTCGATGCCCACGAGCCTGCCGCCCTCGGAAAGGTTCCGCGCGATGCGGATGGTGGCGTAGCCGGTCATCACGCCGACCTCGACGGCCAGCCTGGGGTCGCGCTCGCGCACCAGGCGCTCAAGCTCGTCGCCCTGCGCCGGCCCGATGATCGGCAGATATTCGCTCTTCGCCTCGCGCTCGAGGTCGCGGAGCGTCGTTCCCGAGGCGTCATGGCCCATAGCTACGAGAAGATCTTCCTGACGTAATCGATGTCGAGGCACTGGTGGAAATAGGCGAGCATCTGCGTGCGCGCGAAGCCGATGTACTCCTCCGGCTGTTCGCGCCAGCGGTAGACCTGATCGAAGGCCTTCACGAGCAGGCCGATCTGCATCTCCTCCAGGTCCACCGGGAAATGCTTCTTGATCTCCGAGACGTAGGACTGCTGCCACGCGGGATTGCCCCACATGAGCAGCCAGGCGTACATCGCCACGAACTCCCACGGGTCGATGCCGCCGACCCAGTCGACCACGGCGATCTTCCCTTTGGGCAGGAAGATGAAATTGCGCGGATAGAAATCGCCGTTCGTGAACATCGAGCCTTCGTAACGCTCGACCTCGCGCGCCGAGAAGTGCCGGAGCGCGTTCTCCACGGTCGACGCCTCCATGATGCCCTGCGAGACGAGCGTCTCGCTCTTGAGATGGAAGCCGTCCAGCCATTCCTTGAAATCGAACTTGCGGACGAACTTCGGCAGCGAGCCGATGTCGACGAGGCGCAGGTCGCGGAGCACGTCCACGGCCGACCGCGCGACCGCGACGTTGATCCCCTTCCCGCCGAGGATGTCCGGCTTGAAGGTGAGCTCGGACCATTCGTACACCAGCGGCTCGCCCTTGATGTAGCGCATGGTCATCCAGCGCAGGCCTTCGTGGATGCCGTCGTTCACGTACTCCGGCAGCACCAGGCGCTCGAAGCCGCTCTGGTCGAGGGTCGGCAGCACTTCGCTCAGGATGCGCGTCTCGTAGGCGATGCTCTCGGCCTTGCGGCGGTCGCTGCCGAACTTGAGGATGAGCGTCGGCTCCGTGCCTTTGTCCCCCGCTTCCGTGCACGACAAGACGTTCCACTTGATCGCGTCGACGACGCGGAGGTTCAGATGCTCGAGCAGTTCGGGCACGCGCGGGTGCAGCGGCGGCAGCGGGGGTTCCATGCGGGAGTGGAAAGTGGAGAGTCGAAAGTCGAGAGGATCGGCCGGACTCACTCCGGGATCATTTCTTGTCCTCGACGGTCACGGTGGTCATGTGGTCGCCCACGGCGATGGAGCGAACGACGTCCAGCCCCTGGGTCACGCGGCCGAAGATGGTGTATTGCTTCGGCAGCGACGGATTGTCTTCGAGCATGATGAAGAACTGGCTGCCGTTGGTGTTCGGTCCGGCGTTGGCCATCGCCACGATGCCGGCATCGTACTCGAGGCGGACGGGCTCGTCCTCGAACTTGTAGCCGGGACCGCCCATGCCGGTGCCCTCGGGGTCGCCGCCCTGGATCACGAAGCCGGGCACGACGCGGTGGAACGTCAGGCCGTCATAGAAGCCGCTCTTGGCGAGGGCCACGAAGTTGGAGACCGTCTTCGGCGCTTCGGCGTCGAGGAGCTCGAAGACGATGAGGCCCTTGTCCGTCTTCAGGCGGACCTGCTTGCCGTGGATCTCTGCCGCCGGCAGCACGCCGGGGAACTTCGTCGGGCGCACCATCGGCGCCGTCCTGGCTCCTTCGCCCGACGTGGCCGCCGAAGGCGCCGGCGCGGGCTCGCCGTCCGCGGGCGCGCGGAAGCTGATGCCCTGCGCGGACGACAATGCTGATTCGCCGTTGGCCTGGTCCGCCGGGATGGCGACCTCTCCCTTGCCGCAACCGGCGCCCATGAGGAAAAGGCTCGCTGCAATGGTCGACATAACGATGAGGTGACGTGAGGTCATAATGGATAGGTATGCTGTCCGTTCATTCTATCACTCCGTCCCGTTTTTTTCGATGCTCGCCCCCGCGTCTTCCGGCTCCGGCGCATAGGCCGATGCCGTATAGACGTTCTTGGCGTTCCAGAACAGCCAGCCGCTGGCCTTGGCTTCGACGGCGGCCTTCATCTGGTCCTTCACCATCTCCGCGGTGTAGTGCGCGCCGAGATCGAAGTCCTGCAGCCACGGACGGATGGTCGCGACGCGCAACGAGAGCCCGGGGTTCTTCTCCTTGAGCGCGGCGTCCTCGGCCTCGAGCTTCTCGAGCACCGGCCAGCCGGCGACGAGGCTGTGCCGCGCCACGTCATAAGGATGCGCCGCGGGGTTGGCGAACCCCTGGTAACCCTTCGCGTAATGCGAAGGATAGACCATCGGCGAAACGAAATCGAAATGGCGCGCCGCGGGCTCCAGCCGCTGGCCGATGCCGAGGTCGGTCTCGTGCTGGTCCATGACCAGGCCGAACAGGTCCGCCGAGATGGGGATGCCGTGCTTCGCGCGCAGTTCCGTGTCCAGGTACGAGAAGAAGGCGGCGATGACCTCGGCCTTCGGCGTCTTGCCGTCGTAGGCGGGGTACGCGACGGCGCGCAGGTCGCCGTCGGACACGAAGCGGATGTAATCGAACTGCACTTCGTCGAAGCCCGACGCGTAAGCTTCACGCGCGATCGCGGCGTCGTATTTCCAGACGTCGCGCTCGGCGGGATCGACCCAGGGCGTGCCGCGGCGGTCGCGCCAGACGCCGCCGCCCTTCCTCTGCACGGCGTACCCGGGCTTTTTCGCCACGAGCCACGGGTCCTGGAAGACGAACACGCGCGCGATGAGATAGATGCCCTTGTCATGGAGCGGCCGCACGAAGTCCGGCAACGAGCCGAGCCCCGGACGTTCCGCAGAGAACGACTTGAGCGAATCGGTCTGCGGCGCGAAGGCAAGCGCGCCGCGCCCGTCCTTCAGGTCGATGACCATCGCGTTGAGCTCGGTGCGATCGACGAACGAGACGAGCTCGGAGAAACGCCTGGCCGATGCCGCGGTGTCCGCGCTCACGTAGATGCCTTTCACGAACTCCGGCGTCGGCACGTGGTCGGACTCGGCGACGGCGCCGGCAGGACCCGCCGGCCCCTCCCGCGAACGCAGCGCGGCCGCACCGGGGCGCTCGGCGATGAACAGCGGCCGGAAACGGTCCGCCGGTCCGGGTTGCATGGCAAGATAGACGATCGCGGGGATCGCCGCCGCGAACGCTATCAGCGCTCCATAGCGGGCGAGAAGATCGGTGCGTTTCAACTTCGAGCTTTGAGCTTCGAGCTTCGAGGGTGCCATCGGAAGTTCCTCAATTGATCCCAGTTCGCAGCTCGAAGCTCGCAGCTACAAGGTATAACCCTTACGCCCCAACATGGCGTACATCGCCTTCTTCCCCTCTTCGACGCCCGGCTGGTCATAGGCGTCGATGTCGAGCAGTTCCGCCGCCGCGGCGGTGGCGAGCATGAAGAAGCACATCAGCGCGCCGACCGAACGCTCGTCGACGCCAGGCAGATGGATGGTGCCGCTCGGCCTGCCGTTCCTCGCGAGCGCGAGCGCGGTGGCCGCGCGTTCGGCGTGGATGATCTCGGTGAAACGGTGGCCGGCCATGTAGGCGGTGCCCTCGAGGTCGGGGTACGGGTTCGGCACCGCGAAGTCCTTGCGGAAGGCGTCGACCTCGATGAAGGTCACGATCTTGTCGGCCGGGCCTTCGTTGTAGAGTTGGACCTGCGAGTGCTGGTCCGTGGCGCCGAGCGCGGCGATCGGCGTCATGCCGTGATGGACGACCATGCCGCTGCGGCTGGTCTTCTTGCCGAGGCTCTCGGCCCACAGCTGGCGGAACCAGGCGCCGAACTCCTTCAGGCCGTCGGCGTAAGGCATGAGCACGTCGATGCGCTGGGCGCGGCGGACATAGGCGTCATGATGGAGCCCGGCGAAGAGCAGCGGGGCGGAGGCGCCGGCGTCCGTCTTGGCGAAGGCCTCGCGTTCCTCCTTGCAGCCGGCCACGAGCGCGGCAGCGTCGATGCCGGCGCAGGCCGCGGGGAAAAGGCCGACGGTGGTGAGCGCGGAGAACCGTCCGCCGATCTTGCCGGGAACGGGCAGCGTGCGGTAACCCTCACGGTCGGCGATCTGGCGCAGCGTGCCCGACTTCGGGTCGGTCGTGGCGATGACGTGCTTGCGGTGCTTGGCGAGGCCGACCTTGCGGACGAGCCGGTCCCGCAACAGCACGAAGGCGCTCATCGGCTCGATGGTGTCGCCGGACTTGGAGATGACGTTGAGGGCCGCCTTGCGCAGATCGACGCGGTCGAGCAGCGCGGCGATCTCGTCGGGGTCGGTATTGGCGCCGATGAAATGCACGCGCATCCCCTTCCCGCGGCCGAGGGCGCGGATGAGCGCTCGGGCGCCGAGGTCGGAGCCGCCGATGCCGATGACGATGAGGTCGTCGAACTTCTTGGATACGTCCGCGGCCGCGCGCCTGAGGCCCGCCAGGTCGTCCTTCAGTTCCGGGATGGAGAAGAAACCGACGCGGCCCGAGCGCCAGTCCTCCATGAGCTTGGCCTTCACCGGGCCGAGCGACCTCGCGAGCGCCTCGCGTTCGCCGTCCGCGGCGCCAGCGCTGGCGCGCGAAGACCACATCAGGGCGTGATCGTAGGAGACGGGCGATCCTTTCGGCATAACGCGGGATGCGTGAGCGGTTTACGGCATGCAGTATAGCATGCGGGTCAGGAACCGGCAGGCAACGCGCGGCCGCTTGAAAAAAAGGTGAAAATCCGCTAAACTCAAAGGGATATTCACCTTGTCCCTATGTCCCGAGAACAGTACGGGTATCGAGGCGACGCGCGCGAGAACAAGGAGTCCACGCTCCCCGAGGCGAAGATCGACAGCCGGGCGTCCAAGGACCATCCCGGCCGCAACGAGGACGCCGCGCTCGGCGACGTCATCCGTCTGCGCGAGGAGGCGGTCAAACCGCCGGAGATGCACACCAAGGATTCCGCGGCGGATTCCGAGGCCGTGCGCCAGGCGCGCGAGCGCGAACTGAAGGTCGCGGACCAGCTCAAGGACAAGAAGGTCTTCGGCGTGCTCGACGGCATCTCGGGCGGCCGCGAAGGCGGCGGCACCGGCGTGGTGGCGAGCCGTCTCGCTTCGGCGCGCCTGAGCGAACGCATGGCGGAAATGCCTCCGGGCCTCACCGTCGAGCAGACCAAGGAGCATATGCTCAAGGCGATGCAGGAAGCGGACGCGGACGTGAAGGCGTACCGCGACGCGGCATCGGCCAGCGGCGACGACGCGCGCAAGAAGGAGCTGAAACAGATGGGCACGACCGCGGACATGGTCGCGCTCGTCGACAATCCCGACGGCTCGCAGGAAGCGGTCATCGGGCACGTGGGCGACAGCCGCGTCTATCTCTTCGATGAGAAGACCAAGACGCTCCGCAAGCTGACCATCGACGAGAACGTGGTCGGCTATCTCCACCGCATGGGCCAGATCTCCCGCGAGCAGTACGACCTGGTCATGGACACGGACGACATCAGCCAGCTGCCTCCCGACCTCCAGAAGCTCGGGGCGAACTTCGGCATGCGCGACACGCGCTCCGCCAAGAACACGCTGTTCAACGCCATCGGGACCGGCGGCGTCACCAAGGACAACGTCTTCTCCGTCCGCGTCGAGCCCGGCCAGAAGCTGATGATCACCTCCGACGGCGTGCACGACAACCTGAACGACGCGGAGCTGCAGGAGCTGCTCGCTTCCGGCAAGACCATGGAGCAGATCGCCGAGGCCGCCTACGACACGGGCCGCAAGCCGGACGACATCTCCGGCGCGATGATCGAGATCAAGGGCGAGGCTCCCGAGGCGCGCGCGGCGCGACAGGCCGAGGAGCAGAAGGACATGCAGATGCGCACCTGGGAGAAGGAGGTCGGCGACGCCCGCGCGGAGATCGCGCGGCTCGAGGCGCTCAAGGCCGCGGGCGCGGCCGGCAACAAGCGCATCGACGGGCGCGCGGACGTGATGATGAACGTCGACGGGCGCGCGATCATGGAGATGGCCCAGCTCGGCGGCGAGAAGGGCGTCGACAAACTGATCCGCGACTGGAAGATCTTCTCGCTCTCGCGCGAGTACCAGGTGGCGCAGTCGGACATGGCCGAGACGCAGAAGGACCTCGGCATGTCTGCTTCCCAGGCGGCCGAGCAGCTCGCGGTGCAGCGCAACATCATCGACTGGCAGCGGCAGGTGCAGTCCATCGCCAGGGCGTCGATGCCCGGCAGGGGCCGCAGCAACGCCCTGATGGGAAGCCGCGAGGCCATGGACTACGTGTCGCAGCGCATGGCCCAGGGCGAATCGCCGAAGGACATCATCGACCAGGCGGCGATGATGGAGAAGAACGCCGAACTGAAGGCCGGGCGCCTGTCGGGGATCGAGAAGATGGGCGAACGGCTGCGGGAGATCACCGACCAATGGCAGCAGCTCGAAGGCGAGAAGCGCAACGAGGCCGCGGCGATGGAACGCTCGCAGATGGACGCGGCGCGACGGCAGCTCGACGCCGCGGGGCCGTCCCGCCAGGAGGCCGCGCCGCAGCAGCAGCCCCAGCAGCAGCCCGCCAAAAAGAAGCCGTGGTACAAACGACTGTTCGGCGGCTAAAAAAGATATCGTCAAAAAACCGGCCCCCAAGGCCGGTTTTTCCGCTCTCCACGTTAAACTTTCCTCTTTCCACTTTCACCGAGCTCTGCCTCGTGTTCGAGCAGCCGATGCGCGAGCCAATCCTTCAGCCAGCGCGTGGCGAGGACGTCGTCCTTGTTGTACTCGATGATGTCGTCGAGCTTCTTGCGGTCGCCGGACTTCAGCCATTCCTCGTAGAACGCCACGGATTCGCCGCCGCCCTTGATGGTGTCCGAACGCTTGTAGTCGATGTAATTGCCTATGTCCTTGATGCTGTAGAAGTACAGCGGGAAGACGAGCGAGTCCTTCACGATCTCGTTGAGGTCGACCATGCGGTCGCGGAAGCGGTCGAGCTCGGCCGAGCCGCCGTGGCGCCGTTCCAGCATGCCGAGCCGCGTCATTTCGTAACTGCCGTAGTGATAGACGACATAATCGTCCTCGAGCGCGTCGATCCATTCCAGGAACTTGGCCCACATCTCCCCTTCCTGCTCGGGCCGTTCGGCCAGCTGGTACTCGTAATGCTCGAGGTCGCCGCGGCGGACGAGGAACCCGAAAAGGTATTCGACCTCTTCGAGCGGGTCTCCCTCGATGTCGAAGAAGAGCTCGAGCGGGGCGGCGGGCAGCTCGAAACGCCTGCGGACGAAGTCCTTGTGCTCGATGAGGGCGGTCGCCTGGAGCTTGATGCGCTCGAGCAGCGCTCGCTTGAACGACGGGTCCTTGCCGTGCAGCTCGTCGATCTCGAGCTTCGCGGCGTCGTGCACGGTGCGCACGCCGTGCTCGCGCAGCGCGCGCACGACCTTCTTCTTCACGTTGTAGAGGAGGGCGATGTCGTCGCGCTCCTCGGCGAAGGCGACGCATTCCTTGAACCAGGGAGACTGCTTGCAGCCGGAAGAGACGTGCGGCGGGGGCGGGTCGCCGGCAAGGCACTTGCGCACCTCCTCGACCGCTTCGCGGAACTGCTGCATGAACTCCGCGAGCGGGAAGCCGACGCGCACGCCCGAAGCGTTGAGGATGAAGCCGTCGACGGGACGCACTCCTTGCGCGCGCTCAAGGAGCTCGCCGTAGCAGGCCAGCTGGTACTTGTGCGAGTCCGACAGCCGTTCGGCGCTCTTGATGTCGACGGCGACGTAGTGGTACGGGCCGAAGGCCGAGCCGGCGTGATCGCTGCGTTCGAGCAGGTCCGGCTCGCCGACGAACTCGTCGTCCATGAGCACGCCGTGGTAGATGCGTTCGACGCCCTCGCGCATGAGCTTGAGCGTCGCCTTGGCGCGGGCCTCGAGACCGCGGGCCTTCACTTCCTCGAAGGCCATGCCGGCGATGAGGTCCTTCTCATGGAGACGGCCGCCCTCGAGCAGCATCTCGGCGAAGGCCGTGCGCTTCGTCATCTTTTTCGGGTCGCCGTGCGCGTCGAAATACAGCCAGTGCGGACAGGCGTCGTACTTATAGAACATGCTGCCGGTGATGCGCTGGGGCGCCTTGCGGGACAGTATCGGCTTGCGCGGGGACATAACTGGCTACAGATTAGCACTTCTTTATCTCTTGTAGGAAAGAGGGCGCGGCGCGAAGAGCCGGCCTGCCTGGGGCATCCCGGTCCGCCGCGGTCCGCCTGGCGGGGACCGAACGGCGGACGCGGGACGCCCCGGCGCGGCCTCCGCGCTCGGCCCGATGTTTCCCGGAGGTTTTTGGACAACAAAGAAATCCGGCCTCGAGTATGAAGCGCCGCCTCATCTCACCGGGCCGGATTTCTCGCAGGATCTTAGAGGAGCCTTCGATGGTGCGGTTCCGTCGAAGCAGAGTTAAGAGATCCTTCGAGAAATCCGGCCGGGTCGAGACTGGGACGTTTTCCATTGAGGGCCGGATTTCCACCGTTCATAGCACGCCCGGCGTCCGGTGAACGAACCGCGGGTGGCGGGGGTAACGGGGACCCCGGCAGCGCGCAGGGCTCGTCCCGAGCACTGACGGGGTGGTTACCCCCGACAGGACCCGCGGGACCCATTCTTGTCGGCACAAAAAAGACCGCACCTTCAACGAAGATGCGGCGGGAGTTTTTCCTTGGCCTTCCGGATGACCGCGAGCGGCGGGAACGGCGCGAGGAGCAGGAGCGCGTTCAGGCCGGCGAAAAGGACGAACACCCAGGCGATGTCGCGCGCCGCGAGCCACGAGGCCAGGAGCATCACCGGGATCTCCGCCAGGCGCTGGAACATGCGCATGAGCGAG